>NZ_CP012697.1:3933015-4266030 GCF_001314225.1 Microbacterium sp. No. 7
GTCGGCGCAGACGGGAACGGTCTCCGCCCCCTGGCAGATCTCCTCCCACGTCCACACCCCGTCCTCGACCACATCGCCCACGTTGTCGATCGTCACGTTCTCCACCGGCAGGAACACCGCAGGGATCTCCGCGAAATCGTTGTCCACCACCCCATTGACCATCTCCGACGGCACACCCCCGCCCGACAGGATCGACGCCACCACCTGCGCGGCGGCATCCGCCATCACCGACAGGTTCTTGTAGATCGTGTTGTCGAGGGATCCCTGCACGATGTACTGCATCGCGTTGAGATCGCCGTTCTGGCCGCCCGTGACGACGACCTCGCCCTGCAGGCCCTGGGTCGTGAGGGCGGCGACGGCGCCGCCCGCGAGCCCGTCGTTCATCGTGACGATGAGGTCGAGGGCGTTGTCGTTCTGCGCGAGGCAGTCCTCGATGAACGCCTGACCCGCGACCGGGTCCCAGTTGGTGATGTTCTGCTCGCAGACCACCTCGATCTTGCCCGACGCGATCAGCGGCTCCAGGAACTCGTCCTGACCCTTCTGATACTGGTTCGTGCCGTACTCGCCCGGGTGGCCCTTCAGCCGGGCGACCTTGAGGCCATCACCCGCCATGCCCTCGATGAGCTCGGCGGCGCGCTCGCCCTGCGCCTGGCCCACCGCCAGCGCGTCGAACAGCACGTGCGCCTCCGCCGGGCCGCCCACCGCATCGTGCTCGTACAGCACCACCGGCACACCGGCCTGGTCGGCCACGGCGAGCGAGCCGGCGGCGAGATTGGCGTCTGCGGCGACGAACACGATGACGTCGGCGCCCTGCGTGATCGCGTCCTCGACCTGCTGCTGCTGCTTCGTCGGGTCGCCCTCCGCGTTCTCGACGGTCACGGCCGCGTCCGGGGCGTACTCCTTCATCGCCTCGACGAACAGGGGCGCGTCGCGGTTCTCGAACCGGGTCGTGGTCGTGTTCGGCAGCAGGAAGAACACCTTCTGCGCGCCCGCCGCCGGCTCGCCGCCGTCGCCGTCGTCGCCGGACCCGCCGTTCCCGCCCGAGCAGCCGCCCAGGAGGAGCACGCCCGTCAGCGTGAGCGCGGCCGCGGCCGCGAGCGTGGACTTCTTCATCTCTTGACTCCTTGTGACACTTCTGATGGGGGCTAGAAGACGGTCCCGACGGTGCCGCCGTTCACGCCGAGCGCGGAGCCCGTCACGAACGACGCCCGCGGGGAGGCGAGGAAGACGACGCACGACGCCACTTCCTCGGCCGTGCCCATCCGCTCGAGGGGGATGCCGCGGTCGGCGACCAGGGCGGCGACCGCCTCGTCGCCCTTCTTGCCGTAGATGCCCTCGATCGTCTCGAGGTATCCGCCGGGCCGCGACCACAGCGGCGTCCAGATCGGCCCGGGGTGCACCGCGTTGACACGGATGTCGGGCGCGAACTCCTTCGCGAGAAGACGGGTGAGGTTCGCCAGCGCCGCCTTCGACGGCGAGTAGTCGGGGAAGGTCGGCTCCGGCTGCTGCGCCAGGTCGGAGATGACCGTGACGACGGCGGCATCCGGTCGCGCCCGCATGTGCGGGAGCAGAGCGCTGCACAGCCGCTGGGTCGCGAAGAAGTTCAGCTCGAACGTGCGATGCCACTCCTCGTCCGAGACGTCCGCGAGGCGGCGGATCTTGCCGATGCCGGCGTTGTTGATCAGGATGTCGGGCGCGTGCCCCTCGAACGCGAGGGCGGCCTCGGCGACCCGCGCGCAGCCCTCCGCCGTCGCGAGGTCCGCCACGATCGTGGCGACCGAGCCCTGCGGCGACGACGCCACGAGCTCGGCCAGCGGCTCCGCCGCGATGTCCGCGACGAGCACGTGAGCGCCCTCGGCGATGAGCTGTTCCGCGGCGGCGCGGCCGATGCCGGTCGCGCCGCCGGTCAGCAGGACGGTCTTTCCCGTCAGGCTCAGGTCCATGTCGCGTCCGCTCCGTCGTTCGGGCGGATGTGGATCTTGATGTTCACGTCGCGCTTGGACGACTCCGCGAGCGCCGTCAGCGCCTCGTCGAGCGGGAACACCTGTGAGACGAGCGGCGTCAGGTCGATGCCCGTGTGACCCAGGAACTTGATCGCCTGCGGCCAGACGCCGACCGAGCCGACCTGGCCGCGGATGCGGAGCATCTTCTCGACGATCAGCCCCAGCCTGGCGGGGTGCTCGTCGCCGACGTTGATCCCGATGTTGGTGATGTAGGCGCCGTAGGCCGCGGCCTCGAGCGTCTGGGCCATCACGGCGGGCCGGCCCGTCGCCTCCACGATGCGGGAGGCGCCGCGACCGTCGGTGAGCTCGAGGATCCGGGCGACGACGTCGATGCCGATCGGATCGACGACCACATCGGCGCCGAGCGAGAGCCCGATCTCGCGCCGTGCGGCGTCGGGCTCCACGAGGATGACGCGACCGCCCTTCGCGTGTGCGGACGCGACCGCGCAGAGGCCGATCGGGCCGCCGCCGAAGACGACGACGTCGTCGCTGCCGTCGATCTCGTCCGTCGCACCGTACGCGACGGTGAACGGCTCGACGAGGGCGCCCATCGTGTCATCGATGCTGTCGGGCAGCTTGTGCAGCCATGCCTGGGGCACGCGCACGAGGTCGGCGATGGCGCCGTCGATCGTGAACCCGAAGTGCTGGTCGTCGGCGACCGAGCACTCCCCCACGACGCGGTCGCCGACGGCGAACCCGGTGACCGCCGCGCCGACCGCGACGATCTCGCCGGTCCATTCGTGCCCCGGGATGATGGGGTACTCGATCGGCAGGATGTACTTGCCCGCCAGCAGGTCGAAGTCGGAATGACAGATGCCGACCCGCCGCATCCTCACGAGGCAGTCGGTCTCGCCGAAGGCGGGGTCGAGCGTGTCGACCACCGCCGCCTCATCGGGGGCCGAGTAGACGAGTGCGCGCATGTCGCGTCATTTCCTTTCCTTGATGTCGGCGTCCGGAAGCTCCGGGGGCCAGTTGTCGAACTCCACCGCGGTGTGGTCCTCGCCCGGCTCCTGGAAGCCCACGGCGAAGGCGAGCGAGCGCACGCCCGTGTATCCGCCGAACAGCGAGTGGGGGACGTTGGGCGGCGTGTGCACGAGGTCGCCCGGCGCGACCGGGAAGACCTCGTCGCCCACGCGCATGACGCCGCGGCCCGTCAGCACGTAGTAGAACTCGTGCGAGTTGTGGAAGTGCGGCTCGACGAACGCGCCGGGCGCCACGGTGAACTCGTTGACGAACTCGAGGAACGAGCCCATCGTCTCGTCGCGCAGCTCCTGCTGCTCGTACATGAAATAGCTGCGCACCGTGCCGCCGTGCTGCACGACGGCGGGGACATCGGCGTTCAGAAGCACCTTCATCTCTTTCTCCTTCGCATCGGACGGTCTCGTCAGGACAGGGTCTCGCCGCCCGTGGGCGCGAGCACGACCCCGGTCGCGTGCAGCCGGAGCAGCAGGGCGGTGGACGCGCCGATCTGCTGCGGGTCGCCGGCGCGGCCCAGCGGGATCGCGGCGAGACGCCGCGCCGTGAACTCCTCCGGATCCTCGCCGAGGTCGATGGCGAAGCCCGCGAACGCGGCACGCATGAGCGGGGTGTCGACGGGTCCCGGGCACAGTCCGTGCACCGCGATCCGGTCTCCCGCGAGCGCCTGCGCGAGCGACGTCACGTATCCCATGACCGCGAACTTCGCGGCGCAGTAGGGGCCGTTCCCCGCCTCGGCCGTGAGTCCCGCCTGCGACGAGAGGATCACGACCGTGCCGCCGCGCGGCCTCAGCCGCGGGAGCAGCAGCTCGACGACGTCGAACACGGTCGTGCCGTTGAGCACGAGGGAGCGGTCGGACGCGGCACGGTCGTAGTCGGCGCCGAACCGCGTCGACGCGCCCACGCCGTGGTGCACGACGACCGCGTCGAGGCCCTCCAGCTCCGGCGAGGCGGCGAGCGCGGCGAGCTGCTCCGGCCGGGTGAGGTCGCAGGCCACGGTCGGCATCCCGAGGCGCTCCCCGGCGGAGGTCAGCGCGTCACCGGCGCGGTCCGTGAGCACCACGCGGCGGCCGGAGCCCGCGATCGCCTCCGCCGCGGCGAACCCGAGGCCGCCCGCGGCGCCGGTGACGAGCACGGCGCCGTCGTCGGCGCGGCCCTCGACCGGCCCGCCGCGCAGGTCGATCGTCGCGCCGGTCGTGTAGCCGCCCCGGGCCTCGTCGAGCAGGTACTCCTCGACGGCGCGGACGTCGTCGGAAAGGGTCGAGGCGGATGCCACGACCGTGCTCGCCCGGCCGCCGGCGCCGCTGATCTCGAGCGCCGCGGTGCCGACGATGCCGCGCACGGCCTGCACGAGCGCTTCCTCCAGCCGTCCGGCCCCCGCCACGGTGACCGTGACGACGAGCGGCGCCGCGGGGGTCGCGGCGACGTGCGCGTTGACCGCGTCGATGACCTGCGCCGAGGGCCCCTGCACGTCGTCGGCCCAGCCCGCGGCGCCCGCGCCGCCGGCGTCGACGCGGACGATCGTGCCGCCCGCGACGCCCTCGTCGACCGCGACGCGCTCGCGGACCGCCTGGGCGCTCATTGACCGGGTCCGCTCAGGCGCTCGACCGTGCGGTCGATGGTGACGGCGCCGACCAGCAGGAGGCCGGTCACGATCAGCTGCACGTCGGAGGACACGCCCATCAGGTTCAGCCCGTTGCTGACGACGCCGATGATGAGCGCCCCGAGGAGGGCGGCCGATGCGCGGCCGCGACCGCCGAAGAGGCTGACGCCGCCGATGACCGCGGCCGCGATCGAGTTCAGCAGCAGGGCGCCGCCGCCGATGCCGCCGCCGGACGAGACCGAGACGCCGAGGATGCGCGACGCCGCGATGACGCCGGCGAGCGCGGCGAGGCCTCCTGCGAGGGCGAAGCACAGCATGGTCACGTTGCGCGTGTTGATGCCGGCCCGGCGCGCGGCCTCCTTGTTGCCTCCGGTGGCGTAGACGTGCACGCCGAACCGCGTGGATGACAGCACGTACGTGCCGAGCCCGAGGAGGGCCGCGAAGATGATCACGGGCACCGGGATCCCCTGGTTGAAGTTGAGGATCACGACGAGCAGCGTGCAGACGACGACGAAGATCGCGCCGGGCGTGATCACCGTCTTGCTGAGCGACGACGGCAGGTCGTGGGCCGCCCGCCGCGCGTGGTCGCTCCACTTGAGGCCGACGAACGCGACGATCGCGACGAGCAGCACGAGGTACGACCACACGCCCGAGACGTAGGTGCCCGCGATGGCCTCGATGCCGGTCCCGAGCAGCGCGATGTTGCCCGACGTGGGGAGGACGGCGAGCTGGATGCCGTTGAGCACGAGCCCGAGGCCGAGCGTGATCACGAAGGTGGGCACGAGGAAGCGCGTGGACCAGAAGCCGGTCAGCGCGCCGATGGCGGCGCCGAGCAGGATCGGGAGCGGCACGGCGATCCAGGGCGACAGCCCCGACTCGACGGCGAGCTTGGCCATCAGCACGGCGCAGAGCCCGCTGATGCTCGCGACCGACAGGTCGATCTCGCCGAGCAGCAGCACGAAGACGATCCCGAGCGCGAGCACGCCGGTCACGACGGTCTGCACGAGCAGGTTCGACAGGTTGCGGCTGGAGAGGAAGACGTCGCTCTGCGTCGCGAAGAAGATCACGAGGAGCGCGAGCGCGAGCAGCACGGGAAGCGCGCGCAGGTCTCCGGCGAGCAGCGCCGTGAGCCTTCGCTTGGGGGGCGTCTCGACGGGCAGGATCGTGCCCGTCAGGGTCTCGTCTTTGGTCGTCTCGCTCATCGGGCGGAGTTCACCCCTTCATTTCCTCCCACCATGGCGTTCACCACGGTCTCTCCGGTCACCTTCTTGGAGTCGAACTCGGCCACGACGGCGCCGAGCCGCAGCACGACGATGCGGTCCGTCACGTCGAGCACGAAGTGATGGATGTCGTGCGAGACGACGAGCACGCCGAGGCCCTCGTCGGCGAGCGTGCGGATCAGCTTGCCGACCTGCTCGGCCGCCGAATGGCTCAGGGCCGCCGTGGGCTCGTCGAGCAGCACGACCTTCGGCTGCCACAGGATCGACCGCGCGATGGCGATGTTCTGCCGCTGGCCGCCCGACATCGCGCTCACCGGGCGGGTGAGCGAGATGCTGTCGAGCCGCAGCTGCCGCAGCACCTTGCGCGCGCGCTGCTCCTCCTCGGCGCGGCGCACGCGGCGCAGTCCGAGCGGGCCGCCCACGAGCTCGCGGCCGAGGAACAGGTTCTGCACGGCGTCGAGGTTGTCGCAGAGGGCGAGGTCTTGGTAGACGGTCTGCACGCCGAGCGCCGTGACATCGTGCGGCCCCTTGATGTCCTGCGGCCGGCCGTCGAAGAGGTATTCCCCCTCCTCCGGGCGCACGATCCCGCTGAGCGTCTTGATGAGCGTCGACTTGCCGGCGCCGTTGTCGCCGACCAGGCCGACGACCTCGCCGGGGTTGATGTGGATGTCGATGCCCCGCAGCACGCGGATCGCGCCGTACGACTTGTACACGCTCCGCAGCTCGAGAAGCGGCTTGACGGTGTCGCCCATGCCCTCGCCCTCCTTGGTTGATTGAGTTTCGGTCCGGGCGTTCAGCCGAGGTTGTCGGCGCAGACGGGAACGGTCTCCGCCCCCTGGCAGATCTCCTCCCACGTCCACACCCCGTCCTCGACCACATCGCCCACGTTGTCGATCGTCACGTTCTCCACCGGCAGGAACACCGCAGGGATCTCCGCGAAATCGTTGTCCACCACCCCATTGACCATCTCCGACGGCACACCCCCACCCGACAGGATCGACGCCACCACCTGCGCCGCCGCGCGGGCCTGGTCGGTGAGGTTCTTGTAGACGGTGTTGTCCTGCTTGCCCTGCACGATGTACTGCACGGCGTTGAGGTTCGCGTCCTGGCCGCCGGTCACGACGACCTGGCCGTCGAGGCCCTGCGTCGTCAGCGCCGCGATCGCCCCGCCCGCGAGGCCGTCGTTCATGCTGATGATCAGGTCGAGGGCGTTGTCGTTCTGCGCGAGGCAGTCCTCGATGAACGCCTGACCCGCGACCGGGTCCCAGTTGGTGATGTTCTGCTCACAGACCACCTCGATCTTGCCCGACGCGATCAGCGGCTCCAGGAACTCGTCCTGACCCTTCTGATACTGGTTGGTCCCGTATTCGCCGGGGCTTCCCTTGATGCGCGCGACCTTGAGGCCGTCACCGGCCATGCCCTCGATGAGCTCGGCGGCGCGCTCGCCCTGCGCCTGGCCGACCGCCAGCGCGTCGAACAGCACGTGCGCCTCCGCCGGGCCGCCCACCGCATCGTGCTCGTACAGCACGACGGGGACCTCGGCCTGTGCCGCGACGGCGAGCGAGCCGGCGGCGAGGTTCGCGTCGGCCGACACGAACACGATGACGTCGGCCCCGCGGGTCACGGCGTCCTCGACCTGCTGCTGCTGCTTCGTCGGGTCGCCCTCCGCGTTGTCGACCGTGACCGTCGCATTCGGCGCGTACTCCTTCATCGCCTCGATGAACGCGGGCGCGTCGCGGTTCTCGAACCGGGTCGTGGTCGTGTTCGGCAGCAGGAAGAACACTTTCTGCTCGCCGGCCGCGGCCTCGCCGCCGCCCTCGCCGTTCGACCCATTGTCACCGCCCGAGGAGCACCCCGCAATGAGGAGCATCCCCGCGGCCAGAAGTGCGGTCGATGTCAGTGCTGTCCGTGTGCGCATGCGCTTCTCCTTCGAAGTCTCAACGCCAGATTCGGGCCCGACGATGGTGCTTGATCACTGCGAACGATTGCAGTCAGGTGTCATGATGACAGATCTCGACCGTCAGGTCAACCGGCGCAGTGTCCATGTGTATCGCGGGATACTGACAGACAACCGGCATCCGCCGGCATCTTGCAAACGATTGTTGTCACTGCTACGTTTCCGATGACGACAACCGACTACGACGGAAGTGACGGTTCCTCATGGGAGAGGCATCGGCGGCACGGCCGCTTCTGACTCCGGGCCTCCTCGGCGTCGACTACGAGACCCGTGTCGACTTCGACAGGCTCCGGGGCTACCGGCTCGAGCGCGCACAGCGCGCCCTCGAGGTGAGCGAGTGCGGGGCGTTCCTGCTCTTCGACTTCTACAACATCCGCTACACGACGCAGTCGTGGGTCGGCGGCGCCCTGGGCGACAAGATGATCCGGTACGCGCTGCTCACGCGCGGCGGCGAGCCGCACCTGTGGGACTTCGGGTCGGCCGTCAAGCACCACCAGCTCTACTCCCCCTGGCTGCGGCACGACCACAACCACCCCGGCTTCCTCGGCTTCCGCGGCGCCGTCGCGCCGACCGCGGGGCTGATGCGGGACGCCGTCACGCAGATCAAGGGCATTCTCACCGACCTCGGCCTGCAGAACGCCCCGGTGGGCATCGACATCGTCGAGCCGCCGTTCCTCTTCGAGATGCAGCGGCAGGGCTTCACGGTCGTCGACGCGCAGCAGCACATGCTCGACGCCCGCGAGATCAAGAGCGTCGACGAGATCATGCTCCTGAACCAGGCGGCGGCCATGGTCGACGGCGTCTACACCGACATCGTCGAGGCGCTCAAGCCCGGCGTGCGCGAGAACGAGATCGTCGCCCTCGCCGCGAAGAAGCTCTACGAGTACGGATCCGACCAGGTCGAGGCGATCAACGCGATCTCGGGCGAGCGCTGCAACCCGCACCCGCACAACTTCACCGACCGCATCATCCGCCCCGGCGATCAGGCGTTCTTCGACATCATCCATTCGTTCAACGGCTACCGCACCTGCTACTACCGCACCTTCAGCGTCGGAAGGGCGACCGGCCCGCAGCGCTCCGCCTACTCCCGGGCCCGCGAGTGGATGGACAACGCCATCGCCGCGATCAAGCCCGGCGTCGGATCGGACGAGATCGCGTCGCTGTTCCCGACCGCCGAGTCGCTCGGCTTCGACGACGAGCTCTCCGCCTTCGGCCTGCAGTTCTGCCACGGACTCGGCCTGGGCCTGCACGAGCGCCCCATCATCTCGCGCCTCAACAGCTACCGGGAGCCCGTCGAGATCAAGACCGGCATGGTCTTCGCCGTGGAGACCTACTGCCCCGCGTCCGACGGATACTCGGCGGCCCGCATCGAGGAGGAGGTCGTCATCACCGACGACGGCCCGGTCGTCATCACGAAGTACCCCGCCGACGAGCTCGTCGTCGCCAACCCCTACTGAGCCCCTCTTCCCGATCGAAGGAGCGTCGCCGATGCCCGCGACAACGACATTCACGCCCGATTCCGACACCATGCGCGCCGCCGTCATGCATGGCAAGGGCGACATCCGCATCGAGTCGGTCCCCGTCCCCTCCGCGCTGCCCGGCGAGCTGCTGCTCCAGGTCTCGGCGGTCGGCGTGTGCGGCACCGATGCGGCGGAGTGGGCGAACGGCCCGAAGCTCTTCCCCATCGAGGTGCCGCATCCCGTGACGGGACACGTCGGCCCGATGATCGTGGGGCACGAGTTCGCCGGGACGGTCGTCGACGTGGGCGAGGGCGTCGACCCGTCGTGGATCGGCAGGCTCGTCGCGTCGTGCGGCTCGATGCCGTGCGGCGAGTGCGACGAATGCACGGGCGGCCGCTCGAACCTCTGCCGCCGGTACGCGGCGGTCGGCCTGCACCGCGACGGCGCGCTCGCCGCCTACGTGTCGGCGCCGCTCGGCAGCTGCGTCGACGTCGGCGTCCTGGGCCTCGGCCCGGACGAGGCCGCCCTCGCGCAGCCGATGGCCATCGCCGTGCACTCGATGCGCCGCGCGCGCCTCCGGCCGGGCGACGTCGCCGTCGTGCAGGGCGTCGGCGGCATCGGCGCGTTCCTCATCAGCGCGCTCGTCGACGCCGGCGCGCGCGTCGTCGCCGTGGATCTGTCCGAGGAGCGGCTCGGCATCGCCCGCTCGCTCGGCGCGGACGTGACGATCCTCGCCGGGACCGACGAGGCCCGGCAGCGGATCGCGGACGAGTTCACCGACCGCATCCCCGTGTTCTTCGAGGTGACCGGCTCCGACCCGGGCCTGCAGCTCGCGCTGGACATCGTGCCGATGGGCACGGAGATCGTGATGGTCGGCATCCACAAGGCGCCCCGCACGATCGACCTCGCGCGGGTCACCGTCCGCGAGCTCAGCCTCATCGGCACCAACGCGATGGTGCGCGAGACGGACTTCCCCGAGGCGGCACGGCTGGTCGCGGCGCGCCGGGGGCAGTGGGGCGAGATCGCGCCGGCGCCCCTCCCGCTCGACGATCTCGTCGACGGCGCGCTGCGGCCGATGTCGGAGGGTCGGCCGCCCGCGATCAAGACGCTCATCCATCCGTGACGATAATTGCCTGAGTCGCGGATTCCCGCGGTTCGAGCATGAGAGCCCGAGGTGATGACAGTGGCCGACTCCCGCGTACCCACGCTCAAGGACGTCGCGAAGAAGGCCGGGGTGCACGTCGCGACCGCGTCGCGCGCGCTGAGCGACGAGCAGGCGCACCTCGTGAGCGAGGCCACGAGGGCGCGGGTCCAGGCGGCCGCCGACAGTCTCGGGTACCGCACGAACGCGGTCGCCCAGTCGCTGCGCAAGGGCACGACCGGGGCGCTCGGCGTCGTCGTGGCCGACCTCGCGAACCCCTTCGTCGTCTCGGTCCTGCGCGGCATCGAGTTCGAGGCGCGCGCGCGCGACGCGATGCCGCTGGTCGCCGAGACGCACGACGACCCGGCGCTGCTGCGCAGCGTCGTCACGCGACTGCTGCGGAACCGGGTCGACGGGCTCATCCTCAGCGCCGTGCACACGACCGACGAAGAGTTCGTCGCCGAGGTCGAGTCGCGCGTGCCCGTCGTGCTCGCGGTGCGCGGCTTCGGCCCGCAGATCGACCTGGGGCGCCCCGACCGGCACCGCGAGGTGCTGCACGACGACGTCCAGGGCGCCCGCATCGCCGTGAACCACCTCATCCGGCTGGGACACCGGCGCATCGCGCAGCTGCCCGGCACCCAGCGCATCTCGTCGTTCCTCGGCCGCAGCGACGGCTATCGCGCCGCGATCGCGGCCTCGCCCGACGTGATCGACGTGTCGACGGGGGCGGTGGCGCTCGAGGCCTCGGTCGCCGAGGGCCGGCGCCTCACCGCCGATCTCTTCCGCCAGCCCGCCGGCCGGCAGCCGACCGCCATCTTCGCGCACAACGACCTGATGGCCGTCGGCGCGCTCGACGCCCTCCGCGACGTCGGCCTGCGCTGCCCGGACGACGTGTCGATCGTCGGCTACAACGACGCGCCGCTGAGCGACCACCTCGACCCGCCCCTCACGACGGTGCGCCTGCCCAGCTTCGAGCTCGGCAGGCACAGCGCCCAGCTCGCCTTCAGCGCCATCGCCGGCGACAGCCCCGACGCGGCGCGGATCATGCTCGCCCCGGAGTTCGTCGAACGCAAGTCGACGAGACCCCTGAACCCCTAGCCCGCTCCACGACCCGGAGCGCCCCGCGAAGCCCCAAGGAGAACACCATGTCCACCGTCGGATTCATCGGACTCGGCACCATGGGCGCCGGCATGGCCCTGCGCCTCGTCGACGCCGGCCACACCGTGCGCGTCTGGAACAGGTCGGCCGCCCCGCTCGAGCCCCTCGTCGCCGCGGGAGCCGTCGCCGTCGACTCCCCGTCCGATGCGCTGAACGCCGGCGTGGCGTTCTCGATGCTCTCCAACGACGCGGCGACCGACGCGGTCTTCACGGATGCCGTCCTCGCGGCGGCGCCCGGGAGCGTGCACGTCAACATGGCGACCGTCAGCCTCGAGAAGGCCCGCGAGCTGTCCGCCCGTCACGAGGCGCACGGCGTGCGGTACGTGGCCGCGCCCGTGCTCGGGCGGCCGAACCTCGCCGCGACCGGGCAGCTCAACATCGTCTCCGCGGGCCCATCGGACGCGCTCGACCGCGCCGACGAGTTCTTCCCCGCGCTGGGCAAGCGCGTCTGGCGCGTGGGCGCCGCCCCGGAGAAGGCGAACCTCGTCAAGATCGGCGTGAACTACAACCTCATCCACACCCTCCAGACCCTCGCGGAGTCGCTGAACCTCATCGAGCGCGGCGGCGTCGACGGGAGCACGTTCGTCGAGATCCTCACGGACGCCGCGTACACGGGGGCGGCGTACGTCGGCTACGGGGCGCTCATCGCGGGCCGCTCCTACACGCCGCCCGCCTTCAGCGTCGCGCTGGGGCTCAAGGACCTCTCCCTCGCCCGGGCGGCGGCCGCCGAGACCGGCGCGGCGCTGCCGACGGCCCCCGTCATCCAGGAGATCTTCGAGGAGGCGCTCGCCGACGAGGAACTGTCGACGCTCGACTGGTCCGCCGTCGCGGAGATCACCCGGCGCCGCTGAGCCCCGACCCTGGCGTGCACCGTGCAGGACTTCTCGAGGCCGGCGCGGGTCAGAGGCCGGCGGGCCCGAGGCGCGTGAGCGGGGGCTGCAGCTGGCCCACCGGACCGCGGCGGAACAGCTGGGCCGGGCGTCCGCCGTCGCGGGCGAGGCCGCCCGTGGGCTCGACGAAGCCCTCGGCGCCCGTGATCTTGCGGTGGAAGTTGCGGGGGTCGAGCGGCACGCCCCACACGGCCTCGTACACGGCGCGCAGCTGCGCGATCGTGAACTCGGGCGGGCAGAACGCCGTCGCGAGAGCGGAGTACTCGAGCTTCGCCCTGGCGCGCTCGAGCGCGTCGGCGAAGATCGCGCCGTGATCGAACGCCAGCGCCAGGTCCCCCCGCTCGACGGCCGACACGGGCCACCAGCGCGCGGCGCTCGCGTCGGCGCCGGCGGCGGGGTCGGCGAGGTCGGGCGCCATCGCGAGCCACGCGATCGTGACCACGCGCCCGCGCGGGTCACGCCCCGGCGCACCGTACGTGCGCACCTGCTCGAGGTGCACGCCGTCCGACACCCCGGTCTCCTCGGCGAGCTCGCGGTACGCGGCCTGCTCGAGCTCCTCGCCGTCGCGCACGAAGCCGCCCGGCAGCGCCCACGATCCGGCGAACGGCGCGATGCCGCGCTCGACCAGCAGCACCTGCAGCACGCGGTCGCGGATGGTCAGCACGATGAGGTCGGCGGTCACCGCGAACGAGAAGGGCGTCATGAGTCCACCCTACGTCCCCTCGACCATAAATCGTCATCTTGACGATAATCAGCATCCGCGTTATCGTCATTATGACGACATCACCGAAGGAGGATGCCATGGCCACCATCACCCCGCGCCCGTTCCTGCGGCACCTGAGCGCCGCCCCCACGATGCACGTGCGGCACCAGCGCCGCGGCGCCGTGCGCCACGCCGGACCGGGCCAGGCCTTCTGGTTCCGCGCGCTCGACGCGACGATCAGCGAGGTGCCGCTCGACGACCGCGAGCTCCCCGTCGTGGTCGGCCTGCGCACCGCCGACCTGCAGCAGCTCTCGGCCCCCGCGACGGTCACGTTCCGCATCGCCGACCCCGATCTCGCCGCCCGGCGCATCGACTTCTCCATCGACCTGACCGACGGCACCTGGGTCGAGCGGCCGCTCGAGGCGATCGCCGCGCCCCTGCACGGCGCCGCGACCGCGGTCGTCGTGCACCTGCTGCAGCCGCTGCGCCTCGACGAGGCACTGCGCACCGACCTCGCCCGCCTCGGCGCCCGCGCGACGGAGCTGCTCGCCGCCGACGAGCGCCTCGCCGACCTCGGCGTGCAGATCGTCGGCGTGCGCTTCGCGCTGCTGCGCGCCGAGCCCGACGTCGAACGGGCACTGCAGACGCCGGCACGGGAGGCGATCCAGCAGGATGCCGACCGCGCGACGTTCGCCCGCCGCGCCCTCGCCGTCGAACGCGAGGCGGCGATCGGCGAGAACGAGCTGGCCAACCAGATCGAGCTCGCCAAGCGCCAGGAGGAGCTCGTCGTGACGCGCGGACGCCACAGCCGCACCGAGGCCGAGCAGGCCGCCGCGACGTCCGCGATCGCCGCCGAGGCCGAAGCCGAGCGCATCCGCCTGAACGCGCAGGCCCGCGCCGACGCCGAGCGTGCCCTGGGCGCGGCGGCAGCCGCGGCCGAGCGGGCGCGGATGGATGCCGTGCGCGACCTGCCCGCCGGCATCCTGACGGCCCTGGCGCTGCGCGAGCTCGCCGGCAGCCTGCCCGCGATCGACCACCTCACGGTCACGCCCGACCTGCTCACCGACCTGATCGGGCGGCTGGGCGGCGGACGGCCCGACGGGCGCGCGGCCGCGGGCGCCGGCCCGAAGGGAGGCGACTGACATGAGCGCCCCGCGTGCCGTGATCGTGCGCCGCGACACCGAGCTGACCGCGCTGCTCGCGCGGCACGGCACGCGCGGCCAGGTCGCGTTCTTCCTGGAGGGGCGCGGGCAGACCCTGCAGGCGGTCACCGAGCGCGACGATCGCATCCGGGCCGCCCTCGCCGACGTCGCGGCGGGCATCCCCGCCGACTGGCGGCGGGCGACGGTCGAGCGCGACGAGCTGCCCCGGTTCGTGTTCGAGCCGGGCGACGTCGTCGTGGTCGTCGGGCAGGACGGGCTCGTCGCGAACGCCGCGAAATACCTGCGCGCGCAGCCCGTGATCGGCATCGACCCGCTGCCCGGCGAGAACGCGGGCGTGCTCGTGCCGCATCCGCCCGACGCGGCCGCCGGCCTGCTCGAGGCGACGCACGCGGGCACCGCGCCCCTGCGGGAGCGCACGATGGTCGAGGTGCGCGCCGACGACGGCCAGTCGCTCGTCGCGCTCAACGAGATCATGATCGGCCAGCCGGGCCACCAGTCGGCGCGCTACACGCTCGAGGTCGGCGGGGCCGCCGAGCGGCAGTCGTCGTCGGGCGTCATCGTCGGCACCGGCACGGGTGCAAGCGGCTGGTGCCGGTCGATCGCCCGCATCCAGGCGCCGGCGCTCGCGCTCCCCGAACCGGATGCCGCGGGTCTCGCCTGGTTCGTGCGCGAGCCGTGGCCGTCGCCGAGCACGGGCGCCGACCTCGTCGCGGGCCGCCTCGACGGCCCCGAGTCCCTCACCCTGCGCGTGGAGTCCGACGCGCTCGTCGCCTTCGGCGACGGCGTCGAGGCCGACCGGCTCACCCTCGGCTGGGGCCAGCGCCTGCGCGTCGCCATCGCCGCCCGCACCCTCCGCACCGTCGGCGCGTGACGCAGGGCAGTCCGGGACACGACCGGCCTCGCGGAGAACCGGCACCCTCGCGGAGGCCGTCGGCCGGTCAGCCGGCGGGGATCACGGGGCACGGCTCGCCGTTCTCGTGTGCGACGAGGATGCCGCTGACGTTCCATGTCCCGGCCGCATCCCGGGTGACCTGCAGATGGCCCAGGAACTCACCGTCGGACGAGAAGGAATCCAGCGCGATGACGCCGGCCTTCTCATCCGACAGGCGAGGGTCGGTGTACTGCGCCGATGCCCCCTGCACGGTCGTGGTCATGTCCTCGGCAGACCAGGGCCACTCCTTGGACGTGCCCTCTTCCAGAGAACGCGACAGGGACTCGCTCAGTGCCGCGACCGCATCATCCACAGATCGCCCACCGCTGCCCTCCGCATAGTCGAACTGCGTCATCGATCCGCAACCGGGGGCGAGCGTTCCCGGCTCCGGGGCTACGAACGCAGAGGCGTCGACGGCGTCCTCCGCCGCGTGCGACGATACGGCCGGCGTGGCGCAGCCCACCAGAACCACACCCACGAGAAGCGGCGCGATGGCCTGCCACCTTCTTCGGTTCTCCATCACCGTCGTGTTCCTCTCGACGAGGGTTGAGCAACGCTCTCAGTACTGGGCATCGAGACTCGCCGTATCCCACGCATCGAGCGTCCGAAAGTGGGTGCGATAGACGGCCATCGTCGAGCACATCGACGCCTGATCAAGAGGCACGCTCTGGCATTTTGCTTCGCTTTGCGCCTTCGCGCTCACATTGCTCGGGTGAGGAATACCGAGCGCATGACCCATCTCATGAACCCACAGCGAACCGGCGTCGTAGACCTTACTGCACGTGTAGTTCACGCTCTGAGGCGTATACCTAGGGCTACACCCCTCCCACAGGGTCCGCCGACTGTTGTCCTGCACGAACCAGTCGGGGCGGTTGTTGATCCCGACATACACGGTTCCAGGTATGGGCGATTGTATGGGGGGATTGATCCCCGAACACCGGGACGGAAGATGCGCATAGCCCAGGACGCCCGACCCCATGCCGCTCAAATCCTCATTCCGAAATGCGATGTGAGCCGTGTTGGTGGAACTTGTGACCCCAACCCATTGAAGACTATTGCTCGTCGGGGAGTATATGCTGAGGAAATTACCCCAGCGAACAGTGGCGTCGTATGCGCGATCGTAGAAACTGTTGGCCACGCCGTCACCCCACCCAGTGGGCTGCGGGTTGACGTACCCAACCCTCACGTTTCCCGTGTTTGCGAGCCGTGAGTACCAATCACACCCGAACCAACCGGGCGCCGTTATCGCCGCATTCGCCGGAGCGGCCGAAAAGATCAACCCAAGCACGACTCCGAAAATGATTGCCATCGAACGTGCACGTGCGCGCATCAGATCCCCCCGAATCATCCTGGGACTGAGACTAGTCGACGCTCAAAATCCGCACAAGGAGTTCTTCTTCCGCACCAGTGAGACGCTTTCCAGGCTGCCTCGGATCCCGCTGCCGCCGGATGACAGACGCTCGCGCACGCACATGACTTCCGCTGCTTCATTTCGTCATCCTCGCCGCATTCCCCTGGCGCGACTGCGCGAGCGGCGCGGATGCCGGCATCCGAAGTCGTGGACGCTTATCGCCGCCACCTATCCGCCGGCCCGACAACAGGCGCCCACCATTTCCCGGCATCCCGGGATCGGGGGCGACCGTGGTCGCTTGGCGCACCGGGAAGCGGCAAGAAGCGCCCACGATCCGGGCCGGTCGACGGCGGCTGCGCCCGCGACCGGGCGCGCCCGCGGGCGGTCAGGGGGACGACGCGGCGTCCGCGGGGCGGTCAGGGGGACGACGCGGCGTCCGCGAACTCGCGGCGCAGCATGCGGGCGAGCGCGGCGCGGTCGACGGGGATGGCGGGGTGGCCGGGCATCGGGAACGGCAGCGGCACGGTTCCCGTGAGCACGCGCCGCTCGGTGCCGAGGCGGCCGCGCACGATCGACGCGGCGCGCGGCGCGACGGGCGACCGCACGGGCGCGACCGGGTAGACGATCACCGCGGGGCAGCCCGCCGCCGTCGCGAGCGCGTGCATCTGATACTGGGCGCTGCCGCTCACGCTGGCCCACTCCCCCGAGATGCGCGAGTAGATGCCGTCGACGAGCAGCGCCGCGGGACGCCCCGGCAGGTCGAGCTGCACGTCGGGGTGCGCGTGCCCCTGCCCCTCGAAGACCTCCAGCGGCAGCGGCTCCGCGGGCACCGTGAAGCCGTAGCCGTCGACGGCCTGCACGATGAGCCTCGTCCACACGCGGCTCGTGGGCACCTTGACCGACACCGCGATGCCCCGGTCGGCCGCCGACTCGGAGCCGAACCCGATCGCGTCGTCGAGGATCGCGCGCGCCATCGTGTCGATCGCGCGCAGCTCCTCGCGGCGCAGCACGCCCGCATCCAGCGCACGGGCCACCGGGATCGGCACGACCGAGACGTCGGTGAGCCGCGCGTCGTGCAGCGCCGCCGTGTCGCGGATGCCGGTGTGCGAGTGCCCCGCGCACACGAGCAGCGCCGCGCGCACCCGCTGCCACAGGGGCGTGTCGGTCGTCAGCTCCTCGTACTCGCACACGACCGGCAGCCGCGCGGTCGCCTCGCGCACGATGAGGTCGCGCGGGACCATGCGCCCGCGCACGACGCCCAGCGGCTCGACGCGCGCGAGGTACTGGGGGCGCCGGTGCGGCAGCGCCGCGCCGACCCGCTCCAGGAACGTGCGCATGTACACGGCGCGCAGCCGCGGGTACGCGTGCCGCAGCGCGCCGAACGGGAAGCTCTCCGGCAGCGGCGGCTCGATGCCGGCGACCTCGATCAGCTCCCACAGGTGCTCCGGCGCCCGCGACGCGGCGACGGCGCCCTGCCCCACGTAGACGTCGGCGAGGTCGCCCGCGGGGCGCAGCGACGACGAGCGACCGGGGAAGACGGGCGTCCACAGCGGCTCGTGCTCGCCCTCGTCGGCATCCGGCCCGCCGAGCCCGCCCGGCCCGCTCAGCCCGCCGAGCCCGTCCAGTCCGCCGGGCGGCAGTCCCAGCACCTGCTCCGCGTCGAGGAGCGCGTCGGCCCACTCGGGCGGCAGCACGACGCGGTCGCGCTCGAACACGGCGACGTGCGTCACGGGCTCGTCGCGCACGTCGACCCGCCACGACACCGACCGGCCCCGCCGCCACAGCTTGGGCAGCACCGTGATCACGAGATGACGGTCGTCGTGCTCGACGATGCTCACGCCGACGCCGTTGCCCGTCGCGCTGGCCTGCAGCCAGGTCTCGGTGCGTCGCGCGGCCACAGCGCCGCTATCCCACGGCAACGTGCTGTCCGTGCGGCCCGTGCTGTCCGGGCGCGCCCGGCGCGCCGACGGCGACCCGCTGCCAGCGTGCGCCGATGCCGTGCCCCACGTGCACGACGCGATAGTGCGGACCGCGCCACCACGGCGCCGCGTCGGTGTCGCCGCGCTGCCCGAACGAGTAGAGCACCTCGGCGAGCTGGCCCGTGAGCGCGGCCTCGATCTCCTGCGCGCCGATGCCGGCGCCCGAGTCGTCCTTCTGGAAGAAGTACGAGTGCCCCAGCCGCGCGTCGGGGCCGATGCGGTGCTCCAGCCGCGCGTTCGCGGCCGAGTACGCGTCGACGAGCGTGCGCAGGGTCGCCGCGTAGTCGGCGTCGAACTCGCCCTCGATCGCGGCGCGCAGCTCGTCGGCGCCGAGCGGCTCGACCGTGAGCCACTGGAAGCGACGGCGCAGGGCGAGGTCGATCGTGCCCGTCGAGCGGTCGGTCGTGTTCATCGTGCCGAGCACGTGCAGGTTGTCGGGCACGACGAGGTACGAGAACGCGCGGTCGCCCGCGAGCGCGGCCAGCCGCGAGCCCGTCGGCGCGACGATCGGCGTCTGCAGCCGCACCGTGGGATAGGGCTCGGCCATGTCGGCCTTGCTCGCGAACAGCGCAGACCGCAGCACGGCGCCGCCCTCGGCCGCGTCGGAGAGCTCGCTGGATGCCGCGGCGCGCGGCGCACGGGCACGCTTGCTCGCCTCCAGCGGCAGCAGCAGGTCGCCGAGCACGCGCGCCGTGTTCGCGCGGTTGATCTCGTCGATGAACAGCAGATAGCCGTTGTCGGGGTCCTCCGCGGCGCGCTGGCACAGCTCGACGAACACGCCCGCGACGCCCTCGAAGCCGCCGTCGCGGCGCGGGCGCAGCCCGCACACGAAGTCCTCGTACGAGGTCGACGGGTGGAACACCACGACCTCGTCGTGCCCCGCGTAGGGGGCGACCGCCGCGGCGCGGCGCGACGTGCCGACGAGCGCCTCGAGCAGGTGCGACTTGCCGGAGCCCGCGACGCCCTCGACGACGACGTTCTTGTGGCGCTCGAGCAGCCGCTCGACCTCGCGCGAGAGCGCGCTGCCGCCCTGCGGCGCGTCGTCGTCGGCGTCGACGGGACGGCGCGTGAAGCTCTTCGCGACGATCACGAGGCTGTCGTGGTCGAACTCCTGCAGCCACTGCGCGTACGCGGGATCGACCTCGAACCGGCCGCGGACGTTGTCGGGGTCCTGCGCCCAGCGGAACAGCCGCCACAGCGACGCGAGCACGCCCGGCAGCGCGGCGCGGCTGCCGTCGCCCCAGTCGGCGTCCGGGTCGTCGTAGCGGCGGGCGACGTCCTCGCGCGCCTTCGTGGGCAGCCCCTGGAACACGCGCCGCAGCACCGCGTTGACGACCGATCCCGGCTCGCGCAGCTCCTGCCCGATCACGTGCGCCGCGCCGCCGCCGAGCATCACGGCGACGTAGCGCTTGTGCGACATCTGCTCCGCGGGCAGGTCCTCGCGGTCGGCGTCCGCGTACTCGGCGTGCACCGAGACGGCGCCGCCGGCATCCACGGAGCCCACGACGACGAAGCCGTCGTGCGCGTCACGATCGAACGAGACGTCACGGAGGAACTCCGGACGCTGCTGTCGGACCAGTTCGAGTGCCTGTAACGCCCTGCTCGAAAATGTCACTCTGCTATCTTCCCCCCGTTTTGACGCCCGCGGCGACCGCCGCGGGCCCGCCGTCGGCGCCGGCGGTCAGCGCCGCAGCTCCACGCGCTCGATCGTCGCCTCGTCGAGCGCGGCCGCGTCGATCTCGACGCCGATCCCCACCCCCGTGGGCACGCGCACCCGGCCGTCTTCGAGAACGATCGGCTCCGTCACGATATCGCGTGCGTAGAACCTGTTCGACGCCGACACGTCGCCGGGCAGCGTGAAACCCGGCAGCGCGGCGAGCGCGGCGTTCGCCGCGCGCCCGATGCCGGTCTCCAGCATGCCCCCGCACCACACCGGCACGCCCGCCTCGCGGCACAGGTCGTGGATGCGCACGGCCTCGAGGTATCCGCCGACCCGGCCCGCCTTGATGTTGACGACGGATGCCGCGTTCAGCGCGAGCGCGTCGCGGGCCGCCTTGAGCGACGTGATCGACTCGTCGAGGCACACGGGCGTGCGCAGCCGCCGCGCGAGCGTCGCGTGGTCGACGATGTCGTCCTCCTGCAGCGGCTGCTCGATGAGCAGCAGGCCGAAGCGGTCGAGCTCGGCGAGCGTGTCGGCGTCGGCGAGCGTGTACGCGGAGTTCGCGTCGACCTGCAGCGGGATGTCGCCGAACGCCGCGCGCACGGCGGCGGTGTCGGCGACGTCGCGGCCGGGCTTGATCTTGATCTTGATGCGCACGTAGCCCTCGTCGAGGTAGCCGCGCACGACGTCGACGAGCGCCGCCGGATCGCGCTGGATGCCGACGCTCACCCCGCTCGGGATCGTCTCGTGCACCGCCCCCAGGTGGGCGGCGAGCGAGCGCCCCGCGGCGCGCAGCGACGCGTCGAGCACGGCGAGCTCGAGCCCCGCCTTGACCATGCGGTGGCCCACGAACGGCTCCAGCACGCCCGCGACCGCCTCGGGCCGGAGCAGGCCGGACGCGGGCGTGCCGCGCTCGAGCAGCGCGGGGACCAGGAAGCGCTGCGCGACGTCCCATGCGCCGTGCGTGTACTCGCTGGAGTACAGCGGCGCGTGCTGCGTCACGATCTCGCCCCAGCCGTCGCCGTCGGCGGTGCGCGCCCGCACGACGATGACCTCGCGCACCGTCTCGGTGCCGAACGACGTGGTGAACGGGGCGACGAGCGGCAGGTGCAGCACGCGCAGCTCGACGGCCTGCAGTGCGACGGGCGGAAGCGCGGATGCGGTCATGGCGTCATGCCCTCCCGTGCGGGGGCCGGCTCGGGGGCGCTGTGAACAGGTAGCCGCGCTCACGGTCGAAGCCGCGCACGACGAGGCCCCGCGCGCCGAGCTCCAGGAACCGCTCGCGCACCTCGCGCCGCCAGCGCACGGCATCCGACGGCGCCGTCCGGCGGATGGCCTCGATGTCGCCCGGCACGGCGACGGATGCCACGACCTCGGCCGGCTCGGGATCGCGCGGCCGCGCGGCGGCCACGGCCCACGTGACGAACAGGCGGTCGGTCTCGTCGCCGCTGTTGGCGGCGTCGGCCATCTGCCCGTAGTGGTCGACGAGGTACTCGGTCACGGTCGCGCCCAGCACCGCGAGGTTGAAGTGCGCGTTGCGGGCCACGAGCGGATCGAAGGTCCAGGTGATCCGTCCCACCGACCGGGCGAGGGCCCACTGCCGCTGGTGCTCCTTGAGCACGCGCCCGAGGCCCCGGGCACGGTGCTCGGGCAGCACGGCCGTGACGTGCGAGTGCATCGACCGCGCCGCGGGCTCGGCGAAGAACGCGGCCGAGGCGCCGACCATCCGGTCGCCGTCGTACAGGCCGACGACGTAGTTGCCGGTGTGCGCGAGCGCGCGCAGCAGGTTCGGCGGCATCCCTCCGTCGTCCCCGCCCCAGTACGCGGCGAGCACCCGGCCGGCCTCGACCAGCTGGTCCATGGTCTCCAGCGGCCTCGCCTCGATACCCGCGGGGGCCTCGCCGTGCGCCGTCATGAGCACCACGGTATCGTGCGCCGCGCCCGCCACTGTCGGAAACGATAACCTGGGCATGTGATGGCGGACGATCCCCCTGACGAGCAACGAGCGCGCAGACGGCTGACCCGGATGCCGCCGCAGGGGGCCATCGTCGCGGTGCTCGCGATCGCCGGCCTCTCGTCGTCGTTCATGTTCACGCTCGTCGTGCCGATCCAGGCTCGGCTCCCCGAGCTCCTGCACGCGAGCCGGGAGGACACCGCGTGGGTCGTCACCGCGACGCTGCTCGCGGCCGCGGTCATGACGCCCATCTCGGGCCGGCTCGGCGACATGTACGGCAAGCGTCGCGTCGTGCTGGCGCTCGTCGCGACGCTCGTCCTCGGCTCGGTCATCGCGGCGCTGTCCGGGGAGATGATCGGCCTCATCGTCGGCCGCACGCTGCAGGGCGCCGTGACGGGCGTCATCCCCCTCGGCATCTCGATCCTGCGCGACGTGCTGCACCACGACCGCGTCGAGTCGGCGATCGCCCTCATCAGCGCGACGCTCGGCGTCGGCGGCGCGATCGGGCTGCCGATCAGCGCCTTCGTCACGGAGTACACCGACTGGCACGCGCTGTTCTGGCTGTCGGCCGGCATCGGCGTCGTCGTGTTCGTGCTCGTGCTGTGGATCGTTCCCGTCAGCGTGCTGCGCACCGGCGGGCGCTTCGACGGGGTCGGCGCCATCGGCCTCGCGATCGGCCTCACCGGCGTGCTGCTCGCGATCTCGCGCGGCAACGAGTGGGGATGGACCTCGCCCATCGTGCTCGCGTGCGGACTGGGCGGCATCGCGGTGCTGCTCGTCTGGGGCTGGTACGAGCTGCGCATCGACGCGCCCCTGCTCAACCTGCGCGTCGCGGTGCGCCGGCCCGTGCTGCTGACCAACCTGGCGTCCATCGCGATGGGCTTCGCGCTGTTCGCGTCGAACGTGTCCTACCCGCAGCTGCTCGAGCTGCCGCCGCCGATGGGTCTGGGGCTCTCGCTCATCGCGACGAGCTTCGTCATCATGCCGTCGGGCCTCGTGATGATGCTGCTGTCGCCGTACTCGGGCCACCTCTCCCGCACGGTCGGCCCGCGCCGCCTGCTCATCTTCGGCGCCGTCGCCCTCATCGCCGCCTACTCGTTCAGCCTCGTGCTGTCGACCGAGGTGTGGCACATGCTCGTCGCCAACATCCTGATCGGCATCGGCATCGGCTTCGGCTACGCGGCCATGCCGATGCTCATCATGCGCTCCGTGCCGCAGAGCGAGACGGGCGCCTCGAACGGCCTCAACGCGCTCTGCCGCTCGCTCGGCACGAGCGCGGCGGCCGCCGCCGTCGGCGCGACGCTCGCCACCCTCTCGACGACCCAGGGCGGCGTGCAGGTGCCGACGCACGCCGCGTTCCAGCTCACCTTCGTGTTCGGCGGCGCGGCCGCCCTGATCGCGCTGATCATCGCCGCCTTCATCCCCGCCCGCCCCGTCGGGGAGGCGCACCCCTCGCTGCCGGAGTGAGGGGCGGCGCCGGACGGCGCCGTTCCGGGACGACCGGGGACCGACGGCGACGACGCGCCGCACGTCGCCCGTTCCGCGCTCCGGCACGCGAGGCCGTCGCGCCGGACGCGAGCGGTCATGCTCTTACCGAGAACGATGCCGTTCCCGGAGAGGAGCCCTGCGTTGAACGATGTCGACATCAGCGCCGTCACCCAGATCGCACGGCACGCGCGCGTCCACGGCGAGAGCGTGGCGGTCGTGTACGAGGACCGCGAGGTCACCTATCGCGAGCTGCTGACCCTCAGCGGCCGGTTCGCCGCCGGACTGCGCGCCGACGGCGTCGGGCCGGGCGACCGCGTCGCCTACGCCGGGCTGAACAGCCTCACCTTCCTCGTCACCTGCTTCGCCTCGATCTGGGTCGGCGCCGCGTTCCTTCCCCTGAACTTCCGGCTGGCCGGCCCCGAGGTGAGGGCGGTCCTCGAGGACGCGCGGCCCGACGTGCTCGTCGCCGAGCCGATGCAGGCGGCGACCGTCGGCGCGGCGCTCGACGAGCTCTCCATCCGTCACGCGCTGCTGGTCGACGACGACCCGCTCGTGCAGCACGCCGAGCCCGAGGGCCCGTGGGAGCCGTTCTCCGCCTTCCGCGACCGCCACGGATCGATCCCGCCCCACCTGCCGCAGACCGCCCACGACCTCGCGGCCCTGCTGTACACCTCGGGGACGACCGGCCGCGCGAAGGGGGTCATGCTCACGCACGGCAACCTCTGGTGGAACTGGGTCAACGTCGACTCCGTCGTCGACACGCGCGCAGGCGACGTCAGCCTCGCCGTCGCGCCGCTGTTCCACATCGGGGGGTTCAACGCCCTCTCCCTGCGCACGATCACGCGCGGCGGGACCCTCGTCGTGCGTCGCACGTTCGATCCCGCCCAGGCTCTCGACGATCTCGTCTCCCGCCGGGTCAACAGCATGTTCCTCGTGCCCGCCATGCTCGCCGGCATCCAGCGCCAGCCCGGGTTCGGCGACGCCGACCTGTCGGCGCTGCGCTCCACGATCGTGGCCGGGGCGCCCGTGCCGCCCGCGCTCATCGCCACCTACGCGCAGAAGGGCGTCTCCCTGCAGCAGGCGTGGGGACTCACCGAGACGGCGCCGTTCTCGACGTACCTGGAGGCCGCGAAGACCACCGAGAAGCTCGGCTCGTGCGGCATCCCCATGCCCTACACGCGCGTGCGCGTGGTCGACCCTGTGACGCTGCAGGATGCCGAGAAGGGGCACACGGGCGAGTTCTGGGTGCACGGGCCGAACGTGTCGCGCGGCTACTGGAACAACCCCGAGGCGACCGCGGCGGTCTTCACGCCGGACGGCTGGTTCCGCACGGGCGACCTCGGCTACGCCGACGAGGACGGGTACCTCTACATCGTCGACCGCCTCAAGGACATGATCATCTCCGGCGGCGAGAACGTGTACCCGGCCGAGATCGAGAACGTGCTCAACGCGCACCCGCTCGTCGCCGACGTCGCCGTCGTCGGCGTGCCCGACGAGAAGTGGGGCGAGGCGGTGTGCGCCGTCGTGACGTTCGACGGCGCCGAGCTGACGCTCGACGAGGTGCGCGCCTACCTGGGCGCCCACCTCGCCCGCTACAAGCTCCCCACCCGTCTCGTCGTGCAGGCCGACATCCCGCGCAACGGCGCCGGCAAGCTCGACAAGCCCCTCATCCGGGCGCTCGTGCACGAGCTGGAGTCGGCGCGGATATCCACCGTCGCGACACCGCCGTTCACCGAGACGGTCCGCGTCCCCTCCGAGAAATCCTGAAAGGAACCGCAGGCACATGGCCAAGCTCTCCGACCGATACGATCCGGGCCCGCAGGTCGCCCAGTGCGGCGCGATCAACCTGGGCACCAGGGACCTGGAGAAGTCATTGCACTTCTTCGGCGATCTGCTGGGCATGGAGGTGGTCCTCCGCGACGGGGACACCGCCTACCTGCGCGGCTTCCAGGAGCTCACCCACCACTCGCTCGTGCTGCGTCAGCAGGACGAGGACATCGTCAACTCCTTCAGCTTCCGCGTGAAGCGCCCGCAGGACGTCGAGCTGTTCGCCGAGGAGTTCGCGCGCCAGGAGATCGAGACCGTCGAGGTCGCCGCGGGCGCCGAGGCGGGCCGCGGCACCGCGGTGCGCTTCCTCGTGCCCGGCAGCGAGCACCCCTTCGAGCTGTACTACGACATCGACAAGCCGCAGGCCCCCGAGGAGATCCGCTCGAAGCTGCCCAGCAACAGCTCCAAGCGTCGCGGCCTGGGCGTGCGCCGCATCGATCACTTCAACGTGCAGACCACGCGCGAGACCATCAACCAGGCCGAGCAGTGGGTCCGCGACAACCTCGGCTTCCAGCGCCGCGAGTACGCGCTGCACCGCGACGACACGACCGTGCTCGCGTCGTGGATGTCGGTCACGCCGCAGGTGCACGACCTCGCGATGGTCGCGAACGCGTTCGGCAAGAAGAGCCAGCTGCACCACGTCGCCTTCAACCTGCAGGACTTCTCGGACGTGCTCACCGCCGCCGACGTCCTGCGCGACTACGACGTCACGTTCGACCTGGGCCCCGGCAAGCACGGCATCGGGCAGGCCATGTA
Source organism: Microbacterium sp. No. 7 (assembly GCF_001314225.1). NCBI lineage: Bacteria > Bacillati > Actinomycetota > Actinomycetes > Micrococcales > Microbacteriaceae > Microbacterium > Microbacterium sp. No. 7. The sequence continues at coordinate 3,959,235 of NZ_CP012697.1, forward strand.
CCTCTACGTGAACGACCCGGGCTCGGGCCACCGCGTCGAGATCTACGCGGGCGGCTACCTGATCTTCGATCCCGACTGGGAGCCGATCAAGTGGGAGCGGGAGAGCTTCCCCGACGGGCTCACGTGGTACGGCGACCCGTTCCTGTTCGAGGGCACCGCCCGCAGCCTCGAGACGACCCCGTCGGCGGGCCTGAGATAGCCCGCCCCGACCGCGATCGGCCGGCTCCGCCTCACGCGGCCCCGGCCGATCGCACGTTCGTGACGAGACGCGAGGCGGCCAGGCAGACGCGGCGCAGCATCGGCTCGTAGTTCGCGACGTGGAAGCTCGCCGCGTCGCCCGAGATCGAGATCGCCGCGACCGGCGCGCCGCCGCGGCCCAGGACGGGGGCCGCGACGCACGCCAGCGTGTCGAGCGACTCGCCGCGGTCGACGGCGACGCCGTCGCGACGGGCCCGCCACAGCTCGCGGGAGAGCGCCTCCTCCTCGACGATCGTGTTCGCGGTCCAGGCGTGCCGCGGGCTGCGCAGCGTCGCCTCGATCGCCTCGGCGTCGTGGGAGAGCAGGATCTTGCCGACGGCGGTGCAGTACGCCGGCATGTGCCCGCCGATGCGGCTCGGGGTGCGCAGACGCTGATGGCCCTCGAGCTTGTTGAGGTAGATGACGTGCGAGCCGCTCAGCACGGCCAGCTGCACGGTCATGTGGGTCGCCTCGTACAGGTCGGCGAGAAAGGGGGTCAGCAGGTCTCGCACGCGGTCCTGCCCGGGCGTGCTCGCCTGGGCGCCCAGCTCCTGCACGACCCGGCCGAGACGGTACGCCGTGCCGGCCCGTTCGACGACGCCGTTGCGCTCGAGCATGCCGAGCAGGCGAAAGGTCGTCGACTTGCTCAGGCCGGCTCGGCGCGCCAGCTCGCTGACCCCCAGGCCGAGATGCGCGTCGCCGCCGAACGCCCTGAGGACGCTGACCGCCTTGTCGACCGCGGTGCGCTCGTCGCGGCCGCGCCGTTCCGTTCCCTCCATCGCCGTGCTCCCATCCGCGTTGATGTCGGCGTGCATCGCCGAGCGGGTCCTCGGCGATGCGTCGTTGCTGACAGTGTGAGGCGCGCATCCTCGATCGACAACGCGGCAGGTATGCTGAAACAGACGATCTCCGCTCGGAAGGAGCGTTCCGCCTGATGGCCTCTCGCGACATCATCTCCCGCAATGTCAAGCGTTTCCGAGAGGAACGGGAGCTCTCGATGGGTGCCCTCGCACGGCGGTCCGGTCTAGCGAAACAGACGATCGCCGCCCTCGAGTCGGGGGACAGCAACCCCACCGTGGAGACGCTGGACCGGCTCGCGGACGCGCTCGAGGTGAGCGCACGCGCCCTCATGACCGAGCTGGGCACCGAGATCCTCGTCAACCGCGGCGGCGCGGCCCGCTGGCAGCAGCAGGGCGGCATCGACCTGCGGCCGCTCGATCAGGCCTTCGGCTCCGGCTACGTCATCAACGCCGTGCTGCGGCTGGAGGCGGCCCGCGGGCCCTTCCGGCCGCGCGTCCGCGGCCGCGGCTCGCTGCGGCACTGCTACGTGCTCGACGGCGCCGTCCTCCTCGGGCCCGAGCAGAGCCCCGTGGCGGCGCAGACCGGCGACTTCGTGCGCTTCCCCGCCGACGCCGCCGGCACGTTCGAGGCGATCAGCCCCGTCGCGCTCGTCTTCGTCTGCACGACGGCGCCCCAGCTGTCGATGACGGGCGCCGACCGAGCGATCTAGGCACGCCCGTCGGTCAGGTCGACGACGATCTTGCCGAGCACGTCTCCGGCGAGCAGCCGGCGGAAGCCGTCGGGGATCTCATCGAAACGGATCGTCTCGGCCACGGGGCGGATGCCGGTGGTGTCGAGCATCCGCAGGAGCGACTCGAACTCGGCGCGCGTGCAGCCCGTCGAGCCGACGATGCGCAGCTGCTGGTAGAAGACGCGCTGCAGCTCGGCGGGAGGCATGCCTCCGCTCGTCGCGCCCGCGATGACGACCGTGCCGCCGGGCCGCAGCGCCCGCAGGGAGTGCCCCCACGTCGCCGCGCCCACCGTCTCGACGACGACGTCGACCCGTTCGGGCAGGCGAGCGCCGGGCTCGAGCACCTCGACCGCGCCGCGCTCCCGTGCGAAGCGGCGCTTGTCGTCGGTGCGGGCCGTCGCATAGACGCGCGCGCCGGCCGCCGCCGCGAGCGCGATCGCGGCGCTCCCCACGCCGCCGCTCCCGCCCTGCACGAGCACGCGATCGCCGGCCGTGAGACCCGCGCGCGTGAACAGCATGCGATACGCCGTGCCCCACGCGACCCCGAGGCACGCGGCCTCCGCGAAGCTCAGCGACGCCGGCTTGGGCACCACGAGCGCATCGGGGACGAGCAGCAGATCGGCGAGCGTGCCGTCGATGGTCTCCGACAGCAGCGCCCGCCGCGGATCGAGCGTGACGTCGCCGCCGCCGCGTGCGGCGTCGCCCATGACGGGATGGATGACGACCTCCCGCCCGTCGTCGGTCACGCCCGCGGCATCGCAGCCGAGCACGACGGGCAGGCGCTCGGCGGGATGGCCCACCCCGCGCAGCGTCCACGTGTCGTGCGGGTTGAGCGAGGCCGCGTGCACGCGGACCCGCGTCCACCCCGCGCGGGGCTCGGGATCGGGCACCTCGGTGAGACGGAGCCCCCGGATCGGGTCCTCGGCGTCCTGGGCGATGGCGACAGCAGCTCGCATGTGTTCCTCCGCCTACGATCCTGCGCCCGTCGACGCCGCGTCCGACGCGTCGTGCCGCCGTCCGGCACGACGCGTCGCGCGCCGGCGGCGCATGGCCGACCATGACGGGGTGACCACCGACATCGCCCGCGACCACACGGCGCTCGCCGCGATCGCCGACGCCCTCCGCGCCGCAGAGATCGCGCGCACGCCGATCGCACCGCCCTCGCAGACCTGGCCGGGACTGACCGTGGAGGACGCCTACGCCGTCCAGCGCATCGGCGTCCGGCGCCGCGTCGAGGCGGGAGAGCGCATCGTGGGCCGCAAGATCGGGCTCACCTCCCTCCCCATGCAGCAGCAGCTCGGCGTCGACCAGCCCGACTTCGGGGCCGTCACCGACCGCATGGTGCTCGCGAACGGCGGCGCCCTCGACGTCTCAGCCCTCATCGCGCCGCGCGTGGAGGCGGAGTTCGCCTTCCGCATCGGGAGAGACCTGCCGGTCTCGCCCTCCCCGACCGCGCTGGAGGACGCGATCGACGGCGTCGCCCTCGCCCTGGAGATCATCGACTCCCGCGTCGCCGACTGGCGGATCACGCTCGTCGACACGGTCGCCGACAACGCGTCGAGCGCCCGCATCGTGCACGGCGACGTCGTGCCGGCCACGTCGCGGCTGCGGCGGGAGCTGCCCGGCACCGTCATCACCCTCGTCCGCGACGGCGAGGAAGCGTGCTCGGGCCCCGGATCGGCCGTGCTCGGCGACCCCCTCCACGCGCTGCACTGGCTCGCGAAGGCCATCGGCGCGTACGGCGACCGCTTCCTGGCCGGCGACGTCGTCCTCGCCGGCGCGGTCGCGGCATCCGTCCCGCTCGTCCCGGGCGCGCGGTGGACCGCGCACGCCGACGGCCTCCCCCCGGTCTCCCTCACCTCGACATCACAAGGAAGCGAGGCATCCCGATGACCATCACCCGACTGCCGAGCACGCACGAAGGCGAGCGTCCGGCGTTCCCGACCGGCGACCTCTGCCGACCCGCCGAGCTCGCGCCCGCGATCGACGTCTCCGGTCTCGTCGACGCGGCCAACGGCCTCATCGACCGTTCGGTGTTCACCGACCAGCGCCTCTACCGGCAGGAGCTGGCACGCGTCTTCGCGCCGAGCTGGCTCTTCCTCGGACACGTCGAGCAGCTGAAGAGGCCCGGCGACTTCTTCACGACGTACATGGGCGAGGACCCCGTCATCGTCACGAAGGACAAGTCCGGCCGCATCCGCGCGTTCCTCAACTCCTGCCGTCACCGCGGCGCCCGCGTGCTGCGCGCCGACTACGGCGCGACGCGCGCCTTCACCTGCACCTACCACGGCTGGTCCTTCGACCTCGAGGGCAAGCTCATCAGCGTGCCGAACGAGGACGGCTACCCCGGCAGCACCTGGGACCGCTCGCAGTGGGGCCTCGTCGAGGTCGCACAGCTCGACACCGTGCTGGGCCTCGTCTTCGCGACGTGGAACCCCGAGGCGCCGCCCCTGCTCGAGCAGCTGGGCGACATGAAGTACTACATGGAGGCCTTCCTCGACCGCGACTCCGAGGGCACGACGATCGTCGGCGGCATCACCAAGTGGGTGCTCAAGGGCAACTGGAAGCTCGCCGCCGAGCAGTTCGGCACCGACTGGTACCACGTCAACATGTCGCACGCGTCGGCGCTCATGGTGCTCTCCCCCACGGGCAAGGGGCCCAAGGCCGAGATCGCGAACACCCCCGGCCGCCAGTACTCCGACGAGCGGGGCAACGGCACGGGGTTCCCCACCCACCCCAAGAGCCGCTTCGACGCGCAGCCGGTGCACGAGTTCTACGACTACGAGGCGCTGCGCGAACGGCTCGGCCAGGCCCGCGTCGAAGGCCCCCTCACGACGGGGCACGCGACGGTCTTCCCGAACTTCTCGTACCTGCCCGTCAACGGCTCGATCCGGGTCTGGCACCCCAAGGGTCCCGACGAGATGGAGGTGTGGGCCTGGACGGTGCTCGACGCGTCGATGCCCGAAGAGGTGCGCACCGCGCAGCGGCTGTACAACCTGCGCACGTTCGGCCCCTCCGGCATCTTCGAGCAGGACGACGGGGAGAACTGGAGCGAGGTGCAGGCCATCTCGCACGGCTGGCGCACCAACACGGTGCCGCTGAACTACCAGATGGGACTGGGCGGCGAGCGCGAGGACGGCGTGTACCCCGGGTCGACGAGCGAGCTCTACAGCGACGCCGCCGGCCGCCGGTTCTACGCGCGCTGGGCCGAGCTCATGAACACCCCCGCCTGGCACGAGGAGCAGCGATGAGCGACGGGATCTTCGTGGCGGAGGCGGCGGACATCCCCGAGGGGGAGGCGATCAGGATCGACGCGGCCGTCACCGGCACGGTCGACGACATCGCCGTCTTCAACGACGGCGGCGAGTTCTTCGCCCTCGACGACACCTGCACCCACGAGACCGCCTCCCTCGCCGAGGGCTGGATCGAGGACGGCGTCGTCGAGTGCCCTCTGCACGCGGGCAAGTTCTGCCTGAGGGACGGGTCGGTGCAGTCGATGCCGGCGACGGTCGACGTCGCCTGCCACCGCGTCATCCTGGACGGCGACAGGATCCTCGTCGTCCCCAACCCCGAACGGCTCGCGCCATGAGCGCGCCTCGCGAGGCCGGGCGCGTCGTGATCGTCGGCGGAGGGCTGGCCGGCTACAGCGCCGCGGAGAGGCTGCGCGCCCTCGGCCACGACGGTCCCCTCACGATCGTCGATCCAGAGCCCGCGGCCTATGACCGGCCTCCGCTGAGCAAAGACCTCTTCTCGGAGACGTTCTCGCTGACGCGCCTCTCGTTCGCGAACGAGGACGAGCTCGCCGAGCTGCGGATCGACGCGCTGTTCGGCCGTGCCGCGACGGCGCTCGACCCCGAGACCCTGGCGGTGACCCTCGACGACGGCACGGTCCTCCCCGCCGACACCGTCCTGATCGCCACGGGAGGACGCGGCCGTGCCCTGCGCGTCCCGGGCGCCGACCTGCCGGGCGTGCAGCTGCTGCGCACCTATGACGACGCCGCGGCACTGCGCGCGGGCGTGCGCGCGGGCTCCCGCGTCGTCGTGGTCGGCGCGGGGCTCATCGGCGCCGAGCTCGCCTCGGCGCTGCATGCCACGGGCGCCACGGTCACCCTCGTCGACCCGGTGGAGGTGCCGCTCGCGCCCGCCGTCGGCGAGATCCTCGCCCGCCGCCTGCACGACATGCACGCCGCGCGCGGCATCGAGGTCGTCGTCGGCGTCACGGCCGCGATCGAGGCCGACGTCGACGGCCTCTCCGTCGTCCTCGACGACGGAGGCCGGCATCCGGCCGACCTCGTCGTCGTCGGCATCGGCATCGTCCCCGAGACCGGGCTGGCCGAGAGCGCCGGCATCGAGGTGGACGGCGGCATCGTCGTCACGCCGCGCCACGAGACCTCCGCTCCCGGCGTCTACGCGGCGGGCGACGTCGCCCGCCTCCGCGACGACGACGGCACGCTGCACCGCCGCGAGGAGCATTGGGAGGCCGCCCAGCTGGGCGGCCAGCACGCCGCCTGCGCCATCCTGGGCCTGGAGCCGCCGGAGCGCGGCGCCTCGTGGTTCTGGTCCGACCGCCACGGGGTGCACCTGGAGGCCACCGGCCGGCTCACCGGCCCCGGCGAGATCGTCGTCCGGGAGGGCGGCGAGCACCCCGCCGTGTTCCTCGTCGAGGACGGGATGCTGGCGGGGGCCGCCGCCGTCGACGACAACAACACGGTGCGCGCGGCCCGGCGCCTCATCGACCGTCGCGTGCCCGTGACGCCCCGGGAGCTCGCCGACCCCGGCGTGTCGCTGCGCACGCTCCTGCGCGCCGCACGATGACCGCCGACCGTGCCGACGGCCGGAACGACCGGTTGAAGGCGCCCGAGACACGAAGTGGGATGAAGCCATGTCCGACAGCTTCCTGAACCCGGCGACGCTCAACGGGGCGACATCGGTGTCGCCCGGCATCCTCGACGACGAGATCGACGGGATGCGTCTCGCCGACATCACGACGCACTTCGAGGTGGGCCAGTTCTACTGCCTCGAGGCGGAGTTCCTCGACGACGGCCGCTTCGCCGACTGGCTCGAGATGCTCGCCGACGATCTGCACTACTGGGCGCCCACGCGCACCAACCGGCTGCGCCGCCAGCAGGCGCTCGCGATATCGGCACCGGGCGAGGCGGCCTTCTACGACGAGACGAAGGAGTCGCTGGCGTGGCGCATCCGCCGGTACGACTCGGGGATGGCCTGGGCGGAGGACCCGCCCAGCCGCACGCGCCACCTCGTCTCCAACGTCTCCGTGCGCGAGCGCAGCGACGGCCTGCTCCAGGCGCGCAGCGCCTTCCTCGTCTACCGCAACCGACTGCACACCGAGACCGACATCTACGCCGGAGGCCGCACCGACGTGCTCCGCCGCACCGGCGCGCACGGCTTCGAGGTGGTCAAGCGCACGCTCCTGTTCGAGCAGAACGTGCTGCAGATGAAGAACATCAGCACGTTCTTCTGAGCCCTCCCCGACACGAACGGAAGACCATGGCTGCCACAGCACTCCACACCCGCACCGTCGCGACGACGCTCGGCGACATCGCCGTGACGATCGTCGGCGAGGGCGAGCCCCTCGTGCTCCTGCACGGGGGCGGCCCCGGCGCAAGCGCGCTCGCGAACTACCGCGACAACCTCGAGGCGTTCGCCGGATTCCAGGTGATCCTCCCCGACCAGCCGGGCTTCGGCGGCAGCTACCGGCCGACCGAGGCCGATCTCGCCGAGCGCTCCATCACCGAGATCACCGTCGACGCCCTCTACCAGGCGCTCGACGCCCTCGGCATCGAACGCTTCCACCTGCTCGGCAACTCGCTGGGCGGCGCGGCGGCGCTGGGCATGGCGATCGCTCAGCCCGACCGGGTGACCCGGCTCGTGCTCATGGCGCCCGGCGGCGGCTGGCTCCCCTCGGGCCCCACGCCCACCGAGGGCCAGAAGGAGATGTTCCGCTACTACAACGGCGAGGGCCCCACGGTCGCGAAGATGAAGAGCTTCGTGCGCACGATGGTCGCGAACCCCCGGCTGTTCGACGACGCGAGCATCCGGGCCCGCTACGAGGCGTCGCTCGACGAGAGCCACATCGCGTTCTACCACCTCTACAACGCGGCCTTCGCCACGCGCGGCGGCATGGACCCTCTGTGGAAGGACCTCGACCGGATCACGGCCCCGACCCTGCTGCTGTGGGGACGCGACGACCGCACGATCACGCTCGACGGCGCCTGGATCATGCTGAGGAACATCCGCCGCGTGCAGCTGCACGTGTTCGGCGGATGCGGCCACTGGGTGCAGGTCGAGAAGAAGCGCGACTTCGAGCGGCTCGTGAGCGATTTCCTGAGCGGTCCGGCGTGACCGGCTGGCTGGAGGGCGACGTCGCCCTCGTGACGGGGGGCGGCTCGGGCATCGGACGCGCCGTCGCGCTGCGCTTCCTCCGGGAGGGCGCGGCCGGCGTCGCGGTGTTCGGACGCGACCTCGACCGGCTGCGCACGGTCGCCGAGGCGGCGGGCCACGACGCCTCGCGTCTGCTGCCGGTCCCGGGCGACGTGCGCTCGGTCGACGACCTGCAGGAGGCCGTGGCGACGACCGTCGCACGCTTCGGCAGACTCGACGTGCTGGTGCCCAACGCCGGCATCTGGGACTTCAACCGGTCGATCAGCGGGACGACGCCGCAGGAGATCTCGGCGATCTACGACGAGCTGTTCGACATCAACGTCAAGGGCTATCTGCTCACGGTGTCGGTCGCGTGGCCCGAGCTCGTCAAGACGAGGGGGAGCATCGTCATGACGCTCTCCAACGCCGCGTTCTACCCGGCGGGCGGCGGGCCCGTGTACACGGCCGCCAAGCACGCCGCGCGCGGGCTCGTGACGCAGCTCGCCTACGAGCTGGCCCCCAAGGTGCGCGTCAACGGCGTCGCGATCGGCGGCCTGCGCACCGACCTGCGCGGGCCGGCGTCGGCGGGGCTGGCCGGCCGTTCCATCGAGCAGTCCTTCGCGAGGCGCGAGGGGACCGGCCCCAACATGTGGCTGCCGCTGCACGACGCGAGCACGGATCCCGACGACTCGACCGGACCGTACGTGCTCCTGGCCTCGCGGCGCGAGGCGGGCGTCATCACGGGCGCCGTCCTCAACGCCGACGGCGGGATCGGCGTGCGCGGCTTCGCGACGGCGGCGGGAGGAGACGACCTGTGAGCGCACACGACATCGCCGCGACGCTGCCCAGCGGCCTGGACGCGGTCTTCGAGACGAGGGATGCCGCGGGCGCGGCCACGCGGATCGGCGTACGGCACGCCCGCGCCGGCGAGCTCGTCGACGCCTACCCGGCGGGGACCCACGACCGCGAGCTGCTGGTCGAGGGGCGGCCCGCCCCCGCCGAGCTCGCACGTGTCGCGGCCGACGTGCTGGCGGCCGACGAGCGGTGCCGTCGCGTCGTGATCGCGGTCGCCGAGGGCGACCTCGGCGCGATCGGCTGGGCCGAAGACGGCGGCTTCCGCTTCGTCGTCGACGTCGAGACGCGCAGCGGCGGGTTCTCGCTGCTCGTGACCGAGCCCGACTGGGTGCTCGCGCAGCCGCACATCCTCGACGAGATCCCCCTGAAGGAGTAGGAATGGCCAAGACGAAGGTCGCCATCATCGGGCCGGGCAACATCGGCACCGATCTGATGCTCAAGATCATCCGGCTCTCGGACGTGCTCGAGATGGGCGTCATGGTGGGCATCGACCCCACCTCGGACGGGCTCGCCCGGGCGTCGCGTCTCGGCTTCGAGACGACGCACGAGGGCGTCGAGGGTCTCGTCGCGAGCCCGCAGTTCGACGAGATCGGGGTCGTGTTCGACGCGACGAGCGCGTCGGCCCACAAGAAGAACGCCGAAAGACTGCTGCCCCTCGGAAAGCGGCTCGTCGACCTGACGCCCGCGGCGATCGGCCCCTACGTCGTGCCCGCCGTGAACCTCGGAGAGCACCTCGACGCGCAGGACGTCAACATGGTGACCTGCGGCGGACAGGCGACGATCCCGATCGTGGCGGCGATCTCGGAGGTGACGCCTGTGCTCTACGGCGAGATCGTTGCGTCGATCGCCTCGAAGTCGGCGGGCCCGGGGACGCGGGCGAACATCGACGAGTTCACCGAGACGACGTCGGCCGCGATCGAGGCCGTGGGGGGTGCCGCGCGGGGCAAGGCGATCATCGTGCTGAACCCGGCGGAGCCGCCCATGATCATGCGCGACACCGTGCAGGTGCTGACCGCGAGGCTCGACGAGCAGGCGCGCACCGCGATCGCCGACGCCGTGCAGGCGCGGGTGGAGCAGGTCGCGGAGTACGTGCCCGGCTACCGGCTCAAGCAGGCCGTGCAGTTCAGCGACGAGGACGCGGAGCTCGACGCCCTCGTGCCGGCGGACCGGGTCCTCCCAGGGGGCTACACGCGCGTGAGCGTGTTCCTCGAGGTGGAGGGCGCGGCGATGTACCTGCCCGCGTACGCGGGCAACCTCGACATCATGACCAGCGCCGCGCTGAGGGCCGCGGAACGGCTCGTGCTGGCGGCGCGCGAGAAGGAGACGGCGGCATGACGACGGTGTACCTGCAGGATGTGACGCTGCGCGACGGCATGCATGCGATCCGGCACCGGATCACCCCCGAGAAGGTCGCGGAGATCGCCGGCGCCCTGGACCGGGCCGGCGTCGACGCCATCGAGGTCGCGCACGGAGACGGCCTCGCCGGCTCGTCGCTCACCTACGGCCCCGGATCGCACACCGACGAGGAGTGGATCGAGGCGGCCGCGGGAGCGATCGAGCACGCGGTGCTGACGACCCTGATCCTGCCCGGGATCGGCACGCTGCACGAGCTGAGGCGGGCGTTCGATCTGGGCGTGCGCTCGGTACGGGTCGCCACGCACTCGACCGAGGCCGATGTGGCCGCCCAGCACATCGCGGCGGCCCGCGAGTGGGGCATGGACGTGTCGGGCTTCCTCATGATGAGCCATCTGACCGATGCCGCCGCCCTCGCGCAGCAGGCGAAGCTCATGGAGTCCTATGGCGCGCACTGCGTGTACGTGACCGACTCGGCCGGCAGGCTCACCCTCGACGGCGTCCGCGAGCGCGTGCGCGCCTACCGCGACGTGCTCGACCCCCGCACCCAGATCGGCATCCACGCGCACCAGAACCTGTCGCTCGCGGTCGCGAACTCCGTCGTGGCCGTGGAGGAGGGCGCCCACCGGGTCGACGCATCGCTCGCGGGCCACGGCGCGGGTGCGGGGAACACCCCCATCGAGCCGTTCGTCGCCGTCGCCAGGCTTCAGGGGTGGGACGTCGGCGCCGACCTGTTCGCGCTGCAGGATGCCGCGGACGACCTCATCCGGCCGCTCCACGACCGTCCCGTGCAGGTCGACCGCGAGACGCTGTCGGTCGGCTACGCAGGGGCGTACTCGAGCTTCCTGCGGCATGCCGAACGCGCCGCGCGCCGCTACGGGCTCGACGCCCGCGACATCCTCGTCGAGGTCGGCAGCCGCAAGCTCATCGGCGGCCAGGAGGACATGATCACCGACGTCGCCCTCGACCTCGTCGCCGCCCGGGGCTGACGCGGCCCTCCCGGCCGCCCCCGCCCCCGACCGCCGCCACACGTTCCGTCTGGCGAGACATCGCGTTGCGGCTCGCAGCGACGCTCGCGAGAGTCCTTCCGAAGCCCGACAGCGCCGCCGGACTCGACGGCGGCGCTCACCAGAAAGGGAGTGGCATGCTCCGATTCACCGACGTGAGCGTCCGCTACGGCGCGGGCGTGCGCGCCGTGGACGACGTCTCCCTCGTCGTCCCCGACGGCGCCGTCGTCGCCGTCATCGGCGGCAACGGCGCCGGCAAGACCACGCTCATGCGCGCCGCCTCGGGGACCCTCGCCTACCACGGCGGCACCCGCACGAGCGGCACGATCGAGCTCGCCGGCACCCGCATCGAGCGGCTGCACCCGCACCGCATCGTCGCCGAGGGCCTCGCCCTCGTGCCCGAGGGCCGCCACGTGTTCGGCGAGCTGAGCATCGAGGAGAACCTGCTGGCGGGCGCCGCGACGGTGCGCAAGGCATCCGTCCGGGCCGAACGCCTCGATCGGTCCTACGCCATGTTCGAGGTGCTGGGCCGCCGACGCGCCCAGCACGCGGGGCTCCTCTCCGGCGGCGAGCAGCAGATGCTCGCGATCGCACGAGGGCTCATGAGCGGCCCGCGCATCCTGCTCCTCGACGAGCCCTCGCTGGGCCTCGCGCCGCAGGCGGTGAGCCGCATCGCCTCGGCGCTCACGCGGATCAACGCCGACGGCACGACGATCGTCCTCGTCGAGCAGAACGCCGCGATGGCGCTCGGCATCGCCGACGAGGGCGTCGTGCTCGAGCGCGGCGTCGTCTCCCTGCACGGCCCCGCGCAGGAGCTGCGCGACAGCGAGGACATCACGCGCATGTACCTCGGCGGCTCCTCCGACGACGAGGACGAGGCGCCGATCCGATCGACCGCGACCCTGGGGAGGTGGGAGGAGTGAGCCTCGATCTCGCCGTCCACGACGTCACGCTGCGCTTCGGCGGCACGACCGCGCTCGACGGCGTGTCGTTCTCGGTGAGCCCGGGAAGCATCCACGCCGTCATCGGCCCCAACGGAGCCGGCAAGTCGTCGATGTTCAACGTCGTCTCCGGCCTGTACCGGGTCGCCTCCGGCCGGGTGCTGATCGGGGGCGAGGAGACGACGGGTCTCCACCCGTACCAGATCGCGGAGAAGGGCGTCGGCCGCGCGTTCCAGAACATCGCGCTCGTCGGCCACGCGAGCGTGATCGACAACGTCATGGTCGGCAGGCACCGGCTCATGCGCACGGGCTTCGCCGGCGCTGCGATCGGCCTCCCGCCGGCCCGCCGCGAAGAGACCCGTCACCGTGCCCGCGTGCGCGAGATCGCCTCGTTCGTGGGCCTCGACGACGTGCTCGACGCACCGGCCGGGACGCTCTCCTACGGCGGGCGCAAGAAGGTCGAGCTCGCGCGGGCGCTCGCCTCCGAGCCGCGGCTGCTGCTGCTCGACGAGCCCGTCGCGGGCATGCCCGCGAACGAGAAGCGCGAGATCGCCGGCATCGTCCGCTCCATCCGCGACTCGCTCGGCATCACCGTGATCATCGTGGAGCACGACATGCCGCTGATCATGGGCATCGCCGACAGGATCACGGTCCTCGACTTCGGCCGGCGCATCGCCGACGGCACTCCCGCCGAGGTCCGCGCGGACCCGGCCGTCGTCGCCGCCTACCTCGGCGACCCCGACGCCGCACTCAAGGAAGGCCTCGCACCGTGAGACTCGTCCAGCTCCTCATCCTCGGCCTCTCGCTCGGCGCGATCTACGGCCTCATCGCCCTCAGCTTCGTGACGATCTTCAAGGGCACCCGCGTGTTCAACCTCGCCCAGGGCGGCGTGATGCTCCTGGGCGTCTACGTCACGGCGCAGCTGTCGGGTCCGCTCGGGTTCTGGGCCGCCGCCACCGTCGGCATCGCATCGGCCGGGCTGCTCGCGGTGATCCTGCAGCGCATCGTGGCCCTCGCCCCCCGGGGCGACCACCTCGTGCTCACGATCCTCACGGTCGGCCTCGAGGTCATCCTCGCCGCCGAGCTCGCGCGGCTGATCGGCACCCGCATCCTCACGGTCGGCGACCCGTGGGGAGACCGCACGATCAGCGTCTTCGGGGCGACCGTGCCCGTCGCGCGGGTGGCCGCCCTCATCGTGTGCGTCGTGCTCATCGCCCTGTTCTTCCTGGTGTTCCGCAGGACGCGCTTCGGCATCCGCATGCGCGCATCGGCGGCCGACCCCGAGACCGCCGCGCTCATGGGCATCAGCCAGCGACAGGTCGCGATGGTGTCGTGGCTGATCGGCGGAGCACTGGCCGCCGTCGCGGGCCTGTTCCTCGCGATGTTCCCCAACCCGGGGCTGGAGCACTCCGCGCATCTGCTCGCGTTCAACGCCATCCCCGCCGTCATCATCGGCGGCCTCGACTCGAGCGAGGGCGCCATCCTCGGCGGCCTCATCGTCGGCGTCTCCCAGACCCTCGTGACCGGCTACGCCTCGTCGCTCGGGTTCCTCGGCGAGGGCATCGGCGACGTCACCCCGTACATCGTCATGATCGTCTTCCTGCTCGTCCGACCCAGCGGCCTCTTCGGCACGAAGGAGCGACTCCGTGTCTGACCCCACCACCTCCACCCGCAGCCGTGTCGCGCGCGCCGTCGGCCTGCTCACGCTCGCGCTCGCCCTCGCCGCCGTGCCGTTCTACCTCGACGGCTCCTGGCTCATCATCGGCGTCCTGTCGATGGCCGCCGCGGTCGGCGCGATCGGTCTCACGATCCTCGTCGGCACGGCCGGCCAGCTCTCGCTCGCCCACGCGTTCTTCATCGCGATCGGCGCCTACGCCTACGCCTACCTGGCCGGGCCGCCGAGCGAGAGCGGCGTCTCGGGCCTCGGCTGGCCGACGCTGCTCGCGGCCCCGGTCGCCATCGCGATCTCGGCGCTGGCGGGCCTCGCGTTCAGTCCCGTCGCCGCGCGTCTGCGCGGCCTGTACCTGGGCGTCGCGTCGCTCGGGCTCGTGTTCATCGGCCAGCACCTGCTGCGCAACCTCGTACCCGTCACGGGCGGATCGAACGGCCGCAGCGTCACCCCGCTCGAGCTCCTCGGCTTCGAGCTGACCGGCCGGTCTCCCGCGTTCGACGTCCTCGGCGTGCCGTTCGGGGCGCGCGAACGGCTCTGGTTCGTCGCCATCATCGCGCTCGTCGTTGCGATGCACTTCGCGTACGGCATCACCCGCGGGCGACCCGGTCGGGCTCTCACGATGGTGCGCGACAATCAGGCCGCGGCATCGGCACTCGGCATCCCGGTGCAGCACTACAAGGCCTCCGCCTTCGTGCTCTCCTCCGCCTTCGCGGGCGCCGCCGGCGTGCTCACGGCTCTCGCGTTCGGCTATGTCGTGCCGCAGTACTTCGGCCTCATCCTGTCGATCAACTACCTCGTGATGGCGCTCATCGGCGGGCTCGGCTCGATCGGCGGGGCCGTGGGCGGAGCCTTCATCGTCACGGCGCTCCCGCTGGTGCTCGACCGCCTCGCCTCGGGACTCGGCATCCTCGCCGCCGGCGGCTCGGGGGGCTACGACGCGACGACCGTCGCATCGATCGTCTTCGGCGTGCTCGTCGTGGCGATCATCATCCTCGAGCCCGGCGGGCTCGCACAGCTCAGCCGTCGCACTGCGGCCGCGATCAGGCGGCGCAGAAGCGGGAAGAAGCCCGGAGACGGCCCGGCACACACACAGCAGCCGGCGGCCACCCCGCCGGAGCACCAGGAAAGGAAACACAGTGCGACTCACTAGGACGATGCTCGCCGCGGGCGCCGGAGCCCTCGGCATCGCTCTCGCGCTCACGGCGTGCAGCCCGCGCGCCGGCGGCGGAGACCAGCCCGCGGACCCGGACGACGCCCTGCTGACCGATGTCGGCGTCACCGCCGACACGATCACGCTCGGGGTTCTCACCGACCAGTCCGGCGTGTATGCGGCGCTGGGCAACACCCTGGCCCAGGGCAACCAGCTCTACTTCGAGCAGCGCAACGCCGACGGCGGCATCTGCGGCCGCGACGTCGAGCTCGTCGTGCGCGACCACGGCCATGACGTGCAGACGGCGGTCTCGCAGTTCAGCGAGATCGAGCCCGACGTGCTCGGCCTGGTGCAGCTGCTCGGCTCGCCGATCGTCAACGGGCTCAAGGGAGAGCTCGAGGCCGACGACATCCCCGCGTTCATCGCCTCGTGGTCGAGCGACTTCCTCGGCTCCGACCCGATCGTCGTCGCCGGCACGATCTACCCGCTGGACGTCATCAACGGGCTCCAGTACCTGCTCGACGAAGGCCTCATCGCGGCCGGCGACACCATCGGCCACGTGCACTTCCCGGGCGACTTCGGAGAGAACGCGCTCGTCGGCTCCCGCTACTTCGGGGAGCAGACCGGCATCGACGTCGTCGCCGTGCAGGTCGAGCCGAGCGCGACCGACCTGACCGCGCAGATCACGCAGCTCGCGGCCGAGGACGTCACGGCCATCGTCGTGAGCGCCGGTCCGCGCCAGACGGCGTCGGTCGCGTCGGTGGGCACCTCTCTCGGGCTCGACGTGCCGATCCTGTCGAACGGCCCCGGCTTCGACCCCGCACTGCTGGACACGCCGGCCGCCCAGGCCCTCGTCGACCGGCTCTACGTGACGGTGTCGTACTCGCCGTTCGCCGCGGAGAGCGCCGAGGCGCAGGCCATCGAGACGGCCTACGGCGAGACGTTCCCCGACGGCAACCCGACGATCTTCGTCAACTACGGGTACGCCGTGGCGAGCGTGTTCGGCCAGGCGCTGGACGCCGCCTGCGCGGCGGGCGACCTCACCCGCGCGGGCACGATCGAGGCGCTGCGCGGCCTGCCCGAGATCGAGACGGGCATCTTCCCCGCCCTGAGCTTCGCCGACGCGGGGCTCACGTCCTCGCGCGAGAGCTACATCCTGCGCGTCGCCCCCGACGTGCCGGGCGGCCTGAAGATCGAGCAGGACCTGTTCGAGTCGGAGCTGGCCGCGGGCTTCACGGAATGACGACGACGGAGGGGGCGGGATGCCGGCATCCTCGCCCCCTCCGTCGTTCCGGGCCTCGTCCGGGTGCGAGCCGCGATGAGCGTGCCGCCGCTACGGCGCGTACTCCTCCAGCGCCGAACGGATGTCGGTGCGCGCGAAGTCGTCGCCGACGTAGAGCAGCGGCTCGTCGTTGACGTATGCGAGGGCGTAGCTGTAGGTGTCGCCCAGGTTCAGGCGGGCGGGGTGGCCGGAGCCGCGGCCGTAGTCCCTGTAGGCCTCCCCGGCCACATCCGCCTGGGCCTCGTCGAAGGGCACCACCTCGGTGCCCAGTCTGCGCAGAAGCGCCGCAAGCCGCAGAAGCCCCGCGGCACCGGTTCGGCCGTTGACGACGACTCGCGTCTCCACGAGCGTTGCCGCCGACATCCTCGAAGGATGCGCGAGCATGCATTCCTCGATCACATCGGCACCGTCTTCGCGTTGGATCATTGCGACGAGCGCGGAAGTGTCGACGATCACTTCGGCAGACCCATCTCGTCGTACAGCCAGTCACCGTGGTCGCGCATCGCGTCTCGCTGTTCCTGCGTCGTCTCCGCATGGAACTCGTCGATGATGCGGGTGACCGCCGCACGCCGGCGTGCGATCTCTTCATCGGAGTATCGCGGCACAGCGGGCTTCGCACCCCGCAGCTCTTCCAGCCGCCGGCGGACGGCATCCTCCACGGCGCTCGTCTGGCTCATCCCCGTGAGCGCCGCGAGCTCGCGCACGAGCGCGTGGGTCCGCTCGTTCTTGATGTTGAGGCTCATACCGGCATTCTACCTTTCCACCTCCGACACGGGTAGACGTCTACCCACCGATACTGTGGCATCCGCGCCGGCACGGCAGAATTGACGCATGACCGTGCACAACCCGCACCTCCTGCCCGCCCATGCCTGCCTCATCGTGCACGGCAAGGACACGCCGGGCATCATCGCCGCCGTCTCCGCGACGATCACGCGCATCGGCGGCAACATCGTCGCGTTCGACCAGTACTCCGACGACCCGACGGGGGGCGCGTACTTCCAGCGCGTCGTGTTCCACCGCCCCGACTTCGCCGCCGACCGGCCGCAGATCGAGGAGGAGATCGTGCGCGCGCTCGCGCCGTTCGAGCTGGAGTGGTCGCTCACCGACCAGTCGGTGCCCAAGCGCATGGCGATCCTCGCGTCGAAGCAGGACCATTGCCTGCTCGACCTGCTCTGGCGCCACCGCCGCGGCGATCTGCCTGTGACGATCCCGATGGTCGTCTCCAACCACACCGCCGCCGCCGAGGACGTGCGGGCGCTCGGCGTGCCCTTCTTCCACGTGCCCTCGGTGCCCGGGCCCGACAAGTCGACCTCGGAGGCCGAGATCCTCAAGCTGCTCGTCGGCAACGTCGACTTCGTCGTGCTCGCCCGCTACATGCAGATCCTCTCGGGCGACTTCCTGCAGAAGCTGGGCGTGCCCGTCATCAACATCCACCACTCGTTCCTGCCCGCGTTCATCGGCGCCGAGCCGTACAAGAAGGCCAAGGAGCGCGGCGTCAAGCTCATCGGCGCGACGAGCCACTACGTCACGACCGACCTCGACGAGGGCCCCATCATCGAGCAGGACACCGTGCGCGTCACGCACGCCGACTCTTCCGCCGAGCTCGCCCGCCGCGGCGCCGACGTCGAGCGCCAGGTGCTCTCGCGCGCCGTGCTCTGGCACGCCCAGGACCGCGTCATCCGCCACGGCAACCACACGATCGTGTTCTGACCCGCGTATCGGGCCGTGAGACGGGGAGACCAGCGCGGCGGGCCGTGAGACGGGTTTCGATACGCGCGCTGCGCGCGCTACTCAACCAGCGGGAAGACACGCCCCCACCCCACCGGGCACAACACCCCCGGCGAAGCCACCCACCCCGCTGGTCGAGTGCTCGCGGCGAAGCCGCGAGCGTATCGAGACCCCTCCCACGGACCACCGCACCGACCAACGGAGACCCGCGTATCGGACCGCGAGACGGGTTTCGATACGCGCGCTGCGCGCGCTACTCAACCAGCAGGGATGTATCCCCCGGCGGGGCTACACGCCCTGGGTGGGGTCGCTCGCGGCGCGCCGCCCATACCGCTGGTCGAGTGCTCGCGGCGAAGCCGCGAGCGTATCGAGACCCCTCCCACGGACCGCCGCACCGACCAACGGAGACCCGCGTATCGGACCGCGAGACGGGTTTCGATACGCGCGCTGCGCGCGCTACTCAACCAGCGGGGATGTATCCCCCTCAGTGCACGAACTCCATGAGGTCGACGCCGAGGGTGTGGAAGGCGTCGTGCACGCGCACGCGGTGCACGATCGACAGGTCGTCGAAGCACACGGCGAGGGCGTAGGCGACGCTCGCGCGCGGTCCGCCGAGCGCTCCCGCCTCGGCGCGCACGCCGTCGGCGCGGCCGGTCTTGTTGACGAACAGCAGCTGATAGCGGTCGTCGTCGTGCGCCGCGGGGTCGAGGCCCGTCGCGGCGGCGACGAGCGAGAGGTCCTGCCCGAGGCTCAGCCACTCCGCGACCTGCGCGCTCACCGCGGGCGACACGACCCGCGCGTTCAGCAGCGACCGGAACAGGTCGGCGAGCTCGCGCGTCGTCCCCAGCGCCTCGTGCGGCGCGTCGTCGGGGCCGCGCGCGTCGCGGAACCGGTCGAGCACGGCGAGGTCCCGCATCCCGAGCGACGTCAGCCGCTCGCGCACGGCGCCCTGGCCCACGCGGTCGAGCAGCGCGTTCGACGCGGTGGCGTCGCCCATCGCCGCCGCGAGCACCGCGAGGTCGGCGATCGACAGCGACGGCGCCGCGAGACGATGCCAGACGCCGCCGACCGACACGGGCTCGATCGTCGACCGGTCGATCAGCTCCTCCGCATCCAGACGGCCCTCGTCGAGCGCCGCGGCGGTCTCGATCAGCACCGCGACGGTGCCGAGGCCGCCGATGGGCATCACGACGTGATCGTCGCCCGCCACGACCTCCGTGCCGCGGTCGAGGTCGATGACGCGCAGCGACACGAGGGCGCCCGCGCAGGCGAGCCCGTCGAGCGCCCGCATCGTGTCGTCGAACGTGCTGCGCTCAGCGGCGCGACGTCGCTCGGCGCGGCCGCCCGGCGGCGCGGCGCGCCGGGTCGCGCCCACGCTCGGCGGCGCGGCGCGCCCCGACCGCGAGCGGCGCGTCGATCGCGAGGTCATCACCAAATGGTGACACGGTCCTCGGGTGCGAGCCACAGCGCGTCGTCCGACGTGACGCCGAACGACGCGTAGAACTCGTCGAGGTTGCGCACGACCTGGTTGCAGCGGAACTCGTTCGGCGAGTGCGGGTCGATCGTGAGCAGGCGGATCGTCTCGGCATCCCGGCTCTTCTGCTGCCACACCTGCGCCCAGCTGAGCAGCAGGCGCTGGATGCCGGTGAGCCCGTCGATCACGGGGCCGTCTCCACCGTCGGGGCCCAGCGAGAGACGGTACGCCTTGATCGCGATGCCGAGTCCGCCCAGGTCGCCGATGTTCTCGCCGATCGTGAGCGCCCCGTTGACGGTGTGCTCCTCGCCGAGGCCCTGCGGCACGAGCGCGTTGTACTGCTCGATGAGCGCGACCGTGCGCTGCGTGAACGCCGCGCGGTCGTCGTCGGTCCACCAGTCGCGCAGGGCGCCCGTGCCGTCGAACGCGCTGCCCTGGTCGTCGAAGCCGTGGCCGATCTCGTGCCCGATGACCGCGCCGATGCCGCCGTAGTCGGCCGCCGCGTCGCGCTCGAGGTCGAAGAACGGGGGCTGCAGGATCGCCGCGGGGAACACGATCTCGTTCATCAGGGGGTTGTAGTAGGCGTTGACCGTCTGCGGCGTCATGTACCACTCGTCGCGGTCGATCGGCCCGCCGAGCTTGGCGATCTGCCGGTCGTGCTCCCACGCGTTCACGCGGTGCACGTTGCCGATGAGGTCGTCGGCGACGATCTCGAGCGTCGCGTAGTCCTTCCAGACGGCCGGATAGCCGACCTTCGGGGTGAACGCCGCGAGCTTCTCCAGCGCGCGCTCGCGGGTGGCCTCCGTCATCCAGTCGAGCTGCGAGATCGACTGACGGTAGGCCTCGATGAGGTTCGCGACGAGCGTGTCCATCTCGACCTTCGCCTGCGGCGGGAAGTGCCGCTCGACGTAGACGCGGCCGACGGCCTCGCCCAGGGCGCCCTCGACGAGGCTCACGCCGCGCTTCCAGCGCTCGCGGTTGACGGGGACGCCGGTCAGCTCGGTGCCGTAGAACGCGAAGTTCGCGTCGACGAACGCGTCGGGCAGGTAGGCGGCGTGCGCCCGCACGACCCGCAGCTGCAGCCATGCCCGCCAGTCGTCGAGCCGTTCCTCGCCGAGCAGCGCGCCGAGCCCCTCGAAGAAGCTCGGCTGGTTCACGTTGACCTCCGCGAAGCCGTCGTCGCGGCCCGGCGCGACGGCCTCGCGCCAGGGGTCGAGGTCGACGCCCGCGAGGCCGCGCAGCTCGTCCCACGTCATCAGGTTGTAGGTGGCGACCGCGTCGCGGCAGCGCACGTTGTCCCAGTGGTGCGCGGCGAGGTCGTGCTCCAGCGCGACGACGCGATCGGCGCGCGCCGCCGCGTCGTCGATGCCCGCGAGCTCGAGCATCGTCTGCACGTAGCCGCGGAACGCGGCACGCGTGCCCTCGAAGTTCTCCAGCCGGTAGTAGCTCTCGTCGGGCAGCGACAGGCCGCTCTGCACGAAGAACGCGACGTAGCGCTGCGGGTCGCCCGGATCGGGCTCGATGTACACGCCGATCGGGCTGCCCACGCCGATGCGCTCCAGCTCGCCGACGGTGCGCAGGAACGACGGGATGCCGTCGATCGCGGCGACCCGCTCGAGCAGCGGCTCCAGCGGTGCGCTGCCGAGCGCGGCGATGCGCTCGGTGTCCATGAAGCTCGTGAACAGGTCGCCGATCTTGCGCGCCTCGGTGCCCGGCTCCGCGGCCTGCGACTGCTCGACGATCGCCCGCACGTCCTTCTCCGCCTGCTCGGCGAGCAGGTGGAACGATCCCCAGCGCGCCTTGTCGTCGGGGATCTCGGTGCGGTCGAGCCACGCGCCGTTGACGTGGCGGAACAGGTCGTCTTGGGGCCGGATGTCTGCGCTGAGCTCGTCGAGCGCGATGCCGGAACGGGGGGCGTCGGTCATGGCATCCACCCTACGTCCGCCGTCACGCACTCCGTGCTCCCGGCATGCATCGAACACGCCGCGCCCCGCTACGTGCCGCGCAGCGCAAGGGCCGGTTCGAGTCGCGCGGCGCGAATCGCGGGGAGCACGGCGGAGAGCGCTCCTGCGAGCGTGCCGGCGGCCACGGCGACCAGAGCCCCGCCGAGGTCGAAGGTGGGCACCCATCCCAGCGTCATGCTGAGCGTGGTGGTCGCGGCGATCCCGACGGCGAGTCCGGCGATCCCTCCCGCGAGGCCGAGGAGCGATCCTTCGAGGAGGAAGAGGAAGCGGATGTCTGACCGGGTGGCCCCGACGGCGCGTCTGAGGGCGATCTCGCGGGTGCGGGACAGCACGGTCAGGAACATCGAGACCGAGCTGGTCAGGCAGACCAGCACCAGGAGCACGGAGGAGATGACGAGGACGTTCACGGCGAGGTCGGCGTTCACGCCCGTGGTGAGCCGGCGGAGGTCGGCGACCGTCTGCACGATGACGTTGCCGGGCTGGACGGGATCGAGGGCGAGGGGGAGGGCTTCGGCGACCTTCGCGGGCAGTCCTGGTGCGGTCCGGATGACGATCCTGCTGTCGCTCCCGCGGGGAACGGTGAAGTCGGCGAGGGAGACGAGGATCGTGTGCGGGAGCGCTGCGTCGCGCTCGGCGGATCGGATGAAGCCGGCGACGAGCACCTCTTGGCCGGCGAGGACGATCGTGTCACCCACGCGGTCGTTCGCGATGCCCAGCTTCTCGGCGGCGCCGTGGCCGAGGATCGCGACGGGCGTGCCGTCTTCGGCGTCGATGAGCTCCGCCGCATGGGTAGGTGATGTCGTGACGCCGCCGACGGCGAGGAAGCCCCGGTCGATCGCGACCACGGGGGAATCGGCGGAGACCGTACGGGTTCCTACGGTCCGGTGCGGTTGGGAGTCCGTCCCCGCAACGAGGACCTTGGTGCCGGCGGACACGACGCCGTCGATGCCGCGCACCGACTCGAGCTCCTCCGCACGACCGTCGGGATCGTTCAGCAGGATGGTCACCTCGTCGAGCGCGGCGGCGCTGAGCTTCTCTGAGATCTGGTCCGCGGCCGTGGCGCTCATGTTGACGGCGGTCACGAGACCCGCGATGGCGATGACGAACGCGGCGAGCATCGTGAGGGTGCGCAGCGGCGAGAGCAGCAGTGCGCTGAGCGCGTCGCCGATCCGCCATCCGGATCGCCGCGGTCGCGACGGCGCGGCGAGTCCGCCGTCCCGGCGTGCGGGAGGTCGCCGCCGAGGGCCGGTGACGACGTCGCTCTCGATGCGGCCGTCGCTGATCGTCACGGTACGACGGGCGGCCCGAGCGACCTCAGCGGAGTGCGTCACGATCACGACCGTGGTGCCGTCGGCGTTGAGGTGCGCGAGATGGTCCATCACCCGGGCGGTGTTGCGGGAGTCGAGGTTTCCGGTGGGCTCGTCCGCGAGGACCACGAGCGGGTCGCCCGCGACCGCTCGCGCGAAGGCGACCCGCTGGCGCTCGCCGCCGGAGAGGGTTCCGGCCGTCTGGTCGGCGGTGTGAAGCATGTCGAACCGGTCGAGGGCGCGGGTCACCGACTCGACCTGGACGGGAGGGCTCGCCCCGCGCATCCTGAGCGGCAGCGCGACGTTGCGTGAGACGGATTCGCCGGGGAGCACGAACGAGTCCTGGAAGACGAAGCCGAACACCTGCGCGCGCAGCCGGTCACGTTGCTCCTCCCCCAGTTCACGGGTGTCGATGCCGTCGATGACGTACTCGCCGCCGTCGGCGAGGTCGAGCAGGCCGAGGACGTTGAGGAGCGTCGACTTTCCCGCGCCGGACTGTCCGACGATCGCGACGAACTCGCCGCGATCGATCGTGAGGTCGATGCCGTCGAGCGCGGTGTCCTGACCCTGGGAGTACCGGCGGGTGACGCCGCGAAGCTCGATGAGCGCGCCGCTCACGGGCTCAGCCGGATCGTGTCCCCAGGGGCCAAGCCGGAGGACTCGTCGATCTGCGCCCAGCCGCCGGCCGTCTCGACCACGACGACGGCCAGTCGATCACCTGGCGCATGACCCGACACGTCCTCGACGACGACGTACGGGTCGGAGTCGGCGGATCGGATGGCGGTCAGCGGGATCGCGAGCACCGGCTCGCTCTCCTCGCCCACGGAGACGCGCACCACGGTGCCGTCCGGCAGATCCGCCCAGCTTCCGGGCAACGGTATCGTCACATCGCGCCCGGGCGGCACCTCGCCTCCTCCGGCGGTGAACTCTCCCACGGCCGAGACGACGGCGACCTCGTCGCCCTCTCCCGAGGTGGACAGCGTCACCTCGGCCCCGACCGGGAACGCCTGCTCTTCGAGCACCGTGATGCGGACGGTGACGGTGGACGGCGCCGTGCGCAGCACGACGAGCGGCGGCTCCGAGGATGCGAGCGACCCCACCGCCGCGACGTTCATGACGGTGGTCGTGTCGGTGAACAGCTGGACGATCTCGTGCACATTGATGTAGCGCTGCTCGACGGAACCCGCCGGCGGCGTCTCGACGGCGCCGGCGGCGCCCGTCTCGGGATCGGATGCCGGTGTCACCGTCTCGGTGGGGAGCGTGTAGCCGTGGCTCTCCCACAACTGCTCGGCGGCCCCCATCGTGTACCAGGTGAGACGCTCGTCGACGTCGAAGTCCGTGCCGCCCGCCGCAGCCAGTGCCGCCTCGAACGCGCGCACGTCGGCGCCCTCGTCGCCCACCCGGAGCGAGCGATACAGCGGTGCGTCCACGCGGAGGGCGATCATCGGCCGTCCCGCCACGGCCAGCACGAAGGACCCGTTCTGCAACGGCTGGCCCGCCGTCACCCCCACCGACGTGACATACGGCACGACGTCGGCGCCCTCACGTGCCGCATGTCCGATCTCGAGCGTGTCACCGGCAGTGACCTTCCCCTGCACCACGGTGCGATCCACGATGGCGCGTGACTCGACTGCTGCGGTCACGAGCGCGGGCTCGTCGTCGCCGAGCCCCTCGACGGCCGCCGACCGCGGAAGCGCAGCGCCCACGACGAAGCCGATCGCCCCGATCAGGACGACGATCGCGGCGAACGCTGCAAGCATCCACGGGCGGACCACCCACGGCAGCCGCACGACCCCTCTTCGGTCCATGCGTCCTTCAGCCATGCGTCGCGATGATCTCGTCTGCCCGCCTCAATATCTCCGCCTGCTTCTGCACCGAGGCGTCCAGCGCCGCCTGGTTCTGGTCGATCAACGCGGCCTGGTACTGCGCCTCCAGCGAGCTCAGCCTCTCGATGAACCTCGTCTCCCGCTTGCACGTCACGTCGATCACCGCCACTCGGATCTGCGCCTCCAGTTCGTCGGGGATGTCGGCAGGGCCGAGTTGTTCAGGACCCTCCCCGCGCGTCAGACCGTTGTCCTCAAGACAAGCCGCCCAGGCAGCGAACGCGTCTTTCGCCCTCGGGTCCTCCAATGCGAGGAAATAGGCCTGTCCGTCGAGCTCCGCGGGCAAATAGAGAGAGCGGTCGTCGCCGACATCGGGGAGAACCCCCCGCTGGATCACGGGAAGCTGCTCGACTGAGCGAAGACATTCGATCTCGGCCCGATCCTGCGCTTCACTGCGGTTCGCATAGGCCTTCTCGGCCTCATCATCCATCTTCTCTCGCAGGGACAGGAAGCGCGCGGGCAATTCGTAGCCATCCGCTGAGGCAGCGGCGAGGTCCCAGATCCCGTAGCGGCGATCAACGGGGATGAGATACTCGGATGGCGGAACGTCGCTATGCCAGAAGTCGTAGCCCTTCTCCTCCACGCACTGTTCCACCTGAGCGTTGAACGCGCGGTCGATCCGATCGAGATCGGCATCGGTCATCATGTAGCGGTCCAGCGGGAAGACGAAGCGGGACTCGTCCCATCTCAACTCCGCCGAGACGTCGGAGTACCCCGAGATGTCGACGGAGGGGAGACTCGGCGGCGGACTCGCCGGGGCATCGCTGCAACCCGCCAGAAGGACGACTGCCGCTGCTGTCACCCACCCGACCGAGTGCCGACGGCGCGTACGGTTCACCAGAAGGTGCAGAACCGGTTCGGCTTGCAACTGCTCGCTGCCGCGCAGTAAGGCGCCGCCACTCCGATGACGAGCCCTGCCGGCACAACCGATGTCGCCGGCGACGCAGAGATGCCGCGCTGGAACTTCCCGAACACCATGCCCATCATGCCCCCCGGCATCAGTACTTCTCTTGTCGGCACGTTTCGCTCGGTGCCATATCCATGTTGCATCCCGCGCGAATGCCTGTCAACCCTCCATCGCCGACGTGCGCGTGATGCCGCAGGACGATGCCGGTCATCGCGCAGGCCGGCGCAGACCTGGCGGCTCACCCCTCGCGCTCGAGCACCTGCTCGGCGCAGCCGCGCGGCACGAGCCGGCCCTCGAAGCGCGCGGCGGTCCACTCCAGCAGGTCGGCGACGGGGCGCTCGCGGCGCAGCTCGACCAGCTCCACGTGCTCGTAGCCCTCGTACAGGCGGTAGTCGACACGCATCCCGGCCTCGCACATCCGGCCGACGAGCCGCTGCTGCGTCGCCGGGGTGATGACCGAGTCGCGGCCGCCCTGCATGACGAGCACCGGGGAGAGGCCGCGCTCGGGCGGACGGTTGTCGCTCAAGTGCTGGCCGAGCGGGCCCGACGTCGGCGGCCGCGCGAAGATCTGCGGGTCGCTCTGCGAGCCGAGGTCGGCGACGACCGACAGCACCGTTCCCGGATCGGACAGGCAGCGGTCGGCCATCGCGCGCACGATCGTCTCGACGCCGGGACGGATGTAGTCGCGGTAGCGCACGTCGGAGTAGACCGCCTCGTACGAGGCGAAAGCGAACGCCGCGAAGATGCTCCCGCCCGTGATCTCGCGCATGCGGCCCACGAGCGCCGCGGGATCGGCGGCCGGTGCGAGCGCGGCGACCCCGCGCACGAACACGTCGGGCGCATACTCGCGGGCGAGCGCGCCCGTCCACAGCGCGGCGCCACCGCCCTGAGAATGGCCCCAGACGACGGTCTTCGTGCTCAGGTCGGCGTCGTCGAGCTCGCGCGCCGCGCGCACGGCATCCAGCGACGCGTAGGCGCTCGGCGGGCCGATGAGGTACGGATGCGGGCCCTCCGTGCCGAGGCCGATGTAGTCGGTGGCCACGAGCGCCCAGCCGTTGGCGATGACCTCGCGCAGCACGAACATCGCGCCCGACCAGAACGGCTTCACCTGCAGCGACGGCGCGCAGTGCTCGGCGAAGCCCGTCGTGCCGTGGTTCCAG
The DNA here is from genome assembly GCF_001314225.1 of Microbacterium sp. No. 7. NCBI lineage: Bacteria > Bacillati > Actinomycetota > Actinomycetes > Micrococcales > Microbacteriaceae > Microbacterium > Microbacterium sp. No. 7. The sequence goes on from NZ_CP012697.1 coordinate 3,986,067, forward strand.
TCGACGACGGGCCAGTCGCCGTCGCCCTCCGCGGGAACGACCACGAGGCCGCTCGCGACGCGCACCCCGCCATCCATCCCCGTCGTCGTGTAGAGGATGCGCCAGCCGCGCGCATCGGCGGGCACGTCGCGGGTGAACTCCTCGGCGCGCACCAGGCGCCCCGGCTCATCGGGCACGTCGCGCGGCGCCGCGTAGAACTCGTCGACGACGGGCGAGCCCTCGCGCAGCGGCGCCGTGAGCCCGACCGTCGCCACGGCGAGCGCGACCGCGCCGAGGGCGACGACCGTGCGCCCCCAGCGGCGCACCGGCGCAAAGCGCGCGGAGGAGGCGGCATCCCTTCGCGCGCGCACGATCGTCCACAGGTCGGCCACGCCGCGCATGATGAGCCACGCCCCGAAGACGACCGCCACGACGAGCAGCGTGATGTCGGGCCACGTGAGCGCGAGCGCGCCGAAGAGCAGGCCCGACAGGCTGAACGCGGCGTCGGCGATGCGGCGGTCCCACGGGCTGTCCTCGCGGAAGACGCCGAGCAGCCCGAGAAAGCCGTTGAGCAGCAGCAGGCCGCCGACGAGCGCCGCGACGAGCCGCACCGTCAGGGCGGGCGAGATGAGCACGAACAGGCCGCCCGCGATCCACAGGGCGCTCAGCAGCAGGCGCAACGGCTCGCGCCGCGAGCTCGACACCCGCTCGGCGGGCTCGAGGATGCCGGTGAGCACCATCGCGCCGCCCATCAGCAGCGCCAGCACGTCGAGCGCCGTCGTGGGGCGTATGACGATCACGGCGCCGAGCGCGACCGAGGCGACGGCGAGCACGACGCGCAGCCACGTGGGCATGCCGCGGTACAGGCGCATGAGCACGCGCTGCCACGGCATCACCATGCTGCACCTCCTCCGGGGCTCTCCACCCTACGTTCACGCCATCGCCCCCGGCCCGGCATCCTTCGCGTGTCCCATCGCGCGGGGCAGGACCCGCCGGCGCGGGGCGTGTCGGCGGGGGCGCGTAGGGTCGTAGGCATGCCGAGCAGCCTCAACCGCGACATCCTGCGGCTGGCGGTGCCGGCGCTGGGCGCGCTCGTCGCGGAGCCCCTGTTCCTCGCGGTGGACGCCGCACTGGTCGGGCACCTCGGCGTCGCGCCGCTCGCGGGGCTCGGCATCGCGAGCGCCGTGCTGCAGACGATCGTCGGCCTCATGGTGTTCCTCGCCTACTCCACGACGCCCGCCGTCGCCCGGCGCTTCGGCGCGGGCGACCGCACGAGCGCGGTGAGCGCGGGCATCGACGGGCTGTGGCTGGCCCTCGCGCTCGGCGCGATCCTCGCCACCCTCGGCGCCTTCTTCACGCCCGCGATCGTCGCGGCGTTCGGCGCGGCCCCCGAGGTCGCCCGCGAGGCGGAGATCTACCTGAGCCTGTCGATGTGGGGCCTGCCCGCCATGCTCATCGTCTTCGCCGCGACGGGCCTGCTGCGCGGCATGCAGGACACCGTGACGCCGCTCTGGATCGCCGGCGCGGGCTTCGCCGCCAACGCCCTGCTGAACTGGCTGTTCATCTACGGGTTCGGCTGGGGCATCGCCGGCTCGGCCGCCGGCACGGTCGTGGCGCAATGGGCGATGGTCGGCGCCTACGCGCTCGTCATCGGCCGCCTCGCGCGCCGCTACGCGGCATCCCTGCGCCCGCAGGCGGGCGGCATGCGCGGCTCGGCGCGCATGGGCGGCTGGATGTTCCTGCGCACGCTCTCGCTGCGCGCCGGCCTGCTCGCGACGGTCGGCGTCGCCGTGGGCCTCGGCACCGAGGAGGCGGCGGGCTGGCAGATCGCGTTCACGATCTTCTCGATCGCGGCGTTCGCCCTCGACGCCCTCGCGATCGCCGCGCAGGCGCTCATCGGCAAGGGGCTCGGCGCCGAGGACGAGCCCTACGTGCGCCGCGTGCTCGGGCGCACCGTCGCGTGGGGGTTCTGGTTCGGCGTGCTCGTCGGCGGCCTCATCGCGGCCGCGTCGGGCGTCATCGGCATCCTCTTCACGGGCGATCCCGCGATCGCCGCGCTCCTCCGGCCGGCGCTCCTCGTGCTCGCCGTGGCGCAGCCGCTGTGCGGCGTCGTCTTCGTGCTCGACGGCGTGCTGATGGGCGCGGGGGATGCCAGATACCTCGCGGTCGCGGGCGGTCTCACGCTCGTGCCCTACGTCCCGGCGCTCGTGCTCGTCGCGGTGCTGCATCCGACCGGCGCGACGGGCCTCGTCTGGCTCTCGGCGTGCTTCTTCGGCCTGTTCATGCTCGCCCGCGCCGCGACGCTGCTGTGGCGCGTGCGCCGCCCCGACTGGCTGCGCCAGGTGGCGTGAGCGGCGTCATCCCGGCAGCGGTCCTGACGGCACGCCCAGCAGCTCTTCCAGGGCGTCGAACACGGCGTCGACCTGCGTCGGCGTGATGTCGCCGTAGCCGACGACGACCCCGTTGAGCGCGGCGGCCGTGCGCGGCGTCGCCGCGTAGCGCGACAGGTCGGCGACCCGGATGCCGCGGCCGGCGAGCCGTGCGACGACGTCGGCGGCCACGACGAGCGCCGGCGGCCACGTGAGCACGACGTGCAGCCCGCCCTGGAGCGCGGCGGCGCGCACGCCCGCGGCCGCGAGCCGCTCGGCGCGCGCGGCGATGCGGTCGCGCTTGTGCGCGTAGTCGCGTCGCGCCCGGCCCACGTGCCGCCGCAGGGCGCCGGTGCGCAGCAGGTGCGCGAGCGCGAGCTGCACGGGCTCGGCGACGACGGGGCCGCGGGCCTCGCGGGCCGCCCGCAGGGCCTCGCCCACGGGCCCGGGCGGGATCGCGAGATACGCGCAGCGCAGCCGCGGGTCGAGGATCTTCGAGAACCCGCCGGCGTGCACGACGACGCCCTCGGCGTCGAGGGCCGCGAGCGCCGGCACGGGCGACCCGCGGTGGCGGAGCTCGCTGTCGTAGTCGTCCTCGATCACGACGACGCCCGCGCGCGCCGCCCCCTCCAGCAGCGCACGCCGGCGCGCGACCGGCATGACCGACCCGAGCGGATACTGGTGCGTGGGCGTGACCATCACGGCATCCGCGCCCCGCACGCGCGACAGCGCACCGAGGTCGAGCCCCTCCTCGTCCACGGCGACGGGGACGAGCTCGGCGCCCGATCCGGTCAACGCCCGGCGCCCGCCGATGTAGCCGGGGTCCTCGACGACGATGCGCGGCGCGCGCCCCGCCCGGCTCCGCAGCGCGTCGACGACGAGCGAGAGCGCGTCGCCCGTGCCGGCGCACACGATGACGCGCTCCGCGCCCGGCGCGAACCCGCGGCTGAGCGCGAGCTGCGCGGCGACCTGCTCGCGCAGCTCCGCCGTGCCCTCCGGGGGCGTCGTCGCGGCCCGCACGGGCGCGCCGAGCGCGGCCCGCCACGCGGCGCGCATGTCGGCGGCGGAGATCGCGGCGATCGCCGGATGCCCCGGCGTCGCGTCGATCGCGAGGCGGGCGGCGACGGCATCCGCCGGGGTCGGACGGGCGCCCTGCGCGGATGCCGGCGCACCGGCCCCGCCGCGCGCGTCTGCGGCGTCCGGCCCGACGTGCACGACCGCCGCCACGCGCGTCACGGCGCCCTGGCGCGTGCGCAGATACCCCTCGCCGTCGAGCTGCTCGTAGGCGGCGGTGACCGTGCCGCGCGCGACGCCCCACTCGGCGGCGAGCGCACGCGTGGACGGCAGCGGGTCGCCGAGGCGCAGCGTGCCGTCGTGGATGAGCCTGCGGATGCGCTGCACCACCTCGGCCGTCTTCGAGCGCGGCGCAGGCGGGGATGCCGGCGGGGACGGCGTCGGCACGGCGTCCGTCGACTGGCCCATTGCATACCGTCCCTTCTGGACCATGCACTGGCCCAGTTGCGAGCCTATCGTCGTGGCATGACCGCATCCGCACCCCGCCTGACCCTCACCCGCAAGCGCGACCGCCAGTCGCACGATCCCGCCGTGCTGCGCGAGATCCTCGCGGAGGGCTGCGTCGCGCACGTCGGCTTCGTGCGCGACGGGCTGCCGATCGTGCTGCCGTTCCTCTACGGCATCGGCGACCTGGGCGACGGCCCCACGATGCTGCTGCACGGCTCCACGGGCGCCGGCGCGATGCGGGATGCCGCCGACGGGCTCGTCGTGTCGGCGACGGTGACCCACCTCGACGGCATCGTGTTCGCCGACTCGACCTTCGACTCGTCGGCGAACTACCGCAGCGCGATGGTGTTCGGACGCGCCGTCCCGGTGCCCGACGAGCGACGCGACGAGGCGCTGTGGCAGATCTCCGACCACCTCATGCCGGGCCGGCGCGCCGAGGTGCGCGAGATGACCCGCAGGGAGGTGCGGGCGACGCAGGTGCTCGCGCTGCCGCTCGACCGGGCGAGCGTGAAGGTGCGGTTCGCGGGCACCGGCGGGACGGCCGCCGACGGCTGGACGGGCGTGCTGCCGCTCGCGGTGCGCGCCGGGGCGCCGATCGCCGAGGCGGATGCCGCAGGGCCCGTCGCCGCGTCGGTCTCCGCGCTGGCCGATGCCCTCGACACCCGCGCCGCCGCGCGCCGCGCCCGGCTCGCCGCGCTGATCGCGGGGGCGTGAGTCCTCGTCCCCAACGCAGCACCTCGCGATTCTCTCCACCGATCGCTCGTTCCGCCGCCCCTGCCGCCCCCTCCCCTGGCACGATCGCCACATGCCTGTGACAATGAGGGAGTGCTGACCATGACGGAACCCCAGGTGTGGACGCTCATCGCCGTGTTCACGACGCTCGTGTTCGGCATGCTCACCGTCGTGTCCACGATGTTCGTGCGCGTGGTGCGCGCCGAGATCGGACGGCTCGACACGAAGATCGATGCGCTCTCCGAGAAGGTCGACACCCGCCTCGACAACCTCGATCGCGATGTGCAGGCCCTCGTCAGGCACACCTTCGGCATCGACCGCGGCTGACCCCGCACCATTCCTGCGCCGGGGCCGCTACGCCCAGCGGCGGCACCACTCGTGCATGACGATCGCGGCCGCCGCGCTCGCATTGATGGAACGCGTCGAGCCGTACTGGGTGATCTCGATCACGGCATCCGCCGCCTCGAGCGCCTCGGAGGAGAGGCCGGGGCCCTCCTGGCCGAAGAGCATGACGCAGCGCTCCGGCAGCTCGGCGCGCTCCACCGGCACCGAGCCCTCGACGTTGTCGATCGCCAGGATCGGGATGCCCGCCGTCCGCGCCCACGCGACGAGGGACGCGACGGTGTCGTGGTGGCGCACGTGCTGGTAGCGGTCGGTCACCATCGCGCCGCGGCGGTTCCAGCGGCGCTTCCCGACGATGTGCACCTCGGCGGCGAGGAACGCGTTGGCGCTGCGCACGATCGCGCCGATGTTGAGGTCGTGCTGCCAGTTCTCGATCGCGACGTGGAAGCCGTGGCGCCGCGTGTCGAGGTCGGCGACGATGGCATCCATCGTCCAGTACCGGTAGCGGTCCACGACGTTGCGGCGGTCGCCGTGCGCGAGCAGGTCGGGGTCGTACCGCGCATCGTCGGGCCACGCGCCCGGGCCGCCGGGCCACGGACCGACGCCGACCTCCAGCTCGGGATCGGCCGGCGGCTCGGCCTCGGCGTGCGTCTCCACCCGGCCAGGCTACCCGGGCATACCGTTCACAATTCAGGAGATCCCGCGCCATCCTGCCCGGAACGGCCCCTCGGCGCCCGTTCTTCCTGAATCGTGCACAGCACAGCCGGCCGAACGGGGCACAGCACAGCCGGCCGAACGACCGACAGAACACGCCCGTCCCACAACTTTTCGGCTCACCGAAAAATCGCTATGATTTCGGCATGCCGAAATTCCGCCGTGCAGCGGCCGTCGCCGCCCTGATCTCCCTGCTGGCCCTCGCCCCGGCATGCGCCGACACCGGCGGCGCCCCCGGCGCCCCGACGTCCGCCGCGACCGGCGACGAGCGGCCGCTCGTGCTCACCACGTTCACGGTGCTGCAGGACATCGCACAGAACGTCGCGGGCGACCACCTGACGGTCGAGTCGATCACCAAGCCCGGCGCCGAGATCCACGGCTACGAGCCCACGCCCAGCGACATCCGCCGGGCGACGGATGCCGACCTCATCCTCGACAACGGCCTGGGGCTCGAGGCGTGGTTCGCGCAGTTCGTCGCATCGACCGACGCCCCGCACGCCGTCGTCAGCGAGGGCGTCGCGACGATCGACATCACGGGCGACGCCTACGCCGGAAAGCCCAATCCGCATGCGTGGATGAGCCCGATCAACGTGCAGCGCTACGTGGACAACATCGTCACGGCCTTCAGCGACCTCGACCCCGCGCACGCCGCCGACTTCGCGGCCAACGGCGCGGAGTACAAGGCCCGGCTGCAGGAGGCGCACGACGCCCTGGTCGCCGAGCTCGGCACGCTCCCCGAGAACGAGCGCGCGCTCGTGACCTGCGAGGGCGCGTTCTCGTACCTCGCGCGGGACGCGGGCCTGACCGAGGCGTTCATCTGGCCCGTCAACGCCGAGCAGCAGGCCACGCCGCAGCAGATCGCCGCGACCATCGAATTCGTGACGACCCACGACGTGCCGGCCGTGTTCTGCGAGTCGACCGTCTCCGACCGCCCGATGCAGCAGGTCGTCGCCGCGACGGATGCCGCGTTCGGCGGCATCCTGTACGTCGACTCGCTGTCGGAGGCCGGCGGGCCCGTGCCGACCTACCTCGACCTCGTGCAGCACAACGCGCAGACGATCATCGACGGGCTCACCGGGAGCAGGGCGCGATGATCGAGGTGCGCGGGGTCACGGTCGACTACGGCGAGGTGCGCGCCCTCGACGACGTGACGCTCACGGTGCCCGCGGGCCAGGTCACCGGCCTGATCGGCATGAACGGCTCGGGCAAGTCGACGCTGTTCAAGACGATCATCGGCCTCGTGCAGCCGCAGCGCGGCGAGGTGCTCGTCGACGGGCACCGGCCCGCCGCGGCACGGCGCCGCGGCACGATCGGCTACGTGCCGCAGAGCGAGGACATCGACGTGACCTTCCCCGTCTCGGTGCGCGACGTGGTCGCGATGGGCCGCTACGGCCGGCAGGGCCCGCTGCGGCGCGCGTCGGCGGCCGACCGGGCCGCCGTCGACGCGGCCCTCGCGCGCGTGGACCTCACCGACCTCGCCGACCGCCAGATCGGGCGCCTCTCGGGCGGACAGCGCAAGCGCGCGTTCGTCGCGCGCGGCATCGCGCAGGAGGCCGACGTGCTGCTGCTCGACGAGCCGTTCGCGGGCGTCGACAAGCGGTCGGAGGCGATGATCGTGCGCGTGCTGCGCGAGCTGGCCGCCGCGGGGCGCACGCTGCTCGTCTCGACGCACGACCTGCACGCGCTGCCCGCGCTCGCCGACGGCGCCGTGCTGCTGCTGCGCCGCACGCTGTTCCAGGGGGCGGTCGACGAGGCGCTGCGGCCCGAGAACCTCGCGCGCGCGTTCGGCATGGACGACCTCGAGGGGGATGCCGCATGAGCCCGGTCGACGTGCTGCTCGACGTGCTGCTCGGCCCGCTGCAGTACGACTTCATGGTGCGCGCGCTCGTCACGACGGTGATCGCCGCCGTCGTCTGCGCCCTGCTGTCGTGCTGGCTCGTGCTCATCGGCTGGTCGCTCATGGGCGACGCCGTCTCGCACGCCGTGCTGCCCGGCGTCGTGCTCGCCTACATCGTGGGCGCCCCGTTCGCGCTCGGCGCCGTGGTGTTCGGCATCGCCGCGGTCGTGCTCATCGGGCTCATCCGCGACACGACGCGCGTGAAGGAGGATGCCGCGATCGGCATCGTCTTCACGACGCTCTTCGCCCTCGGGCTCGTGCTCATCTCGGTGACGCCGAGCCAGACCGACCTGAGCCACATCGTGTTCGGCAACGTGCTGGGCGTGCAGGCGGCAGATCTCGTGCAGATCGGCATCCTGGCGGCCGTCGCGTTCGCGATCCTCGTCGTCAAGCGCCGCGACCTCACCCTCTACGCCTTCGACCCGACGCACGCGTTCGCGATCGGCCTGTCGCCGCGGCTCCTCGGCGCGCTGCTGCTCGGGCTGCTCGCCCTCACGGCGGTCGTGACGCTGCAGGTGGTCGGCGTGATCCTCGTCGTCGCGATGCTGATCATCCCGGGTGCGACGGCGCAGCTGCTGACCGATCGCTTCGGGCGGATGCTGCTGATCGCGCCGCTGCTCTCCGCGGCGTCGGCGACCGTGGGCATCTACGTGAGCTACTGGGCCGACACCGCGTCGGGCGCGACGGTCGTGCTCGTGCTCGGCATCGTGTTCGCGGTCGTCGCGCTCGTGTCGCCGCACCGGGGCCTGCTCTTCCGTCGCTCTCGAGCCCGCCGTGTGCGAGAGGCGGCCCGCGGGTTAGCCTGAAGCGTGCCCTCCCCCGCGATCGACGACTACCTCAAGACGATCTACCACCACACCGAGTGGCAGACCGCGCCGATCACGCCGTCGCAGCTGGCCGGGGAGCTGGGGCTCGCCCCGTCGACGGTGACCGAGATGGTGCAGAAGCTCGCGGCGCAGGGGCTCGTGTCGCACCGCCCCTATGGTCCCGTCGTGCTCACGGCGGCCGGCGAGCAGCGGGCGGCGGCGATCATCCGCCGGCACCGGCTCATCGAGACGTGGCTCGTGCAGGAGTTCGGCTACCAGTGGGACGAGGTGCACGACGAGGCCGAGGTGCTCGAGCACGCCATCAGCGACCGTCTGCTCGCGGGCATCGACGAGCGGCTGGGGCATCCGCCGTTCGACCCGCACGGCGACGCGATCCCGGATGCCGACGGCGCCGTGCGCCGCGAGCCGTTCGTGCTGCTCGCGGACGCCGCCCCGGGGCACCGCGGCCGCGTGCTGCGCGTCTCCGACCGCGACCCCGCGCTGCTGCGCGCCCTGGAGGAGAGCGGCATCGACGTCGGGCATCCGCTCACGGTGGTCTCCCCCGCCGAGGTCCACGTCCACGACCGCCCCGTCCCCCTCCCCCCCGGCGCCGCCACCGCCATCTGGCTCACCGCCTAGCCCGCCCCCTCGCCCCGGGTTTCCCCCGGATGCCGAGATGGTGCCCTTCTCGCCGAGATGGTGGGTTTCTCGGCGACATGGTGCCCACCGTCTCGACGCAGAACCCACCATCTCGGCGCACAACGCACCATCTCGGCGCAGAACGCACCATCTCGGCGTACAACCCACCGTCTCGGCGAGAAACCCACCGTCTCGGGGTGAAGGCGCGCGGTGGGTCAGGACATCAGAACAGGACGAGGCCGGCGATGTAGCTGACGGCCATGGTGCCGATGCCGACGGTGAGGGTGCGCAGCAGGGCGCGGCGCAGGTTGAGGTGTCCCGCGCGGGCGGCGACGAGCGAGGTCACGGCCAGCGAGACCACGACGGCGACGACGATCACGGGCGTCTCGATCTGCACGGGGACGAACCACGTGATCAGCAGCGGGATCATCGCGCCGAGCATGAACGCGATCGCCGCCGAGACGCCCTCCCACGCGGGCGCCGCGGCATCCATGATCTCGTCGATGCCGTGCTCGGCCTCCAGCTGCGCGGCGAGCGCGTCGTGCGCCGTGAGCTCCTCGGCGACCTGCCGCGCGGTCTCGGGCCGCAGGCCGCGGGCCTCCCAGTGCGCCGCGAGCTCGTCGATCTCGCCGACCAGGTCGGCCTCCAGCTCCGCCCGCTCCTGCTCGACCAGCAGCAGCTGCGCCTCGCGCTCGGCCGCCGCCTCGGCCCACTTCGCCCCGCCGATCGACAGCCCGCCCGCGAGCGTCGCCGCGGATGCCGCGAGCAGCAGCAGCCGGTCGCCCGCGCCCGCGCCGCCGAAGCCCTGCAGCAGGCCCGCCGTGGCGATGATGCCGTCGTTCGCGTCGATGCTCCAGCTGCGCAGGCGCCCGGCATCGCCCAGAGCGCCGCGCAGCCGCTGCCACGCCGCCGCCGGGCGGATCACCGCCGCCGGCCCTTGCGCGCCTTGAGGTACGGCCACTCCGTGCCCGTCGCGCGCTCGCAGTACTCCCACAGCCGGGCGGCCTGCTCGAGATCGAGCGCCGCGCGCGGCACCCGCGCCCGTCGCGGCGCGCCCCGCACGACGTACGACGGTCCCCAGTACTCGCCGCCCTCGACGTCGGGGTCGACGAGCGCCCGCACGAGCGGCCACGCGCCGCGCTCCTTCGACTGCGACACGGGCGTGAGCAGATTGTCGACGAAGCGCTTCGCGCGGCTCGGCGTGTTGACGCCCGCGATGCCGCGCGTGCGCCCGCCGATCGAGTACCCCGGATGCGCGACGACGCTCGCGACCGGCACGCTCGCCTCGCGCAGCCGCCGGTCGGCCTCGAAGCCGAGCGCCGCGGTCGCGATCTTCGACTGCACGTAGGCCCGCCACGGCGTGTAGCCCTCGGTCAGCTCGGGGTCGGTCACCTGCATCGGCGTGAGCGTCATCGAGAGCGACCCGAGCCACACCATGCGTCCGCGGGCGGCGGCCAGCGACAGCAGCAGCTCGCCCGCGAGCGCGTAGTGTCCGAGCGCGCTCGTCGCGAAGACGAGCTCGTGCCCCTGCGGCGTCACCTCGCGCTGCCGCGGCGGGTGCACGAGCCCCGCGTTGAGCAGCACGCCGTGCAGGCTGCGCCGTCCGCGCGCGGTCGCGGCCGCGGCGCGCACCGACCCGAGATTGCTCGTGTCGAGGATGAGCGGCTCGGTGCTGGCATCCGGGACCTGCCGGGCGATCGCGGCGCGCGCCGCCGACAGGCGATGCGGGTTGCGGGCGGTCATGATGACGTGGGCGCCCGCCTCGGCGAGCTGCAGGCAGGCGAAGAAGCCCAGACCGGCGTTCGATCCGGTCACCAGGTATCTCCGGCCGCTCAGGTCGGGGAGCGCCTGTGGATTCCCGTCAGTGTCGCCCACGTATCGAGACTATGCCCGGAGGCTAGGCTGGGGCCATGCGGACACGCGCCGACATCGAGTGCTGGCTCACCGACATGGACGGGGTCCTCGTCCACGACAACCGCCCCGTGCCCGGGGCGGCCGCCCTGCTCGCGCAGTGGAGGGATGCCGGCATCCCCTTTCTCGTGCTAACGAACAACCCGATCTTCACGCCGCGCGACCTCAGCGCCCGGCTCGCGCGGTCGGGGCTCGACGTGCCCGAGGAGCGCATCTGGACGTCGGCGCTCGCGACCGCCGAGTTCCTGCGGTCGCAGCAGCCGGGCGGCACCGCCTTCGTGATCGGCGAGGCGGGCCTCACGACCGCGCTGCACGAGGCCGGGTACATCATGACCGAGACGCAGCCCGACTACGTCGTCGTGGGCGAGACGCGGCAGTACTCGTTCGAGGCGATCACGCAGGCCATCCGCTTCATCGACGCGGGCGCGCGGTTCATCATCACGAACCCGGATGCCACGGGGCCCACCCCCGCGGGCGTCGTGCCCGCGACGGGCTCGTTCGCGGCGCTCATCACGCACGCCACGGGCAAGCAGCCCTACGTGGTCGGCAAGCCGAACCCGATGATGTTCCGCTCGGCGATGAACCGCATCGGCGCGCACTCCGAGAACACCGGCATGATCGGCGACCGCATGGACACCGACATCATCGCCGGCATCGAGGCCGGTCTGCACACGGTGCTGGTGCGCACCGGCATCTCGGACGACGCCGAGGTGGCCCGCTATCCGTTCCGTCCCGACGAGATCCTCGACTCGGTCGCCGACCTGCTGAGCGACGAGCCGGAGATGTCGGAGTTTCCCGAGCTGCTGTGAGGGGGTGCGTATGAACGAGTTCGAACAGAACCTGCTGTTCGCCGCGGTCACGCTCATGCTCGTCACGACGCTCGTCGTGTTCGTCGTGCAGTACGTGCGGGGCCGAGGCCGCGGGGACGACGACTGATGTCGCTCGTGCTCGTGCTCTCGGCGCTCGCGATCCTGCTGCTCGTGCTCGTGCTGTTCGTGCGCGGCCGCCGCGACGCGCCGCAGGGCACGCCCCTGCCGAACGGCCGCTCGCTCGTCATCCTGACGTTCGTGGGGCTGCTGCTCGCGCTGGCCTCCCAGCTCCCCATGTTCGCGTAGCGGTCGCCGGCGGATGCCGGATCCGCGCGCGACGGATGCCGGTGCGCCCAGGGCGCGACGGGTCAGGGCGTGACGGGTCAGGGCGCGACGAGGCGTCCGGCGCCGATGAGCGGGCCGTCGTCGCCGAGGGCGGTGGGCACGACGCGCACCCGACGCACGAAGTCGAGGGCGGCGTGCGCGCGCAGCGATGCGCCCACGCGGTCGACGTAGTCGGGCGTGACGCGCGAGAACCCGCCGCCGATCGCGACGACCTCGACGTCCAGCAGCACGCAGGCGTCGGCGAGGGCGGCGCCGACCGCGACGGCGGAGCGCTCGATCGCGGCGCGCGCGACGGCGTCGCCGACCGCGGCGGCCCGGCCCAGCGCCACGCCGTCGGCGCCGCTCCATCCCTGCGCCCGCGCCCACGCGACGCTCGCGGGGCCGGAGGCGACCTCCTCGAGCGTCGGCGCCGGGTCGGCCGCGTGCGCCTCGCCGGGCGGCATCCCGCCGGCGCGCAGCTGCCCGATGTGTCCCGCGTTGCCCGAGGCGCCCTCGACGAGCCGCCCGTCGACGACGTATCCGCCGCCGATGCCGGTCGAGACGACGATCGACAGCGAGGCCCGCGCGGTGCGCGCGGCGCCGAGCCACGACTCGGCGAGCGCGAGGCATCCGGCGTCGTGCCCGACCGCCACGGCCGGGGCGGCGCCCGCGGCCCCCCGGCCGGCCACGGTCTCGCCGACGGCACGATGCAGACCGGTCACGGCCTCGCCGACCGCACGATGCAGGTCGAGCCCGTGCAGCCCGGGCATGTTGACCGGCCGGATCGTGCCCGCTGCGCCGTCGAACGGCCCGGGGCTGCCGACGCCGACGCCCCGCACGTGCGTTCCGGCGGGGAGGGCGCGGAGCGTGCCGCCGATCGCATCGGTCAGCGCCGCGCGCAGCCCGTCGGGCGTGATGCCGGGACCCGTCGGCCGGCGCTCGCGCGAGCCGGGCAGCACCGCGCCCTCGTGCGTGACCAGCGCCGTCTCCAGCTTGGTCCCGCCCAGATCCACCGCGATCGCGACGCTCGTCATGCCCCCATCATCCCGCGGCACGGGCTCCCGCGGGCACGGGCTACTGCGGGGCGAGCCCGAGGTCGTCGAGGTCGATCGCGGCGAGCCACTGCAGGCCCGCGGCCTCGACGGCGGCCTGGGCGCCCGTGCGCCGGTCGACGATCACGGCGACCGCGACGGGCTCGGCGCCCTCGCGGCGGAGCGCCTCGACGGCCTTGAGCGCCGACTGTCCGGTCGTCGAGGTGTCCTCCACGACGACGACGCGCTTGCCGGCGACGTCGGCGCCCTCGATCTGGCGGCCGCGGCCGTGGTCCTTCGGCTCCTTGCGCACGACGAACGCGTCGAGCGGCCGGCCCGCGTGCACCGACTCGTGCATCACCGCGTTCGCGATGGGGTCGGCGCCGAGGGTGAGACCGCCGACCGCGACGACGCCGTCGACGTCGCGGACGAGGTCGAGCATGATGCGCCCGATCGCGGGGGCGGCGCGGTGGTCGAGCGTGAGCTTGCGCATGTCGACGTAGTACGTCGCCTTCTTTCCGCTGGAGAGCGTGAAGTCGCCGTGGAACACCGCCTCCTCCTTGATGAGGGCGATGAGCGCCTGGCGGTCGGCTTCGAGGGCGGGCGTGGAGGCTGCGGTCACGCCTCCGAGTGTACGGCGCTCGCGCGCGTATCTTTCGCCGCCGGATGCTGCAGACCGCCGCCACGCGCGAAAGAATCAAGGATTTTCACGTTCGCATACAAGATTCCCCGGCTTTCCTTTTCGATGTCGTCAGATTGCCGATAATCAACCGCCGTCGGCCCTAGAGTCGAAGCTTGTCTGCGCGGAAGCAGGCACGCAGGACATCCAAGGAGCATCTATGGCCCGCATCGGTATCGTCACCGAGCAACCGAACGAGCAGCGCGTCGCGGCGTCCCCCCTGACCGTGTCGAAGATCATCGCGCTCGGCTACGACGTGATCGTCGAGTCGGGCGCGGGCGCGGGCTCGTCGTTCCCCGACAGCGCCTATGCCGACGCCGGGGCGACCGTCGTCGACCGCGCCACGGCGTGGGGCGCCGACGTCGTGCTGAAGATCAACGCGCCCGTCGACGAGGAGATCGCGCTGCTGTCGCCCGGCACCACGCTGGTCGGCCTGCTGAGCCCGGCGCTGCGCCCCGAGCTGCTGCAGGCGCTGTCGGCGCGCGGTGTCACGGCCCTCGCGATGGACGCGGTCCCCCGCATCTCGCGCGCGCAGTCGATGGACGTGCTCAGCTCGATGGCCAACATCGCCGGCTACCGCGCCGTCGTCGAGGCCGCGCACGAGTTCGGCCGGTTCTTCACCGGCCAGGTCACGGCCGCGGGCAAGGTGCCGCCGGCGAAGGTGCTCGTCGCGGGCGCCGGCGTCGCGGGCCTCGCCGCGATCGGCGCGGCGTCGAGCCTCGGCGCGATCGTGCGCGCGACCGACCCGCGCCCCGAGGTCGCCGACCAGGTGAAGTCGATCGGCGGCGAGTACCTCGAGGTCGTCGTGCCCGACGAGCAGAAGGAGGTCTCCTCCGACGGCTACGCGAAGGCGACGAGCGAGGCGTACGACCGCCGCGCCGCCGAGATCTACTCGGAGCAGGCCGCCGACGTCGACATCGTCATCACCACCGCGCAGATCCCCGGCCGCGCCGCGCCGCGCCTGCTCACGGCCGCCGACGTCGCGAGCATGAAGCCCGGCAGCGTCGTCGTCGACATGGCCGCCGGCACCGGCGGCAACGTCGAGGGCTCCGTCGCGGGCGAGCGCGTCGTCACCGAGAACGGCGTCATCATCCTCGGCTACACCGACCTGGCCGGGCGCCTGCCCGCCCAGGCCTCGCAGCTGTACGGCACCAACCTGCTGAACCTGCTGAAGCTCGTCACGCCGGGCAAGGACGGCGCGATCGCGCTCGACTTCGACGACGTCGTGCAGCGCGCGGTCACGGTCGTGCGCGAGGGCGAGGTCACCTGGCCGCCGCCGCCCGTGCAGGTGTCGGCCGCACCCGCCGCGAAGCCCGCGGCCGCGGTGCCCGCCAAGGCCGAGAAGAAGAAGATGTCGAAGGGGGCCCGCACGGGCCTGCTGATCGCCGGCTTCGCGGCGCTCTTCCTCGTCAGCGCCTTCGCCCCCGCCCCCCTCCCGCAGCACTTCTTCGTGCTGATGCTGTCGGTGGTCATCGGCTTCTACGTCATCGGCAACGTCGCGCACGCGCTGCACACGCCGCTGATGAGCGTGACCAACGCCATCTCGGGCATCATCGTCGTCGGCGCGATCAGCCAGCTGGCGCTCGACAGCCTCACCGTGCAGATCCTCGCCGGGGTCGCGGTGCTGGTCGCGAGCATCAACATCTTCGGAGGGTTCGCGGTGACCCGCCGAATGCTCGCCATGTTCTCGAAGGGAGAGAACCGATGACCGCCGCCGAGATCGCGTCGAGCGTCGCGACAGCCGCCTACATCGTCGCGGCCCTGCTGTTCATCCTGAGTCTCGCGGGCCTCAGCAAGCACGAGACCTCCCGCGGGGGCATCGTGTACGGCATCATCGGCATGGCGCTCGCCCTCGGCGCCACCGTGTGGCTCACGCTCGTCGGCGCCTGGGGCGGCTCACAGGCCACCACGGGTCTCGTGATCCTGGTCGTCGCCCTCGTGATCGGCGCCGCGATCGGCCTCTGGCGCGCGCGCGTGGTGGAGATGACCGGGATGCCCGAGCTCATCGCCCTGCTGCACTCCTTCGTCGGCCTCGCCGCGGTGATCGTCGGCTGGAACGGCTACCTCGGCCACCCGCACATCTCCGAGGAGCTCGCCGGCATCCACAACGCCGAGGTGTTCATCGGCATCTTCATCGGCGGCGTGACGTTCACCGGCTCGATCGTCGCCTACCTCAAGCTGTCGGCGAAGATCTCGTCGAAGCCGCTCATGCTGCCGGGCAAGAACTTCCTCAACATCCTGGCGCTCGTGCTGTTCCTCGCCCTCACGGTGTGGTTCGTGATCGACCAGCGGCTGTGGCTGCTCATCGCCGTGACGATCCTCTCGTTCCTGCTGGGCTGGCACCTCGTGGCATCCATCGGCGGCGGCGACATGCCCGTCGTCGTGTCGATGCTCAACAGCTACTCGGGCTGGGCGGCCGCCGCGGCGGGCTTCCTGCTCAACAACGACCTGCTCATCGTCACGGGCGCGCTCGTGGGATCGTCGGGTGCCTACCTGTCGTACATCATGTGCAAGGCGATGAACCGGTCGTTCATCTCGGTCATCGCGGGCGGCTTCGGCATCGAGGCGCCGGCCAAGGGCGGCGAGGAGGTCACGGGCGAGCACCGCGAGATCGACGCCGAGTCGGCCGCCGACCTGCTCGCGGGCGCGTCGAGCGTCGTCATCACGCCCGGCTACGGCATGGCCGTCGCGCAGGCCCAGCACGGTGTCGCCGACCTCGTGCACAAGCTGCGCGACCGCGGCATCGACGTGCGATTCGGCATCCACCCCGTCGCGGGACGCCTGCCGGGCCACATGAACGTGCTGCTGGCCGAGGCGAAGGTGCCCTACGACATCGTGCTGGAGATGGACGAGATCAACGACGAGCTGGCCGAGACCGACGTCGTGCTCGTCATCGGCGCGAACGACACCGTCAACCCGGCCGCCGCCGAGGACCCGGGCTCGCCCATCGCCGGCATGCCCGTGCTGCGCGTGTGGGAGGCCCGCAACGTCATCGTCTTCAAGCGGTCGATGGCCTCGGGCTACGCGGGCGTGCAGAACCCGCTGTTCTTCCGCGAGAACGCGCAGATGCTGTTCGGCGACGCGAAGGACCGCGTCGACGACATCCTGCACCACCTCGCGGCGGTGCCCGCGGCGCACTGACCCCGGCATCCCCCGCACGCGAGCCGCCGAGAACGATCGAGTTCTCGGCGGCTCGCGCCGTTTCAGCCCGGCGCGGCCGGAGCACCCGGATCCTGGCATCCCGGCATCCGAGGCCGGGCCGGGGCGGCTACAGGGCGAGGTGCAGCCGCAGGGCGTCGTCGATCGCGCCCATGGTCTCGTCGGGCACCCACCCGGCGATCGCGGAGACACGGCGCACCGACACGGTGCGCACCTGCTCGGCCTGCGCCTTGCCGTCGCGCGGCAGGCCCGTGACGGCGCTCGGCAGCAGCACCTGAAAGTCATGGACCCGCGCGGTGCTGCTCGTGACCGGAACGACGGTGATCGTGCCCTCGGCGCGCAGCGCGGCGACGTTCGCGGTGTTGTTGCTCACCACGACGGCCGGGCGCGTGCGCGCCGCCTCGCTGCCGACCGCAGGGTCGAGGCTCACGAGCACGATCTGACCCCGGCGCAGAAAGGGGATCGTCACGCGACGCCGTCCGCGACGGCGGCATCCCACGTCGCCTCGTCTTCGTGCCATTCGGCGAAGGCCTCGGCGTACGCGTCGGCGAGCCGGCTCTCGCGCAGCAGTCGCACGGCCTGCTGCACCGCCGCCGACCGGCTCTCGGCGCGCCCCGATGACGCCTCCAGATCGAGGAAGGCGACGTCCTGCTCGCTCAAGCTCACACTCACCTTCGTGAATCCCATGTCATGATGCTACCAGGGTAGCATCCATCCTGCTACCGCCGGCGATCAGTCTGAGCACCGATCCCGCTCGCCTGCCGGCGGTCTCGGCCGAGCGCACCCGAAACGGTCATTCTCGCTTGCGAGCGCGCCGCGACGCTTCATCCGCTCCTGAGCTCTGCCTAGACTCGTTCCGAGATGAATGACCGCGACCTGCTCCTGCAACGCAGACACATCGTCAGCGTCATACTCCGTGCCGTCGAGAACGCCCCTGAGGTTCTTCGCATCTGCAACACGCTTCCCGCCGATACGGCGTCGGCCGGCCCCGCGCTGAGTGAGCTTCTGAGCATCAGCGAAAGCGAGAGCCAGATCGTCCTGAACATGCAGATCAAGATGTTCACACCTCACGCCCGCGCACGAGTCCGGGCAGAGCTGGAGGACCTGGATCATCGGCTGGCGAGGATCGACGCCCCGTAGGCTGGATGCCATGCGCTTGGCCACCTGGAATGTGAACTCGATCCGTGCCCGCGTCGACCGCATCGTCGGCTTCGCCGCGCGCGAGGACGTCGACGTGCTCGCGATGCAGGAGATCAAGTGCAAGCCCGAGCAGTTCCCGTACGCGGCCTTCGAGGCCGCGGGGTACACCGTCGAGGCGCACGGGCACGACCAGTGGAACGGCGTGGCGATCGCCTCGCGCCTGCCCATCGACGACGTCGAGATCGCCTTCCCCGGCATGCCCGGGTTCAAGAAGGGATACGACGGGCCCGACGCCCCGCAGGAGGCCCGCGCGCTGGGCGCGACGATCGACGGCGTGCGCGTGTGGAGCCTGTACGTGCCCAACGGCCGCGGTCTCGACGACCCGCACTACGCGTACAAGCTGCAGTGGCTCGAGGCGCTGCGGGGCTACGCGAGCGACGCGCTCGCGGGCGACCCCGACCTCGCGCTCGCCCTCACCGGCGACTTCAACATCGCCCCCACCGACGACGACAACGGCGACCCCACGATCGTGCCCGGCGTCACGACGCACGTGTCGCCGCCCGAGCGCGCGGCGTTCGCGGCGCTGCTCGACGCGGGCCTCGTCGACGCCGTGCGCCCGATCGTGCCGACCGGATACACGTACTGGGACTACAAGCAGCTGCGCTTCCCCCGCAACGAGGGCCTGCGCATCGACTTCATCCTCGGCTCGCACGCCTTCGCGGATGCCGTGGTGGGCGCCGCGATCCACCGTGACGAGCGCAAGGGCGACGGCCCGAGCGACCACGTGCCGGTCGTCGTCGACCTCGACCTCGACGGCCCGGACGACGACGACCGCCCGATGATCTTCTGAGCGCCGGGGCCTCCGAGCCCCCGGCGCGGCCGGTCAGTCGTCGGAGACGGTGATCGTGACCTCGACGTTGCCGCGGATCGCGTTCGAGTAGGGGCAGATGCGGTCGGCCGCCTCGGCGAGCTCGACGCCCTCGGCGTGCGTCAGGTGGGGGATCACGACCTCGAGCACGACCGCGAGGGTGTAGCCGCCCTCCTCCTTGCGCACGAGCGAGACCCGCGCGCCGACGCTGCTGTCGGCGAGATGCTTCTTCGCCGTGCGCCCGACGCTGAGCAGCGCGTTGTGGTAGCAGGCCGCGTAGCCGGCGGCGAAGAGGGCCTCCGGGTTGAGCGCTCCCCCGGGCCCGCCCAGCTCGGGCGGCATCCGGAGCTCGGCGTCGAGGAACCCGTCGCCCGTGGCGACGTGCCCGTTGCGGCCCTCGCCCGTGGAGAGGGCCTCGGCGGTGAAGACGGCATCCATTGGCGGCTCCTGTTCTCGTGTCGTGGCGGCGGCCGCGGGCTCGCGGCACCGTCCGGCACCAACATATTCGAGCGGGTCGGTGCGGTGGGAGGGAGGGATCCTTCCCCCGGTCGGCGCGCTCATAGGCGGCCGGGGTAGCCTCGGGATGCACCGAGAACGCCTCACGACAGACGGAGAACCCCCTCATGAAGAAGCTCCTGGTCGCCTCAGCGGCACTGCTCGCCGCCGTCGCCCTCACCAGCTGCTCCGCCTCGACCGACGCCGACGAGCCCGACCCCGCCGACGTCGTCACGTTGAGCGTCGGCGACTGCTTCAACGACGTCGCCGTCGAGGGCGACGACGCCGGCGCCGCCGACAGCGTGCCGATCGTCTCCTGCGACGAGCCGCACGACAACGAGGTGTACTACGAGTTCGAGCTGCCCGAGGGCGACTACCCCGGCGTCTCGGCGATCGAGGCCGCCATGAACGAGAACTGCGCGCGCGAGTTCCAGGAGTTCGTCGGCATCGTCGACAGCGAGTCGGACTTCTTCTACTTCGGCGTCCAGCCCACGGAGCTGAGCTGGAACGAGCGCGACGACCGCCTCGTGCAGTGCGCCGTGTTCGAGCCGAACAAGCAGGTGACGGGAACGCTCAAGGGCGCCGCCCGCTGACGCCGCCGGGCGACGATCGCCGACGCGGCCCTACGCCGACACGATGTAGCGCAGCTCGGCGTGGGCCCGCGCGCGCTCGGCGCCGAGCGCACCGGTGAGCAGCGCGTCGACGGCATCCGCCATCGCGGAGTTGCCGCTCACGTACACGGAGCCGCCCGCCGCGACCAGGTCACGCGCCTCGGCCAGCTGCGGCGCGAGCAGGTCGGTGACCCGCCGCGGCGCGTGTGCCAGCTCGACGCGGTCGAGCGCCCCCGACGCGAGATGGCCGTCGAGCTCCCGCTCGATCCACGGCGCGAGGCCCTTGTCGCCCAGTCCCCACACGAGATGGATGCCGCGGGCCCCCGCCCGCAGCGCCGCGAACACCCCCGCGGCGCCCGAGCCCGTGACGACGGCGAGCGCGGGACGGGCGCGGTCGAGGCGGTGCGGATGCCGCAGCACCCAGCCGCGCACGACGGCGCCGGGCTGCAGGCGGTGCAGGTAGGCGGCCGCGCGCTCGGGCCACGCGGCCGACCGCGTCACCTGCAGGCGCAGCTCGTCGCCCGTCACATCCGACACGGTGTAGAACCGCGGCGTGATGCGCGGCGCCCGCGAGGGGTCGGCCGGCGTCCCGGCGCTGAGGTCGAGCACGCGGCGGCGCAGCTCGCCGCCCGTCGCGCGCACGCGCCGCGAGGGGCGATGCGGCAGCGGCGTCGACCAGTGGGGCACGGACGCGTCGTCGCCGGGCGCGTGGCCGTCGGCCGGGTTCTCCCACCACACCTGCAGCATGTCGCCCGGCAAGGCGCCGCTGCCGGTCGCATCGAGGGCGATCTCGACGATCTCGCTGTGCCCGCCGCGCGCGAGCGAGCGCACCTCGATCGTCTCGAACCGGTGCGGCGGGCGTCGCACGGTGCCGCGCACGTCGCGCAGGTAGGCGGCGAAGGCGGCGTCGCGCACGGTGCGCCGGGGACGCGGATCGCGCACGAGCGCCCAGCGCACGGCATCCTCTCCCCACGACGTCAGCGCCCGCGCCCACGTCGTCGCGCTCTCGTTCCGCGTCGTCATGGCGCCGTGCCGAGCGGCTCGGCGCCGGCGGGCTCGAGCTGCCCCTCGACGACGCGCGGCCGATCGCGCCAGCGTCCGCGCAGCCACCGCCCGAGCAGCAGCGCGGCCTTGACCGCCTCGTTGAGCACGAGCGCCCAGAACGCTCCCGCGACGCCGAGGCCGAGCGTGTCGGCGAAGAGGAAGGACGCCGGGGCGAGCACGAGCGCGCTCGTCGCGATCGAGTAGGCCATCGGCACCGCGACGTCGCCCGCCGAGCGCAGCGCTCCGTAGGCGATCGTCGTGACCGCCGACAGCGGCAGCAGCAGGATGCTGATCGCGAGGCCCGTCGTGGCCATCGCGACGGCGTCGGCGTCGAGGCCGACGAGCGGCAGCACGGCGGGCCCGGCGAGCCACAGCAGCGCCGTGAGCACGGCCGCGGCGATCGCGGTGCCGGCGATGGTGCGCAGCGTCTGGCGGCGCGCGTGGGCGGGATCGCGATCGCCCACGTCCCAGCCGACGATCGTCTCGTTGCCCTGCGCCATCGCGAGCACGACGCCCGTGACGAGGGCGGTGAGCGTGAGGGCGAAGCCGTGCGCGTTCGTCGCGTCACGACCCAGGGCGTTGACGGCGGAGGCGCCCACGAGCACGGCGATGTTGAACGCCGAGTTCTCCACGACCGACGGGATCGACAGCCGCGCCATCGTCCACGCCTGCCCGCCCGCCTGCCGCGGCGGCAGCGGCGTGAACAGCCCCACGCCGGCGACACGGCGCACGAGCCAGGCGAGGATCACGACCACGACGCCGCGCACGATGAGCGTCGGCAGCGCGGTCGCGACGATGCCGAGGTCGAGCACGAAGAGGAAGAGGAACAGCAGCGCGAGGTCGACGACGTTGATCACGATCGCCGGCAGCAGCAGCTCGACGGTGCGGCCGAAGGCGCGCAGCACCGAGAAGGCCGCCATCTGGTAGGCGTAGAACGCGACGCCCGCGGCCGCGATCCAGATGTACGCGGAGGCGTCGGCGCGCAGGTGGTCGGCGGCGCGCAGCCACTCCAGGAACAGCGGCGCCCCGAGCGCGGCGACGAGCGCGAGGACGATCCCGAGCAGCGTGCTCGCCCGCAGCGCGATGATGCTCGCGCGCTGCGCCGCACGCATCGCGCCGGCGCCGAGCGACTGCGCGACGACGACGAGCGCGCCGAAGCCGAACAGCACCGCGATGTCGTTCGCGACGCCGAACACGCGGTTGGCGATGCCGATCGCCGCGTTCAGGTCGGCGGAGACCGCCATGAGCATGATCTGGTTGCCGAGCGCGCCGAGCAGCGCGAACAGCGTCACGACGAGCAGCGGCCAGCTCAGCCGCATGAGGCCCTTGCGCTGGAAGGAGGGCGCGGATGCCGACATGATGCCTCCCGAGTGTGATCGACCCTGGTTAGGGTCGCCTTACTATACCGGGCGGGGCGAGAGCGGCAGGGTCCGGCGGAGCGGGGCGCCGTCTCCTCCGGCATCCCTCCCCCGGCCCATCTCCCCCGCGGGAGGGATGCCGGGGTGCGCGGTCGCCCGTACGGTGGAGGGCATGAGTGTCATGACGCGGCGGCCGCCCACGCCCGACGATCTGCGCGGCGACGCGTGGCTCGGCGGCGGGCTCACGGTGCTCGGCGTCCTGAGCGGCTGGCTCGGGCAGATCGTGGGGTTCTTCGGCGACGAGACCCCCGACCTCATCTGGGCCGTCGTCTACGCGCTCGTGCTGGGCGGCGCGATCGCCGTGCGGCGGCGCTTCCCCGGGATCGTGCTGATCGTCGTCATGCTCGCGTTCTTCGCCGCGCAGACCACGCGCCTGCCCGAGCTCTACGTCGGCAACGTCTCGATGTTCATCGCGATGTACACGGTCGGCGCCTGGATCGACGACCGGCGGCGCGCCCTCCTGCTGCGCGCGGGCGTCATCGCGGGCGTGTTCGTGTGGCTGCTCGTCGTCGCCTTCCAGTCGGCGGTCGGCGACTCCGAGCTCTCCAAGGCGGGGCTGTTCTCGCCGTTCGCGGCGTACACGCTCATGACGATGCTCGTCAACGCGGCGTTCTTCGGCGGGGCCTGGTACTTCGGCGACCGCGCCTACGCCGGGGCGCTCTCTCGCCTCGTGCTCGAGGAGCGCACCGCCGAGCTCGAGCACGAGCGCGAGCTGACCGCGGCGCAGGCCGTCGCCCTCGACCGCGTGCGCATCGCGCGCGAGCTGCACGACGTCGTCGCACACCACGTGTCGGCGATGGGCGTGCAGTCGGGCGCCGCGCGGGCCGTGCTCGACCGCGACCCCGAGGCCGCGCGCGAGGCGCTGCGCGGCGTCGAGCACGAGGCCCGCGAGGCGCTCGCCGAGCTGCGCCAGCTGCTGGAGACCCTGCGCACGCCCGACGCCGCCGCGCCGGGCGACTCCACCATCCGGCTCGACGCGCTCGGCGACCTCGTCGCGCATGCGCGCGACAACGGCCTGCCCGTGACACTGCAGGTCGTCGGCGACCCCGTGCCGGCGTCGGAGCTCGTGCAGGTCAACCTCTACCGCATCGCGCAGGAGGCGCTCACGAACGCCCGCCGGCACGCGGGACCGCACGCGACCGCCGACGTGCGCCTGCGCTACGGCGACGACGCGATCGAGCTGGAGGTCAGCAACGAGGGGCGCGTGCTCACCGCGCCCCGGCCCGGTCTCGGCCTCGTCGGCATGCGCGAGCGCGCGCTCGCGACGGGCGGGACGATCGAGCTGGGCCCGCGGCCGCGCGGCGGCTATCTCGTGCGCGTGCGCGTGCCGCTGCGCGCGGCGGCCGGCACGCCCGTGGGGGTGCCGGCGTTATCCGCGTGCTGCTCGTCGACGACCACGCCGTCATGCGCGCGGGCTTCCGCATGATCCTGCAGGCGGCGGGCGACATCCAGGTCGTCGGCGAGGCGGCCGACGGCGCCGAGGCCGTCGCGGCCGCGACCGGGCTCCTGCCCGACGTCATCTGCATGGACGTGCAGATGCCCGGCATGGACGGCCTCGAGGCGACGCGCCGCATCGTCGCCGACGCCGGCGTCGCGGCATCCGTCATCATCGTCACGACCTTCGATCGCGACGACTACCTGTTCCAGGCGCTCGCGGCGGGCGCGAGCGGGTTCCTGCTGAAGAACGCGGGCCCCGAGCAGCTCGTCGACGCCGTGCGCATCGCCGCCGCGGGCGACGCGCTGCTCGCCCCCGAGGTGACGCGCCGCGTGATCGAGCGCTTCGCGGCATCCGCTCCCCCGCACGAGGTCCGGGGGATCTCGCGAGCCTCGGACGATCCCGCCGGCAACGTCCGAGCTTCGCACGATCCTCCGAGGACGGCGGATGCCGGGGCCGTCGCCGGCCTCACCGAGCGCGAGGTCGAGGTGCTGCGGCTGCTCGCGCAGGCGATGAGCAACGCCGAGATCGCCGCGCAGCTGTTCATCGGCGAGGCCACCGTCAAGACCCACGTCTCGAACGTGCTGCTCAAGCTCGGCGTGCGCGACCGCGTCGGCGCCGTCGTCTACGCCCACCGCCACGGCCTCGCCTGACTCCCATCTCCCGCGAGACTGCACCGGTGCGACGAGACGGCACCTCTGGCGTGCGGTCTCGTCGCGCACGTGCAGTCTCGCGGTCAGTAGCGGTCAGCAGGGGGCGGCGGCGGATGCTGGGGGGGGTGGCGGACCCGCGGGTCCGCCGGGCGGGGGAGGCGGGCGGAATCCGCCGGGCGGGGGATGTCGCGGGGAGGCGGCGGCCGTAGCGTCGGAGGCACAATCCCGACCGAGGAGGAGCGCATGCTCGAACTGAAGGGCGTGACCAAGAGCTACGGCGACCGCCGCGTGCTCGACGATGTGAGCTTCGCCGTGCCCCCGGGCCGGCTGACCGGCTTCGTCGGCGGCAACGGCGCCGGCAAGACCACCACGATGCGCATCGCGCTCGGCCTGCTCGCCCGCGACGGCGGCGAGGTCACCCTCGACGGCCACGCGGTCACGGCGGCCGACCGGCGCGTCTTCGGCTACATGCCCGAGGAGCGCGGGCTCTACCCGAAGATGCGCGTGCGCGACCACATCGTCTACCTCGCGCGACTGCACGGATTCTCGAAGGCCGACGCGACGACCCGCGCGACCGCCCTGCTCGAGGAGCTCGGGCTCGGCGAGCGTCTGAACGACAACGTCGAGACCCTGTCGCTCGGCAACCAGCAGCGCGCGCAGATCGCGGCGGCGCTCGTGCACGAGCCGAGGGTGCTCATCCTCGACGAGCCGTTCTCGGGCCTCGACCCGCTCGCGGTCGACGTCGTCGCCGGCGTGCTGCAGACGCGCGCCGCGCAGGGCGTGGCCGTGCTGTTCTCGTCGCACCAGCTCGACGTCGTCGAGCGGCTGTGCGACGACCTCGTCATCATCGCGAGCGGCCGCGTGCGCGCGAACGGCTCGCGCGACGCGCTGCGGGCGCAGCACACGGTGCGCCGCTACGAGCTCGTCTCGGCCGGCGACGCCGGCTGGCTGCGCGACGAGACGGGCATCCAGGTGCTCGACTTCGACGGCGGCTACGCCCTCTTCGACGCCGACAGCGACGAGACGGTGCAGCGCGTGCTCGCCCGCGCGGTGGCGCAGGGCGCCGTCGCGAGCTTCGCACCGCAGCATCCCTCGCTCGCGCAGATCTACAAGGAGGTCATCCAGTGAGCACCACCACCACGCGTTCCGCCGCCGGCGCGGCCCCGGGCTTCGGTCAGAGCGTCTGGCTCGTCGCCGAGCGCGAGATCGGCTCGAAGCTGCGCAGCAAGTCGTTCCTCATCTCGTTCGGCATCCTGTTCGTGCTCGCCCTCGCGGGCGTCATCTGGGCGGGCTTCACGGCCAAGGACGCCGCGACGACGCCCGTCGCGGTGACCGCCGACTCGCAGCAGTACATCCAGGGCGTGCCGGGCTTCGAGGCGACGACGGTCGACAGCGCCGACGCCGCCCGCGAGCTCGTGCGCAGCGGCGACGCGGATGCCGCGATCATCGCCGACGGGGCGCCGCCCCTGGGGTACACCGTCGTCTTCGACCGCGACGCGTCGACCTCGCTGCTCATGGCCCTGTCGGAGACCCCCGCCGTCGAGCTGCTCGACGTGGAGAATGCGACGAACTGGGCGGGCTACATCGCCGCGATCGGCTTCGGCATCATCTTCCTGTTCGCCGCGCAGACGTTCGGCGCGACGATGGCGCAGAGCGTCGTGGAGGAGAAGCAGACGCGCGTCGTCGAGCTGCTGATCTCGGCCGTGCCGACCCGCGCACTGCTGGCCGGCAAGGTCATCGGCAACACGGTGCTCGCGATGGCGCAGATCCTCATCCTCGCCGCGATCGCGGTCGTGGGTCTCACCGTGACGGGTCAGACCGAGTTCCTGCAGGGGGTCGGGGCGCCGATCGCGTGGTTCGCGGTGTTCTTCCTGTTCGGCTTCATCCTGCTCGCGGCGCTGTTCGCCGCCGCGGCGGCGATGGTTTCGCGCCAGGAGGACATCGGCTCGACCACGACCCCGATCATGCTGCTCATCATGGCGCCGTACTTCCTCGTGATCTTCTTCTGGAACAACCCGACGGTGCTCGCGGTCATGTCGTACGTGCCGTTCTCGGCGCCCGTGGGAATGCCGACGCGGATGTTCCTCGGCCAGGTGGACTGGTGGGAGCCGCTCGTGTCGCTCGCGATCCTGATCGTCACGTGCATCGGCGCGATCCTCGTCGGCGCGAAGATCTACGAGAACTCGCTGCTGCGCATGGGCGCCCGCGTCAAGCTGTCCGACGCGCTGAAGGGCTGACCGCTCTACCGCCGCCCCCGCGCCTGCTCGGCGCGGGCGGCGGCGTAGCCGTCGCGGTAGCCCTGGGCGAGGGCCTCGTCGGTGCCGAGACGGAACAGGTCGCGATCGGAGGAGCGCACGATGCTCCGCGCGCCCGGCAGCGTGAGCGGGCCGACCAGATCGCCCCGGCCGCGCACGACCGCGACGGGGTTCCCGCTCGCCTTGCCCTTGACGAGGTCGGCGGCGGCGGCGAGCTCGTCGCCCACGCACGGCGTCGTGACGTTCAGGGGCTTGCCGCCGGCGTCCACGGTGCCGCGCAGGTCCTCGACGACGTGCACGCCGCCCGCGCCGATCGCGACGTCGGTCTGCCCGGCCCGCCACGGCCGGCCCAGGGTGTCGCTGACGATCACGCCCACCGTCGCGCCGGTCTCCTCGCGCAGCCGGTGCGCGAGCGCACGCGCCGAGGCGTCGGGGTCCTCGGGCAGCAGCAGGATCCAGCCGTCGGGCGTGTTGCTGGCATCCACGCCCGCCGCGGCGGCGACCATGCCGAGGCGGTTCTCGACGATGCGCATCGTGTGCCCGTCGATCGTGCGGGATGCCACGAGCCGCACGGTCTCGGCCGTGATGGCCTCCTCGCGGTCGGCGGCCTGCACGTAGCGGCCCTCGGCCTTGGAGACGATCTTCGAGGTCACGACGAGGATGTCGCCGTCTTCGAGCGCGACGCCCGTCGCGAGGATGAGGGCGGCGAGGTCGTCGCCCGGACGCACCTCGCCGATGCCGGTCGGCGCGAACACCGTGAGCGCCGTCATCCGCGCACCTTCGGCAGCACGTCGCGCCCGAACACCTCGAGCCACTCCCGCTGATCCCGCCCCACGTTGTGCAGGAAGATGCGGGTGAAGCCGAGATCGGCGTAGCGCTGGATGTGCGCGCGGTGCGCATCGGGGTCGCTCGACACGAGCATCGCGCTCGTCACCTCCTCCGTGCGCACGCCGCGCACGAGCTGTTCGAAGTCGTAGGGCGAGCGGATGTCGCCGCGCCGGATGCGCAGTCCCGCCATCGGCCACTCGGTCATCGCGGCGGCGAGCGCCTCCTCGTCGGTCGGCGCCCACGACACGTGCAGGTGCAGCACCCGCTCCATCGTCGCGAGGTCGCGCCCCGCCTCGCGCGCGCCGTCGGCGAAGCGGGCGAGCAGCTGGGCCGCGCGGTCGAAGTCCTCCCCCGTGGTCACGAGGCCGTCGGCGCTGCGCCCGGCGCGCCGCGCCGTCACGGGTCCCGCGGTCGCGACGTAGATCGGCGGGGCGGGCGTCGGCACCGTCCACAGCCGCGTCGACTCGACCCGGAACCGCGCCCCGCGGTGCTTGACGAGGCGACCGGATGCCGCCGACGCGAACAGCTTGCGGATGATCTCCACGGCCTCGAACATGTGCTCGATGCGCTCGCCCGGCTCGGGCCAGTACTCGCCGACGACGTGCTCGTTGAGCGCCTCGCCCGATCCCACGCCGAGCCACACGCGCCCCGGGTACAGCGATGCGAGCGTCGCCGCGGCCTGCGCGACGACGGCCGGGTGCGTGCGGAACGTCGGCGTCGTCGCGGCGGGGCCGAGGTCGCCGCGGATGTGCGCGCCGATCGCGCCGAGCATGGTCCACACGTGCGCGGCCGTGCCGTGCCGCGGCAGCCAGGGCTGGAAGTGGTCGGTCGCGATGACCCCGTCGAAGCCGTGCCGCTCGGCGGCGACGCACAGGTCGATGACCTCCGCGGGCGCGAACTGCTCCAGCATCGCGGCGTACCCGATGCGCATGGTCACGGACTCCGCTTCGCGCCGCCGCTCAGGCCTGCGTCGCGCGGGCGCGCAGCCGTGGCGCGAGGTCGCGCTCGAAGAGCGTGAGGAAGCGCTCCTGGTCGTGTCCGGGGGCGTGGAAGACCAGGTGGGTGAAGCCCCAGTCGATGTACTCCCCGATCTGCGCGACGACGCGGTCGGGGTCGGTGCCGACGATCCAGCGCTTCGCGATCTGCTCGATCGGCAGTGCGTCGGCCGCGCGCTCCATCTCCACGGGGTCGGTGATGTCGTGCTTCTGCTCCTTCGACAGCGACAGGGGCGACCAGAACCGGGTGTTGTCCAGCGCGGCCTCCTCGGTCTCCTCGTAGGAGAGCTTGATCTCGATCATGCGGTCGATCGACGAGGGGTCGCGGCCCGCGGCATCCGCCCCCGCCTGCACGGCGGGGATGAGCTGGTCGACGTAGAGCTCGCGCCCCTTGCCCGAGGTGCAGATGAAGCCGTCGCCCGCGCGGCCGGCGTACTTCGCGACGAGCGGGCCGCCCGCCGCGATGTAGACGGGGATGCCGTCCTCGGGGACATCGTAGATCGACGCGTCGTGCGTCGAGTAGTACTCGCCCTCGAAGCTCGTGCGCTCCCCCGTCCACAGCGCGCGCATGAGCCGCACGGCCTCGCGCAGCCGCGCGAAGCGCTCGCGGAACTCGGGCCAGTCCTGGGCGCCGGCGCCGCGGAAGCCCGTCGCGATCTCATTGAGCGCCTCGCCCGTGCCGACGCCGATGAACACGCGGCCCGGCGCGAGGCAGCCGATCGTGGCGAACGCCTGGGCGATCACGGCGGGGTTGTAGCGGAAGGTCGGCGTCATCACCGACGTGCCGATGCGCACGCGCTCGGTGCGCTCGGCGACCGCGGCCATCCACGCGAGGGAGAACGGCGCGTGCCCGCCCGTGTGTCGCCAGGGCTGGAAGTGGTCGCTGACGGCGACCGACTCGAAGCCGTGGCGTTCGGCCGACACGGCGATCTCGACGAGCTCGCGGGGACCGAACTGCTCGGCCGACGCCTTGTATCCGAGGGTGAGCACCATCGTCGTCCTCCTTCGGGCCGGATCCGCCCGCCGCCCGGATCCACCCTATCCAACTCGCCGACGGGGCCCGGCGGCTCAGAGGCTCAGAAGGAGGCGCGGGCCCCGACCGTCGGCGGCCCCTCGGCGAGACGGCGCAGGTACGTGCCGCCCAGCAGATCGCCGCGCGGCGGCAGCGCGTGGAACTGCCGCATGATCTCGGCCATGTCGTACCGCGACAGGTAGCTCGACAGCAGGCCGTCGCGGAACGCGAGCCAGATGTCGCAGCCGTGGTTCGAGAACCGGCCGCCCGGGCCGTAGCGCGCGGGGCCGCTGCCCTCCTGCCGGAACAGCCAGATCCCGCGGCCCGCGTCGGGCGCGGTGAACAGCTGCACGTCGTGGAACACCACGTCGGGCATCGCGCGGAAGATCGCGTCGAGATACGGCCTCATCGCCGGGATGCCCCGGATCACCTCCGGCCAGAAGACGGTGTCGTCCCACTCGATCTCCGGATGCAGCAGCGCGAGCACCTGCTCCGGGTCGCGCGAGTTCCAGGCGCTCTCCCAGCGCTGCGCGAACCCGTGCAGGAACTCCTCGGTCAGCGGGTGGTCGCGCATCATCACATACCTCCGGTCAGCGGGACGGAACATGCCTTCCTGGCGTCTTCCCGTGATGGACAGTCTAGTGACTATTCACTAGACTGTCCATCACGGGATTTCGGCCGACGGTGCCTTCGGAGACGCTCACCACCACGCCGTCGCCGCGGACCAGCTCCACCCGCACGGTGCGAAGGCTGCGCCCCGTATGAATCCGTCGCACACGAACGACGAGCCGTTCCTCCGGGCCGGTCGGCGCCGGGGCGAGGAACCTCGTCGACAAATCCGTCAGCAGACACATCGAGGCGTCCACGCCCGCCACGCTGCGGATGATCGCCTCGGCGGCGATCGCCGCCTGCACACCACCGTGCACGACGCCGCTCGGGTTGGCGAGGACGCCCTCCGCCCGCAGATCCACATCGATGTCAGGCGCCCAATCGCCCGACAGCCCGAATCCGGTCGCGAGGTCCACGCCACGGCGCTGAAAGGACACGACCTCGGCAGGCGCCGACCGCGCGCGCGTCCCCAGCGGGAGGAACCGACCGACTCCGGTTGCGACCGGCTGTCGCCCCTGCAGCATCAGGCAGTGGAGCACACCGCCCGGGTCATCCGGGTCCTCGGCGAGCGCGTACCCCTCGATGGGCACGTCCGGCCGGAGCGCGCCTCTCACGCTGTCGATCCTCATCGACAGCGTGAGACTCGTCCGCCCCTCCCCGAGCGCAGCCGCATACGCGGTGCCCATGACGAGGTCGGCGAGCATGCTCAGCCAGCCCAGGTGCGGGCGGGGAACGCCCTCCGTCCGGCCCGCCGCGCGCCCCGGAGCGGATCCGAGCGGGCGAGTGCCGAGCCGCAGCTCTGCATCGATCAGGTCGTTCGGCGCCGGCGGACGCAACTCGCTCAGGAACGCCCCCGGGTCGAAGCCGCAGAAGCCCAGTCGCACCGTCTCTTCCACTCCACCTCATCTCGTGATCGTCACTCTTGTCCGTATAGCTGTTCACTACAGTAGCCTCAAAGACTTGAAAAAAGAGACCGCTTAAGCCAGATAAGACCCTATTACTCATTAACATAAGAGTGATCGAGACCCCAGAGGAGCACGAGATGACGTCAGACTTGCGATTCGCCGGACGCACGATCTTCGAGGAGGAGCATGAGGCCTTCCGCGCCCTCGTGCGCGACTTCATCGATCGTGTGCGGCCGGAGTACGAGCGCTGGGAGGAGCAGCACAGGATCGACCGCTCGTTCTTCGTCGAGGCCGGCGCGCTCGGCCTGCTCATGTTTCCCGTCGAGGAACGCCACGGTGGGCAGGGGATCGACGACTTCCGGTTCAACGCTGTCGTCGACGAGGAGTTCGCTCGCGCCAACCTCGGCGCGGCCGGACTGACGATCGCCCTGCAGAACGACGTGCTCGCCCCGTACTTCGTCGAGCTCACAGATGAGGCGCAGAAGGAGCGGTGGCTGCCCGGGATGGTGGCGGGCGAGACGATCGCGGCGATCGGAATGACCGAGCCCGGTACGGGAAGCGATCTCGCCGGCATCCGGACGGCCGCTCGCAGAGACGGCGGCGACTGGCTGATCTCGGGATCGAAGACCTTCATCTCGAGCGGCCAGAACGCCGATCTCGTCATCGTCGTGGCACGAACGTCGGAGGACAGGCATCGTGGTCTCTCGCTGTTCGTCGTGGAGTCCGGGATGCCGGGATTCGAACGCGGACGCAACCTCCAGAAGCTCGGCATGCATCCTCAGGACACCAGCGAGCTGCACTTCGACGCCGTCCGCGTCCCGCAGGAGAACCTGCTCGGAGAGGAGGGACAGGGGTTCTTCGCGCTCATGCGGAATCTGCCGCAGGAACGCATGTCTCTCGCGGTGACCGCGATCGGAGCCTCTGTCGGCATGCTCGAGGAGACGTTGGACCATGTGACCACCCGCGAGGCCTTCGGCCAGCCGATCGGCTCGTTCCAGAACACTCGGTTCCGGTTCGCCGAGCTCGCCGCCGAGGTCGAGATCGGCCGCACCTTCGTCGACGACTGCGTGCGCCTGCTGATCGACGGATCCTTGAGCCCCGCCCGCGCAGCGAAGGCGAAGTACTGGGCGACGGAGCTGCAGCAACGGGTCGCGCATCGTTGCCTGCAGATGTTCGGCGGGTACGGCTACATGCGCGAGTACGGGATCAGCAGGGCCTACGCGGACGCGCGGATCCAGTCGATCTACGGGGGGACGAACGAGATCATGCGCGAGATCATCGGCAAAGACCTGGGGCTCTGAGGAGCGGCGTGCCGACCGCCGACGCCGCACCGTCGGCGGTCACGCGCACGAGCCGGGACGGTGCAGCGGGCGGCGATCGAGCTGATCGCCGCCCGCTGCACCGTCCCGGTCGAGTGAGCTCCTCTCAGAGCCGGCTAGACGTGATCGGTCAGACCGAGCTCCCGCCGCATGATGTGCTTGAGGATCTTGCCCGACGGATTGCGCGCGATCGGGGCGACGATCAGCTCGCGGGGCAGCTTGTAGTCGGCGATGAGAGGCGCGCAGTGCGCGCGCAGCTCATCCAGAGTCACCTCCGCACCGTCTTTGAGACTGACCACGGCGACGACGGTCTCGCCGTACTCGTCGTGCGCACGGGCGAGGACGGCGTTGTCGGCGATGCCGGGGTGCGCAGCGATCGCGTTCTCGACCTCGACCGAATAGATGTTCCGCCCGCCGCTGATGATCATGTCCTTGAGCCGGTCCACGATCGTGATGCCCCCGTCGGCATCGAGGCGGGCGAGGTCGCCCGTGTGCACCCAGCCGTCCACCAGCGTCTTCGCGGTGGCATCCGGATCGTTCCAGTACCCCTTCATGATCGTCTCGCCCTTGAGCAGGATCTCACCGATCTCGCCTGCGGAGATGTCGTGACCGGCCTCGTCCACGATCCGCACGAGCGTGTTCGGAAAGGCGCGGTATCCGGTCACATCCGGCCGCGCCCGCACCTCTTCCGGGCTCGAGTAAAGGCCTCCCGGCCCGGCCTCGGTCTGGCCGTAGCACGAGTAGATCCGAACCGAGGCGAACTCGCGCTGGAGCGCGGCCGCGAGCGTCTCCGACATGGGGGCCGCCCCGTACACCCCCATCTCCCATGCCGAGAGATCGCGCGGCCTGGCGAGATACGCCTGCATCAGGAACTGATACATCGTCGGCGGCCCGAAGAACGCGGTCGTGCGCTCCTTCTCCATGATGTCCAGAACGGCATCAGGATCGAAGGCCTGCACCATCACGTGCTTGGCGCCCACGAGCGTGCCCGGCAGGAGCATCATCGTCGTCTGGCCGGAATGGTAGAGGGGCGCGACGTGAACGACGCTCGCCCCGTCGCGCATCCCGGCCGTCATGATCGACACCGTCAGAGCGGTCCAGATGAGCCTGTGATGATCCATCACGACGCCCTTGGCGAACCCGGTCGTCCCCGACGTGTAGAGGATCATGGCGTCGTCGGACTCGAAGACCTCCGCCTCAGGCCGTGTCGTCGGGCGCGACGCCGCTGCCGACAGCAGGTCCTCCAGCCCCAAGGCCTGACCAGCGCTCAGCAGCGCCGGTCTCGCACGCGCGGCGTCGGCCGCCTTCGAAAGCAGGGACACCGAGTCGGCTTCGGCGATGGCGAGCACGGCACCGCTGTCATCGAGCAGATGCGCGACTTCCGGGGGAGCCGAACGAGGATTAACAGGGACGAACAGTGCACCGATCTTGGCCGCCGCGTACAGCACGTAGACGAAAGCGGCGCAGTTCTTGCCGACGAAGGCGATGCGATCACCCTTCGCGATGCCGCGCGCGACGAGCTCATGGGCAACCCGATTCACCTGATCATCAAGCTCTCTATACGTCAGCCTCACGCCTCGGTCGACGATCGCCGTGCGTCCCGGCACACGCCCGGCGGTGATCTCCAGCGAACTGCCGATCGTTGTCATGAATGTCTCCTCACGCTTCATCGCGCCGCTGGCGCAAGCCGCGCCAGCGGGGTCAGATCACTCTAATGGTTGTTAACACTTTGGGGAACTCGCAGGCCTCGGGCGGTCCGCACCGACCGAAGCGCTCGGACACGATCACGTGCTTCGACCCCGCGACAGGTCGTTCGCCTCGCGCCTCAGTCGATGCCGAGGTACGCCTCGACGACCTCATCGCTCTCCACCAGCTCCCGGCCCCCGCTGGCGACGATGCGCGAGTCCTGGAGCACGACGACTCTCGTCGCGCAACGCCGAGGGACGGCCAGGTTCTGCTCCACGAGGAGAAGAGCCGTCCCGGAGATGGCGGCGATCGACTCTGCCACCTGCTCGACGACGATCGGCGCCAGTCCGTGCGACGGCTCGTCCAGGAGGAGCACTTTCGGCTTCGCGAGAAGCGCGCGTGATATCGACAGCATCTGCCGCTCGCCTCCCGAGAGCGTGCCCGCCGACTGACTCATGCGCTGGCCCAGTCTGGGGAACGTGCCGATGACCTCTCCCAGCGCCTCGTCGATGTCGTGACGCGAGGCACGTCTCCGCACGGCCCGGGCTGCGAGAACGAGATTCTCCTTGACGGTCATGTTCGCGAACGATTGCTGACCTTCGGGGGCCAGCGCCAGCCCGTGCCTGACCCTCAGGAAGGCAGGCATACGGTCCAGAACCGTGCCGTCCAGTTCGACTCTTCCCGCGATCAGCGGCTGCAGGCCCGCGATCGTGCGCAGCAGCGTCGACTTTCCCGCGCCGTTCGTGCCGAGCACGGCGACGACCTCGCCCGTACGGACCGAGATGTCGATGTCCCTCAGAACGGTATGGTCACCGTATCCGGCCGTGAGGGAGCGCACGTCGAGGCTCATGCCGCACCTCCGAGGTAGGCGGCACGGACCTGAGGGTCGTTCTGAACCTGCTCAGGAGTTCCATCGGCGACGAGGCGCCCGCCTTCGAGGACGACCACGCGTTCGACGCTGCCCATGAGGAACCGCATGTTGTGATCCACGAGCACGATGGTGCAGCCGGTGGCTCCGACGCGCCGGATGACCGCACTGAGCCGGTCCAGATCACCGCCTGTCAGGCCCGCTCCGGGCTCATCGAGCAGGAGCACGCGGGGCGCCGTGGAGATCGCGATCGCGACGCCCAGTCTCCGCAGCTCACCATAGGAGAGACTGCCTGCCAGGTCGTGACGCCGGTCGGCCAGGTCGACGATCTCGAGCGGATCGTATTCCAGCGCGCGCAGACGAACCGGTGCGACGTCGATGTTGTCGATCACCATCCGGTTGCGGAACACCTTCGAGGCCTGGAACGTCCGCCCGACCCCGTCGCGCGCCGCGCTGCTCAACGACCATCTCCGCTTGTCCTGTCCATCGAATCTGATGCGACCGCTCGTGGGCTGCACCAAGCCCGACAGCACGTTGACGAACGTCGTCTTTCCCGCGCCGTTGGGGCCGATGAGGCCTGTCGTGGTTCCACGCTCGAACGCGACGCTCACGTCGTCCAACGCCAGCAGGCCTCGATAGCGCATCGTGACATGCTCCGCCGAGAGAGCGACTTCCCCGGTCATTCGACACCTTCCTTCCGCGACGCGAAGACCGCACGAGCGCGTCGGCTCGCCGTCCTGACGATTCCCATGACGCCTCCGCTCGAGGTCATGAGGACGAGCAGCAGAATCAGCCCGTAGATGAGAACGGAGAAACTCTGGACGCCTCGAAACAGCTCGGGCAACCCGGAGACGACGACGGCACCGACGATCGGCCCTGCGACGGTGCCGGAACCGCCGATGATCACCATCGCGACCGGGTCGAACGACGCGTGAGCGAAGCTGAACATCCCGGGCGTCAGGTATCCGACCCAGTGCGCGTACAGCACGCCCGACAATGCCGCAAGGGTCGAGCAGAGGACGAAGGCCACGCGCTTCCGGTTCTTGACCTTGATGCCGACGGACGCGGCGAGCATGTCGTCCTCACGCACGGCGATCCATCCAGCGCCCTCACGCGTGCGCAACAGCGCGGAGACGAGCCACACCACGACGGCCAGGAAGACGGCGGTGGCCATCAGATAGTCGCGGGACGACTGAAGCACGATGGGACCGAGCTCCAAAGGCCTGGGCAACGCTCCCGATGTGATGGGGCCGCCGGTCGAGATGCCCGCGTAGCCGCCCGTGACGTCGGTCCATGTCGTGAGGACGTTGTAGCAGACCAGGGAGAGGCCCGCCGTTATCAGCGCGAAGTGCAGGCCTTTCGCTCGGAAGACCACCAGACTCAGGAGGAAGGATGCCGTCAGCGCGACGACGAGGACGATCAGCACCAGCAGCGCCCCCGGGATCTCCCATCGCCCGGTGCCGAGCGCACCGATGTATGCGCCGACGGCGAGGAAGGCGCCGAACGAGAGATTGAGCTCTCCGGTGTAGCCCACGACGATGTTCAGGCACGACGCCCACAGCGCCGCCATGGTGAGCGTCGTGAGCGTATAGACCCACCGTTCGGTGAGCGCACCGCTGAGCGCCAGCATCGCGACGACGAAGAGGACCGCCAGCAGCGTCCGGCCGACGATGCCCGCCCCGTGCGAGTCGGTGATCCTCCAGCGCACGAGCGCGGACCGGAATCTGGGTCTCGTAGACATCACAGCCTCACTTTCACTGCGGTGGAGAGGCGGCGCGCGCCATCCGGCCTGATCGCGAGGAACAGGACGAGGACGACGAAGACGACGCCGCTGCGGGCCGAGTTCGCGATGTACGCCGCTGCGAACGTCTCGGCGAGCGCGACGAGCATCGCGCCGACGATCACGCCGGTGAGCCGCGCACCGGATCCGATCACGACGAGAACCGCGAACGCGACGAGAGTGGGGTGGAAGCCCATGTACGGGTCGACCGTCACCGTGGGCGCAAGCATGCCGCCGGCCAGTCCGGCGAGCGCGCCGCTGAGCACGAAGGTCATGACCGAGACGCGGCGCACGTTGATGCCCGACAGCTCGGCGATCTCCCGGTTCTGGGCGATGCCGCGGAGCGAGCGACCGTAGTCCGTGCGATAGACGAGGATCGCGACGCCGACGGCGACCGCGAGCACGACGGCCACCACGATCAGTCTGTACAGTGCGATGCGCACCCCGGCGAACGCGACGACCTCGGTGAACGGCGCCTGCACGCCGACGTTGTCGCGCCCCCACGCGAGCGCGATCGCCTCCTGCATGACGACGGCCAGGGCCAGTGAGGCGACGAGGACCGTGAAGCCGGGGCCACGTCCCAGCCGCCGGAACACAGTGATCTCGAGGATCCCCCCGATCGCTCCCGCCCCCACGACCGACAGCGCGAGACCGACGAAGAAGGGAACGCCGAGCACCGATACGAAGGTGTACTGCAGATACGCGCCGAGGGCGTAGAGCTCGCCGTGGGCGAAGTTCGGGACGTGCAGCGCGTTGTAGATCAAGTAGAGGCCGAGCGCGACCAGGCTGTACGAGCTCCCGAGCACGATGGCGTTCGCGAACTGCTGGAAGAAGATGTCCATGTTCTGGGCTCCGTCGTTGTGCGTCCTGGCCGCCGGCGCGGCCGGCGGCCAGGACGCAGGTGGAAACGGTCGGCTACGGG
Source organism: Microbacterium sp. No. 7 (assembly GCF_001314225.1). NCBI lineage: Bacteria > Bacillati > Actinomycetota > Actinomycetes > Micrococcales > Microbacteriaceae > Microbacterium > Microbacterium sp. No. 7. The sequence continues at coordinate 4,023,822 of NZ_CP012697.1, forward strand.
ATCGGCGTCCAGCCCTGATCGGGAATCCACTCCACCATCACACCCGGGAGATCGACCTCGCGGTTCTCGAAGAGAAGCCCTCCGGCCTGCGGGCGGTACTCGTTCAGCGTCCGGCCCGCCACGTCCTCCGCCGCGAGGTCGGTGAGCGCAGCGATGAGCGCATCGGCGGAGGTGTCGGTCGCCTGTGACATCGCCGCCAGCAGAACCTGCATCGCGTCGTACACATACGCATCGGCGGCCGCCGACTCGCCGTTCAGCTTCTCCAGCAGCTCGATCGCCAGCGGGTTGCCCGCGGCGACGAACGGATCGAGGCTGGTCATCGGCATCGACTGGTAGACGTCCTCGAGGATCGACAGGTCGTCCAGCATCGAGAGCGTCTCCGCGGTCGTGCTTCCCGAGTTCAGGATCACGATGGCGTCGCTTCCGAGCTCACGCAGTTGCTGAAGGGCGAGAAGACACTCCGCCATGTAGCCGCGCAGGATCACGACGTCGGGAGCGTCGCTCAGCATCTGGGTGAGAGGCGCACGGAAGTCCGTGTCCCCCGTGGAGAAGTCCTGCGAGAACACGACGGATCTTCCGATTCCTTCGATCTGGCCGATCAGCTCGGACGTCGTCTCCGAATGCGCGGTATGGGTCTGATCGGTCAGCAGCGCGACCTTCTGCAAGGTGGGATCGGCCTCGATGTACTCCAGCTCCGGGTCCACGAACGCGCTGACCAAGGCCGCCGTGCGGAAGACGTTCGGGTTCGCCGTCGGTCCCACGACCGTCGCGATCGGCAGAAGCCACGCGGCACCGCCACGTGCCATGACCGGCTGCACCGCGTTCGCATTCCCCGAGCCGAACGGACCGAAGATGAGCTGGGCACCGTCGTCGATCGCCTGGCGCGCCACCGCCTGAGCGGTCTCCGGCTTGAGCTCGTCATCGAGCACGTCCAGGACGATCTCATAGGTCGTGTCGCCGATCGTGATGCCTCCGGCGGCATTCGTCTCGTCGACGACGATGTCGAGCATGCGCACGACGCCCTCTCCGTACACGGCGCCCGGCCCGGACATGGGCATGATCGTCGTCAGCGTGAAGACCTCGGTATCACCCCCGCCGTCCTCGCTGCCGTTGCCGCCCGCGTCATCGCTGCCGCATGACGTCAGGGCCGCGATTCCCAACGTCAGCGCTGCGGCCGACGCGATCAACCGGTTCATCCTCATCGATGGTTCCTCTCGTGCGTGGGTTGCCGCGTGCACGCGATCGTGCGAGCGAGCACGCGTCAGTGAGAGCCGATGGTACGCAGGCGAATAAACATTCACAAGCCTTCGTTGAACGCCTGTTTTCCCAGACTTCATCTGTGGACACGGAGCCTAATGAACGTTAATCTTCTTGTCCACCCACGAAATCGCGACACGCTCGCGATCACCCCGGCCGACAGCGCTGTCGGCCATGACGGAGGCCGCCATGAACGACGCTCCCGAACGGACGGTCATCCGGACGTGCCCGATCTGCGAGTCGACCTGCGGGTTGGAGATCACGCTGCGCGGCGATCGCGTGCTGCGCACGCGCGGCGACGGACTCGACGTGCTCTCGAAGGGCTTCATGTGCCCGAAAGGGGCGTCGCTGGGCGAGCTGTACGACGATCCGGACTGGCTCCGAGGGCCGCTGATCCGCGACGGCGGTCGGCTGCGTGAAGCGGATTGGGAGGAGGCCTTCGCGCGAACGGCCGAGCTGTTCCGGCCGATCCTGGAGCAGGACGGCTCCACGACCACCGCCGTCTACATGGGCAATCCGATCGCGCACAGCATGGCGGGTCTGCTGTCCGCCCGGGCCATCATCACCACGCTTCGGACACCGAACCTCTACAGCGCATCGACGCTCGACCAGCGGTCGAAGGACCTCACGAACGGCCTGATGTTCGGCGACCGGTTCACCCTCCCGGTCCCGGACCTCGATCACACGGAGTTCCTCGTCGTCATCGGAGCCAACCCGCTCGAGTCGAACGGCAGTCTTGCGACCGCTCCCGACTGGCCGCGCAGGCTGCGTGATCTCAGGCGCCGCGGCGGCACCCTCGTCGTCATCGACCCCGTCCGCACCCGCACGGCGGAGATCGCCGACGAGCATCTGCGTCCGCGGGTCGGATCCGATGCGGCGCTGCTGCTCTCCATGGCCTCGGTGCTGTTCGAGGAGGACATGGTGCGGATCGGCGCTGCGGAGCCGTTCGCGCGCAATCTTCCGAGACTCCGAGAAGTCGTGCGCCCCTTCACGCCGGAGCGGCTCGAGGGCTTCACCGGCATCCCGGCGACGGACGTGCGTGCACTGACGCGCGCCTTCGCCCGGGCGGCGAGCGCCGTCGTGTACGGCCGGATGGGAACCTCCACGACGCGCTTCGGCACCGTCGCGTCGTGGATGATCGACATCCTCAACATCCTCACGGGCAACCTGGATCGTCGAGGCGGGGCGATGTTCCCGAAGCCGGCCTCCGGAATGCTGAACACGCGCGGCGCTCCTCGTTTCGGGCCGGGCATTCCGATGGGCCGATATCACACCCGCGTCCGGAAGGCACCGGAGCTCTTCGGCGAACTGCCGATGTCATGCCTCGCCGAGGAGATCGACACCCCGGGAGAAGGCCGCTATCGAGGACTCGTCCTCATCAGCGGGAATCCTGTCGTCTCGGCGCCGAACTCGCGGCGCATGGCGAACGCTCTTCAGCAGCTCGACGCGTTCGTTGCCATCGACCCCTATGTGACCGATAGCACGCGCTTCGCGCACGTGATCTTTCCGGCGCTGTCGCCGCTTCAACGCTCCCACTACGACGTCCACTTCACGATGTGGTCGGTCCGCAACGTCGCGAACTACAGCCCGCCCTCCATCCAGAAACGACACGACCAGCTCGACGAGTGGGAGATCATGTGTCGACTCGGCGGCATCTTCGACGGCTCGATGCGTTCGACCGGCGAGATCGATGAGGCGATGATCACGTCCATGATCCGTTCCGAGTCGCGCGACGAGCATTCACTCATCCACGGCCGCAAAGCGGACGAGATCCTCTCCCTGCTCGTCCCGCGGGTGGGGCCCGACCGCGTGCTCGACTTCCTGCTTCGCGTGGGCCCGTACGGCGACGGCTTCGGCAGGGTCGAGGGAGGCCTGTCACTCAGCCTGCTGGAGGCGAATCCGCACGGCATCGACCTTGGGCCGCTCCGGCCGCGGCTCCCCGAGGTCCTCCGGACTCCGGACGGGATGATCGACCTCGCGCCTGATCCGATCCTCCAGGATCTCGGCCCGCTCGAGCGCGCGATCGACGCGGGACCACAGCCAGGCCTCGTGCTCATCGGGCGCCGACAGCTGCGATCGAACAACTCGTGGCTCCACAACACTCCATCGCTGATGACCGGGAGAACCCGGTCCACGCTGCGGATGAGTCCGGAGGACGCGGTCGAGCGAGGGCTGGAGACAGGAGATACGGCCAAGGTGGAGAGCGCGGCCGGCGAGCTCATCGCCCTCGTCGAGGTCAGCGACCGTGTTCCGCCGGGAGTCGTGAGCCTTCCACACGGGTGGCTGCACGAGCCCGAGGAGATCGGGATGACGACGGCGAGGCTTCGGCCCGGCGTGAACGCCAACATCCTCGCCGATGAGACCGTGGTCGACGCGCCCTCCTGGAACGCGGTGTTCAATGGCATACCGGTCGTCGTGCACGGACCTCAGCGACTCGAACGGACCGATCGCCTGCTCGGCGAATCGCCGACGACCGGGGCGGACGAGTCGGTGCCACGATGAGGAGAGGTCATCGGATCCTCGGCGTCACGATGCGCTCGGCGGATCGTTTCGCGTCTGCCGCAGATCTGCCGCATACATGCCGTCGATCACGTCCGCGTAGCGCGCGATGATCGGTGCACGCCTGAGCTTGAGAGTCGCCGTCATCTCTTCGGTGCCCGGAAGCCACGCGTCCGGCAGGATCGTGAACCCCCGAACCCGTTCGGCTGGGCTGAAGCGACTGTTGCCGAGCTCGATCGCGCGCGCGATCTCTTCGCGGATCCACCCCTCGGCGACGATCGTCTCGGAGGGCGCGTCGGCGAGATCGGGGCGCCGGCGGCCGACTGCCTCGCTGTCGAGGGTGACGAGTGCCTTGGGATACGGCCTGCCATCACCGACCACGACGACAGCCGCGATGAGATCGCTGTGCGGGATCATCGCCTGCTCCAGCTGCGCAGGAGAGATGTTCTTGCCCGAGCTCGTGATGAGCACTTCCTTCTTGCGACCCACGATGCGCACGTATCCCTCTTCATCGATCGTCGCGAGATCGCCGGAGTGGATCCATCCATCCGGCTCGAGCGCGGCGGCGGTCGCCTGCGGATCCCCGCGGTATCCGCGCATGACAAGAGGGCCGCGGATCAGCAGCTCGCCGTCATCGGCGAGCATCACCTCCATACCCGGCGCCGGCACGCCGATCGTGCCGATGCGCTGCCCGTCGGCACGATTGATCACGCTGATCCCGGTCGTCTCGCTCAGGCCATAGCCCTCGCAGATCCAGATGCCCATCGCCGCGAAGAACTCGAGCGTCTCGACGGGAATCGGCGCGGATCCCGACATCGACAGCCGGACATCGTCGATGCCCAGCGCCCGGCGCACAGGAGCGAACAGGTCCCTGTCATCGCTGAAGGGCACGTCGCGCACGCCGCGGCGCACCCGATCGATGCCGCGGCGGATCGCATCGGAGAAGCCGTCGATGCCGAGCGCGGCGGCCTTCGCCATCGCGGCGTTCTGCAGCACCTCCCACGTGCGAGGGACGCACAGCAGGATCTGAGGCCTCGCATCGGGCAGCTCGGCGACGAGATCCCTCGGGCCGCCGGGGAGGATCGTGACGGTCGCCGCAGTGACGAGACTGTAGTAGTAGGCGAGCACCCTGTCGGCGATATGGGCCGCGGGAAGGTAGGAGATCAGCCGGCTGCCGTCATCGAGCGGCATCATGGCCTGCGAGCTGCGCAGTGCCTCCATGACGTTGCCGTGCGTGAGCTCTGCCGCCTTCGGATCTCCCGTCGTGCCAGAGGTGAAGATGAGCGTGGCCACGTCGTCGGGCGTGCGAACGGCCGGCGCGGGAACAGTGCCGGGATCGAGCACGGGCTGATCGGCCGACTCCACGACCCACAGAAGGACGGGGCGCTCGACGAGCCCGATGGCGACCCGGGCGGCGTCGGCGCGCGTCTGCTGCGCGATGAGCAGCGCGGCCCCGGAGGTACGCAGCTGGTGCGCGATCTGCGTCGGCGACGATGTCACGTAGATGGAGAAGGCGGTGCCGCCGACGGAGATCACGGCCATGTCGAGGATGTAGGTGTCGTAGCCGCCGTCCAGGAGAAGAGCCACGGTGTCGCCCGGCCGGATACCAGCCTTCGCGAGCGCGCCACGGTGCCTGTCGACGAGCTCAGACCACTGCGACCAGGTCAGGGAGCGCCGATCGCGTTCGCGCAGCGCGACCCGATCGGGATGAGCGGCGACCGACGCGGCGAACGCTTCGTACATGGTCTTCGCATCGAACGCGTCCATGCGCATCGATCCCTTCGTCGTCATCGCCGCCCCTTGCATAGTATAACGAATGTTAGTTAACTCAACGCTGGAGCATTCATTGCAGAAGGGCCGAAATACGACTTCTTGCAAGCACGCAAGATGAATGTGCATTCACTTGATGCTGCCGACGTCGATCACGCGCTCCCCATGGAGCGTCCGCGTGTAAAGTGAGCATGCGCCCGCCGAGCGGATACTGATTCATCCCGGCGGCGCCTGGCCTCGGCCTCCGTGGGTCAGGGCCACCTCCGCGAATGCGGGGATCCAGTGGGCGGATCTCGTACGTCATTCGTCGACCGAAAGACGATCATGCCGCAGACCGCTCGAACCCCGCTCCCGGGCACGGGGCAGTCAGACGTCGTGCGCAAGCGCTCATCGCGGAAGGACGAGATACTCGCCGTCGGCGCGCGGCTGTTCTACGAGCGCGGATACGTCAACGCGACGCTCAAGGACGTCGCCGGCGCCCTGGGGATGAGTGCGCCGGCGATCTACCGTCACTTCTCCGGCAAACAGGATCTGCTGCGCGCGGTGCTCCTGTCGAGCTCTCAGCGTTTCGCGGATGCCGTCGCGAGCGAGGCAGGACAGACGCACGACCTCGACAGCATCCTTCACCGGCTCGCGGAGGCCTCTGTCACACTGTCGCAGTTCTGGGAAGTCCGTGAACGCGACGCACGACACCTGCGACGAGAGGATCGCGACGAGATCTCCCGGCGCATGCACGTCGTCAGCCGTGCCGTTCGCACCGAGCTCGGCGCGCTCCGCCCGGAGTTGTCCCCCGACCAGTCGGCGGTGCTGACCAGGGCGGTGCTCGCCGTCTTCACGATGCCCTCGGCATATGGATCGCGAGCGCAGCCCGACGATCTCCCGGCCATGCTCGCACGGATCGCTCGACGGATCGTCGACACGCCGGCGAGCAGGCTCGAGCCGAGGGTGCTCATCGAGGTGCCGACGAGCGTCGGCTCGGCGGCTCTCAGCAAACGCGAGCGTGTCCTGCACGAGGCGACGCGACTCTTCGGCGAGCACGGCTACGAGAGCGTGAGCATGGAGGACCTCGGCCAGGCCGTGGGAATGTCCGCCGCGAGCCTCTACCACTACTACTCGGGCAAGGCGGAGATCTTCACGAGCATCTTCCGGAGAGGACTGGAGTGGCTCGCGATCGATCGAGCGCACCATCCGCCCGACGACGCGTCGATCACCGCACGGATGCGCGCGTTCCTCGAGTCCTACACGCGGCTCGCACTGACGTGGCACGACGTCTTCGTCCTCTTCGTGCGCGAGCGCGCCGCGCTCGTGCGGATCGAGGAGGGCTCGATCGTGCGGTCGTACCGGGACTACTTCAACAACGGCCTCGTGCTCCTGCGCGAAGCCCGCCCCGATCTCTCCGCCCGCGAAGCACGAGGGCTCCTGGCATGCGTCGTGAGCGTCATCAACGATCTCGCGATCACGCCGCAGGAGCCGACACAGGGTCCCGACCCGAGGATGACCGGCACCGTGCTGACCGACATCGCCTTCGACCTTCTCGACGTCGTCTAGCTCGATCGCTCCGCACGCAGAGATGGCTGCGGTTCCCCACCCAGGCGTCTGGGCGGGAAACCGCAGCCATCTCGTCGTATCGCGCTCCCGTGCGCGAGTGGCTCAGGCCTCCTGCGCCTCGCGGCTCACGACGAGGGACGCGTTCTGGCCGCCGAAGCCGAAGGCGTTCACCTGCAGCCAGTCCACGGTGCGGCGTCGCGGCTCGTCGAGAACGAGGTCGAAGCGGATCAGCGGGTCGGGCGTGCTCGTGCCGCCCGTGAAGATGACCTCGTCGCGCTTCATGCCCTCCAGGGCCGTCACGAGGGCGATCGCCCCGGCGGCACCCGTCGGATGCCCGAGCGTGCCCTTCACCGACATGACCGAGACCTCTCCCACGCGCGCTCCGTACAGGTCGTTGATCGCGTTGATCTCCGCGACGTCGCCCTTGGCGGTGCCCGTGCCGTGCGCGGCGACGGCGTCGATCACCTCGGGCGACACTCCGGCGTCGGCCAGCGCGTGCTCCATCGCGAGGCGTTCCCACTGCCCCGTGGGATCAGGCGTCGAGGGGTGGTAGGCGTCGGCCGCCGATCCCCATCCCTGCACCCACCCGAGCGGACGGGCGCCGCGGCGTCGCGCGTGCTCCTCGCTCTCGAGCACGAACATGCCGGCGCCCTCGCCGAAGACCATGCCACCGCGGTCGACGTCGAACGGACGGCAGGCCTTGGTCGGGTCGTCGACGTTCGCCCCCATGCCGTAGTTGCTGCGGGAGTACGCGCTCGCGGGCACGTAGCCGTCCTCGCCGATGCGCCAGGAGAGACCGCCCTCCGCGCCGCCGACGAGGGCCACGTCGATCTGGCCCGACGCGATGAAGCGCGCGCCGAGGCCGATGGCGTCGAGCGACGAGGCGCATGCCGTGCTGATGGTCAGCGTCGGCCCGTGCAGTCCCCAGTTCATCGCGATCTGGGAGGCGGCGAGGTTGGGCCACACCCGGATCTGATACTTGCCGCTCGCGGTTTCGCGGCCCGCCCGGTCGACGTCGAACTGCGCCCGCTCCATCGACTGCGTGCCGTTCTTGGCCGTGCCGACGAAGATGCCGGTGCGGAGCGGGTCGAGCTCCCCGATGCCCGCGTGGGCGAGCGCCTCGGTGACGGCGAATCCCGCGTTCTGGGCGAACGGGTCGATGCCGTCGAGCTTGCGCGCGTCCATCCATGCCGGCGGCCGGGTCTCCACCGGGGCCCACCACTCGAAACGCTCCGGATCGTCACGGGTCCACGGCGTCTCCCTGATCGCGACCTCTTTCGCGCAGAGCCGGTCGTAGAGCTCCGCCGGATCGTGGCCCAACGCGGACGCGACACCCATGCCGGTGATGGCGACGTTCATTCCCACTGTGCGTTCCTTCCGTCACACGCGGCGCCAGCCGTGGCCCGCGTCGAGGACTCACCGCGTCCGATCGCGCAGATGACAACCTCACTGCGGTCAACGTAGCACTAATAATTGATGCACAGCAAGAATTATGGCTACTATTCTCGCACGCCCTCGTCGCACGACGCAGCTCGTCGAGGCGATCCGCACCGCTCGGTGCGCGGGCGCGCACCGGAAGGAATCCCCATGTCATCGCCGCTCAGAGTCGCCATCGTCAACCGCGGTGAGGCGGCCGTCCGCTTCCTGCAGACCGCCGCGGGCTTCGTCGCCTCCGACGGCCGGCGGATCACGAGCATCGCCCTGGTCACCGCCGCCGACCGCGGGTCGCTCTTCGCCGAGCTCGCCGACGAGACCGTCGACCTCGACGAGGCGACGAGCAGGCTCGGGCTCACGGCGTCCACGCCGTATCTCGACCGCGACCTGCTCCTCGCCGTGCTGCGCGAGTGCGGCGCCGAGGCCGTGTGGGTCGGGTGGGGCTTCCTGGCGGAGGACCCCGCCTTCGCCGGAGCCTGCGAGGATGCCGGACTGCTCTTCATCGGGCCGAGCTCGACGACGATGCGGCGGCTGGCCGACAAGATCGAGGCGAAGGCCCTCGCGGAGACGGCGGGGGTTCCCGTGACCGCGTGGAGCGGAGGCCCGGTGGAGTCGGCGGAGGAGGCGCACCGGCACGCCGAGCGCATCGGGTTCCCGCTGTTCGTGAAGAGCTCCGCCGGTGGCGGGGGCATGGGCATCCGCGAGGTCTCGTCGCCCGCCGATCTCGCGACCGCGTTCGACGAGGCCCGCCGCGAGTCGGAGCGCGCATTCGCCAATCCGACGGTGTTCCTCGAGAAGCGTGTCGACTCCGGACGCCACGTCGAGGTGCAGATCCTCGCCGACCGCCACGGCACCGTCTGGTCGGCGGGCGTGCGCGAGTGCAGCATCCAGCGCCGTCGGCAGAAGGTCGTGGAGGAGAGCGGGCTGTCCATCGCCGACCCCGGGCTGCAGGAGCGCATCGAACGGGCCGCCCGCGACATCGCCCGCACCTCGGGGTACACCAACGCGGGGACCGTCGAGTTCCTCGTCGACGCCGCCGCCGGCGCCTTCTACTTCATGGAGGTCAACACGCGGCTCCAGGTCGAGCACACCGTGACCGAGGAGATCACGGGCCTCGACCTGGTCGCCGAGCAGCTGCGCGTCGCGCTCGGCGACCGGCTCGCCGCCGAGCCGCCCGCACGCCGCGGCCACGCCGTCGAGGTGCGCCTCAACGCGGAGGATCCGGAGCGCGGCTTCGTGGCCGCCCCGGGACACGTGCTGCGCTTCCGCCCCGCCCTCGGCCCCGGCATCCGCGTCGACACCGGCATCCGCGAGGGCGACGACATCCCCGCCGGATTCGACTCGATGGTCGCCAAGATCATCGCGTGGGCGCCCGATCGCGGCACGGCGCTGGAACGACTGGCGCGCGCCGTCGAGCGGACCGACGTGCACATCCGCGGCGGCGCGACCAACCGGCGCCTCCTGGAGGCGCTGCTGCGCGACGACGACGTGCGCGCCGGCCGCATCGACACGTCCTGGCTCGACCGCCGGCTGGGCGCGGGCACCATCCCGCTCGACGGCACCCATCCGATCGCCGCGGTGGCCGCCGCGGTCGCCGTGCACCGCACCCGATCGCGGGCCGCGTGCGCGGACTTCGTGCGGTCGGTGCTCTGGGGCGCGCCGCAGCTGCGGGCGGAACGCGAGCCGGTCGAGCTCGTCATCGACGGCGAGCAGATCGAGGCCCGTGTCGACGACCTCGGCGCCGACGCCTATCGCGTGCGCTTCCGCCCCGGCGGCACGGCCGATGCCGGCGAGGCCCCTCCGGTCTCGGTCGACGTGACCGCGCAGGCCCGCGACGGCGGCGAACTGCTGCTGACCGTGGCCGGCGCCTCGCATCGGGCGCTCGTGGTGACGGAGCACGACGGTCTCGCCGTGGCGGTCGACGGGCGCCTGGTGCGCATCTCGACGGGCGACCGCACGTCGGTCCGCGCGACCATCCCCGGCATCGTCGTGGCCGTGCACGTCGCGGAGGGCGACGAGGTCGAGGCCGGCGCGCGCCTGATGACGATCGAGAGCATGAAGCTGGAGGCGGCCGTCGTGGCGACGGAGGCCGGAACGGTCACGTCGATCTCCGCGGGGCTCGGCAGCCAGATCTCGGCCGGCCAGGAGCTGGTGCGCGTGGAGTCGACGGCGGACGGGCCGGCGACCGGCACCGATCACCGCGTCCTGACCGAGCTCGGCCGCCTCTCCGGCGGCGCGCGCGACCGGCTCGCGGTCGCCCGCACGCTCATGCTCGGGTTCGACATCGACGCGGACGAGGTGCCGCACGCCCTCACGCTGTGGGACGATCCGGCCGCGGAGTCCTCGATCACGCTGTCGGACGAGATCGACCTGCTGCGGACGTTCGTCGACCTGCGCCGGATCGCGCCGCGACACGTCTCGGACGACGACGGACGGGCCGGCGACGACCTCGTCACCGTGCTGCGGCGCCGCAATCTCGGCGACGCCGACCTCGCGTGCGAGCCGCTGCGCTCGGCCCTCGCGCACTACGACGTGCGCGCGAGCTCCGCACCCGACCGGGTCGACCACGCGCTCCGGGCGATGTGGGCGGCCTTCGAGCGCGGCGACGAGAGCGCGCGCATCGTCGCGGCGATCCTCTCGCGCTGGCTGCGCCTGCCCGCGGCCACGGCGGGCGCCGATCCGGTGCAGCTCGACGAGATCCTCACCGGCATCGTCGCCGCCACCGAGCACGGGCGTCCCACGGTCGCCGGCGCCGCCCGCGCGCTGCGGTTCCGCGAGGTGGTCCTGCCGACCATCGAGGAGACGCGCCGCGAGCAGATCGCCCTGGCGATCCGGGCACTCTCCGCGCCCGACGACGAGGCACGGGCGCGGACGAGCGCGCTGCCGTGGCAGCGCTGGGTCGCCGCGTGGGCGCGGCTCGGCGACGACCGATCGGCGGCGCACCTGCCGCTGATCGCCGCGAGCCTGTACCGCGGCCGGCGGCTGGAGCCGCTCCCAGGTCGCGACGACGTCGCGGCGTTCGCGGCATCCATCGACGGCAGCGACGTGTGCGACGTCGTCGCGGTGGTCGCCGATCTCGGCGGCGACACGCTCGCGCGCGGCCTGGAGGCGGTGTCGGCGCTCATCGCCGCCCGGCCGAAGGGCACGCGGGTGCTCGTCGACGCCTTCCTGCCCGACGACGGCGACCGGAGGCGCGCCGTGCTCGCGGCGCTGCCCTCGGCCGCGTTCGTCGTCCTGCACACCCTCCCCGACGCCCCGTCGACGCGCGTGCGCACCGAGGTGTTCGCGGCCGACGGCGACGGCGCGCTCCGGCTCGACGAGACGTCGGCCGACCTGCATCCGATCACGGCGGAGCGGCTGGAGCTCTGGCGGATGCGCGAGTTCGACGTCGAGCGCGTCCCCGCCCGCTCGGGCGTCTGGCTGTTCTCGGCCCGCGCGAAGGCCGATCCCGCCGACCGGCGGCTGTTCGCGTTCGCGGAGGTGCACGAGGCCGACGCCCAGCTCGACGCGCACGGCGAGATCGAGAGCGTCCCGGCGCTCGAGTTCGCGCTGACCTTCGCGCTCGACGCCATCCGCGATGCGCTGCTGGTCGCCGACGGCGGCGCGACGCCCGTGCTCAACCGGGTGAGCCTCCTCGTCGACGCCCCCTGGCGGCATCCCATCGCCTCGCTCGTCACGGTCGCGGAGCGCACCCGCAGCGCGACGACGGGCCTCGGCCTCGACGACGTCGTGCTCCGGCTCCGGCAGGTGCAGGTCGACGGCGAGCCCGACGACCTCGTCGTGCACATGGCGCTGCGCAAGAACGCCGGCGTGCAGATCGGGGTGAAGGCGCCCTCCGACGCGGCGATCACCCCGACCGTGGGCCTGCGGAAGGTCAGCGCGCAGCTGCGCCGTCGGGGGATGATCGCGCCGTGGGACGTGCTGACCCTGCTGACCTCGCCCGGCGCCCTGCACTCCGAGCTGCCGCCCGGCCGCTTCCAGGAGCACGACCTGCGCGACGGCCGCGCCGTTCCCGTGGACCGCCCGTGGGGCGAGCACACGAGCGCCGTGGTCTTCGGCGTGGTCTCGAACACGACGCCGAAGCACCCCGAGGGGATGCGCCGCGTCGTGATCATCAACGACCCGAGCCGCGGGATGGCGGCGCTGACCTCGGCCGAGTGCGACCGGATCGTCGCGGCCATCGACCTGGCCGAGGGGCTCGGCGTGCCCGTGGAGTGGTTCACGGCGTCGTCGGGCGCGAAGGTCGCGATGGACAGCGGCACCGAGAACCTCGACGCGACGGGCCGCGTGCTGCGGCGCATCGTCCAGGCCACCCAGGACGGCATGGAGGTCAACGTGCTGGTCACGGGCGTCAACGTCGGCGCGCAGTCGTACTGGGACGCGGAGGCCACGATGCTCATGCACACGCGCGGCATCCTGGTGGTCGTGGGCGAGCATGCGATGGTGCTCACGGGCAAGCAGGCGCTGGACTTCTCGGGAGCCGTCTCGGCGCGCGACAACGCCGGGATCGGCGGCTACGACACGATCATGGGGCCCAACGGCAACGCGCAGTACTGGGCGGGCGACGTCGCCGAGGCCGTGTCGATCCTCTTCCGCCACTACGACTACGCGTACACCGCGCCGCGGGAGAGCCGCCCGCGCACGCGGATCACCGCCGACCCCGTCGACCGCGACATCACCCTCGCGCCGCACGCGGGCGCCGATCCCGGGTTCGCGACGGTCGGCGACGTCTTCGACCCGGTGAAGAACCCCGAGCGCAAGCGCGCGTTCTCGATCCGGCACGTGCTGGACGCCGTGCGGGACAGCGACGACACGCCCCTGGAGCGCTGGGCGCACATGGCCGACGCCGAGAGCGCGGTGGTGTGGGAGACCCACATCGGCGGATACCCGGTCACGCTGCTGGGCATCGAGTCGCAGGACGTCGCCCGCAGGACGCTCGCGGCCAGCGACGGCCCGCGGCGATGGAGCGCGGGCACGCTGTTCCCCCGGTCGTCCAAGAAGGTCGCGCGCGCGATCAACGCGGCCAGCGGCGTGCACCCCGTGGTCGTCCTGGCCAATCTCTCCGGCTTCGACGGCTCGCCCGAGTCGATGCGCCAGCTGCAGCTCGAGTACGGCGCCGAGATCGGCCGCGCGGTCGTGAACTTCGACGGGCTCATCGTCTTCGTCGTGCTCTCCCGGTACCACGGCGGCGCGTTCGTCGTGTTCTCCAAGGCGCTCAACGACTCCCTGGAGTCCCTCGCGATCGAGGGCGCCCGGGCGTCCGTCATCGGCGGGGCGCCGGCCGCGGCCGTGGTGTTCTCGCGCGAGGTCGCCGCGCAGGTGGCGGCGGATGAACGGGTGCAGTCGCTCAAGCGGCGGCTGGCCGAGAGCCCGGAGCCGTCGGTGCTCCTGCAGAACGAGCTCATCGAGGCCGAGCAGCAGGTGCGGTTCGAGGTGCGGGCCCGGCTCGCGCAGGAGTTCGACGGCATCCACTCGGTCGAGCGCGCACGCGAGGTCGGGTCCATCGACGACATCCTCTCGGCCCGCGCGCTGCGCCCGCGCCTGATCGCGTCGCTGGCGCGCGACCGGGCGGGTGATCTCGTCCATTGACAATCTAGTGACTGTTCACTAGATTGTGGTGGGAGCGATGGCCCACGCGACCCGCGCGGGCCACGACGATGAGAGGAGCGGTCGCATGGCGACATTCCCCCACCTGCGCACCTGGATCGAGGACGGCGTCGGCGTCATCCAGCTGAACCACCCCGAGAAGCGCAACGCCCTCGGCTGGGAGCTGCACGAGGAGCTGATCGCGGCGCTGGCGAGCTGGGCCTACGACGACGAGGTCGCCGCGGTGCTGCTCATCGGCACCGAGGAGTACTTCTGCGCGGGCTGGCGCCTCGACGTGCTGAACGGCATCACGGGCGAGAACCAGCGCCGGTTCACCGAGCTGGCGACGCGGCTGATGACCGACCTCGCCGACTATCGCAAGCCCACGATCGCCGGCGTCGCGGGCGTCGCCCCCGGCTACGGCATGGACCTCGCGAACATGTGCGACACCACGATCGCCTCCGAGAACGCGTTCTTCGGCTCGACGCAGGTCAAGTACGGCATGAACGGCTTCTACGGCGGCCTGATGCGCAAGGTCGGCCCGATGCGCGCTCGGCGCCTGTTCTTCACCGGCGACCCCGTCGACGCCCGCGAGGCCTACCGCATCGGGCTCGTCGACCAGCTCGCCCCCGTCGGCTCGGTCATCCCCACCGCGCTCGAGGTGGCGAAGCAGATCGCCGAGATGGGCTCGGAGATGGCCGTCGTGCTCAAGGAGGTCGCGCTGCGGGCGACGAACATGGACCACGTCGGCGGCATCGCCTACGAGCTGCGCGTGACGCACGACCTCACCCAGCGCCCCGTCTTCCACGAGCGCACCCCCGAGGGCCTGCGGCGGCTCGGCGCGGGCGCCTCGCGGGCCACCGAGCGCGTGATCGGCGGCTCCTGATCCGCCGTCGTTGTAGGGTTGACTGCTCGAGAGCATCGGAGCGATCCATCGTCCTGACGAGAGGAATGCCGTGTCGTCAACCGTGAGCCCGCCGCCTGAGCCGGGCTCGAAGACGCGCCGCGACCAGCGCCGGCTCGTCCGGCGCGACGAGATCGTCCGAGCGGCGACGCCGCTGTTCCGCAGCAAGGGCTTCGCCGGCGTGCGGATGACGGAGATCGCGGGCGCGGTCGGCATCACCGCGCCCGCGCTCTACCGCCATTTCGACGGCAAGCAGGCACTGCTGATGGCCTGCATCGGATCGGGGCTCGACGTCGTCGAGGCCGCGATCGCGCAGGGCGGCGGCGAGCTGGGGGCTACCCTCGACCTGCTCGCCGCGTCGGCCGTGGACCGCAGCGACCTCTGGATCCTGGTGCAGCGCGACGGCCGCAACCTCGACCCCGACGCGCGCGCCGACTATCGCTCTCGCCTCGCCGCCGTCGTGGGCGACCTCTCCGCCGTCATCGGCGCACGACGCGCCGACCTCTCCGCCGACGACGGCGAATGGCTCGCCCGCGCCGTGCTCGCGACCCTCGCCGCGCCGGCGCAGTACCAGCTCCCGCTGTCGGGGCGTCCGCTGCAGCGGGCCCTGCTCGCCGTGAGCGAGCAGATCTGCACGCTCACGGGCTTCGACGACGCGCCGGTCGTCGACCTGACCGAGGTCGCGCGCAACACCCCTTTCCAGATCGACGCCCCGCGTCGGGAGTCGCTGCTGCAGCACGCGGCCGCGCTCATCGCCGAGAGGGGCTATCAGCAGGTCACGATCGACGACATCGGCGCCGCCGCCGACATCGCGGGCCCCAGCCTCTATCACCACTTCGCCAGCAAGGGCGAGATCCTCTCCGCCATCCTGCGCCGGGCGGCGGACTGGATCGAGGTCGACCGCCTGCGCGCCATGCGCGAGGCCACGGAGCCTGCGGAGATCCTGCAGTTGCTGGTGCAGTCCTACACCGCGCTGGCGCTCACCCACTCGGAGCTGTTCCGCATCTTCACCCAGGAGCGCGTGCATCTGCCCGAGGACGAGCGGCGCTCGCTCGCCCGGGTGCATCGCGAGTCGATCGACCACTGGGTCGCACTGCTCGAGACGGTGCGTCCCGACCTGAACGACGCGGTCGCCCGCGTCTACGTCTCGAGCGCGCTGTGCATCATCAACGACATGTCGCGGCCCGAGGCGGTGCGGACGCATCCGCAGGCGGCGACGCGCATCGCTGCACTCGCGTCGCACGCCCTGCGGACGGCCCCCGGCGACCGCTGACGCCTACTTGCGGAGCTTCGCGTAGCCCTCGTTGACGCGGCGGATGACGTCGGGCTGACGGATCACCTCGCGGTACGCGAGCGTCTCATAGGTCAGCGCGCTGATCGGGTCCATCGCCGGCGCCCGCAGCATCATCTCCTTGTTGTTGGCGGCGGAGCGCGTCGTCGTCTCGGCGATCGCGCGCGCGAGCCTCGTCGCCTCGGCGACGACGGTCCCCGCGGGCACCAGCCGGTCGACCATGCCGATGCGCTCGATCTCCCGGGCGTCGATGAGCTCGCCCGACAGGGTCAGCAGCTTCGCCTGGCTGAGCCCGATGATCTTCCACAGCGGCGTGAAGTACGGCGTGAGGCCCATCTTCACCTGCGGGTAGCCCATCCGCACGTTGTCGCCGCCGATGCGGATGTCGCAGAACACCGCGATGTCGCAGCCGCCGCCGAACGCGGGGCCGCCGACGGCGGCGATCGTGGGCTTCGGGTAGTCGAGGATCAGCCCGTACACCCAGAGGCAGATCTCGGCGTAGGCGTCCATCGTCTCCTGCGTGAACGCCGACTGCAGCTGCAGGTCGAGGCCGGCGCAGAAGATGTCCTCGCCGCCGGTGATGACGACGACGGCGACGTCGTCGTCCTTCTTCCACGCCGTCAGGCAGTCGCCGAGGTCCTGGAACAGCTCCATGCTCAGCGCGTTGCGGCGGTCGTAGCGGTCGAAGGCGATCGTGCCGACACCCTGGTCGACGCTGGCCTTGATCTCGGTGTATGTCATGACGGCATCCTCTGTCTCGCTGCGTGGGCGCTCCGCACTCACGCGTTGTGTAAACGTGCACTAGGCTACTAGTGAACCACATATTAGCGTGATGTCACTTGATTTTCAGCCACTATGGATGCCATAGTGAACTGTTACTAGGCAAAAGCCTCAGGATCACGAAGAAGGGAAGATCACCGTGATCACCACGCGCTTCACCACCGAGTTCGGCATCGAGCACCCGATCGTCCAGGGCGGGATGCAGTGGGTCGGCAGGGCCGAACTCGCTGCGGCCGTCTCGGAGGCCGGAGGCCTGGGCATCATCACCGCGCTCACGCAGCCCACCCCCGAGGCCCTGACCGAGGAGATCCGCCGGGCGCGCGACCTCACCGACAAGCCGTTCGGCGTCAACCTCACGATCCTCCCCACGATCACGCCCCCGCCCTACGACGAGTACCGTCACGCCATCGTCGAGGCGGGCGTGCGCATCGTCGAGACGGCCGGCTCCAACCCCGCCCCGCACATGGACTTCTTCAACGCGAACGGCGTGAAGGTGATCCACAAGTGCACGAGCGTGCGGCACGCCGTCAAGGCCCAGGAGGTCGGCGTCCACGCGATCAGCATCGACGGCTTCGAGTGCGCCGGCCACCCCGGAGAGGACGACGTGCCCGGTCTCGTGCTCATCCCCGCCGCCGCGAAGGTGATCGACATCCCGATGATCGCCTCGGGCGGGTTCGCCGACGGCTCGGGACTGGCCGCCGCGCTCGCCCTGGGCGCCGACGGCATCAACATGGGAACGCGCTTCCTGTGCACCGCCGAGTCGCCGATCCACCAGAACGTCAAGGAGGCCATCGTCGCGGCGACCGAGCGCGACACCAACCTCATCTTCCGCACGCTGCGCAACACCGCGCGCGTCTCGAAGAACGCCGTCAGCGACGAGGTCGTGCAGATCCTCGCCGACGGCGGCGCGTTCGAGGACGTGCGCGAGCTGGTCGCGGGCGCCCGCGGACGGAAGGTGTACGAGAACGGCGACCTGGATGCCGGCATCTGGACGGTCGGGATGGCACAGGGCCTGATCCACGACATCCCGACGGCGGCCGAGCTGGTGCCGCGGATCGTGGCCGAGGCCGAGGCGGCCATCGCTCGCGTGGCGGCGCTGAGCGCGGCGACCGTCTGACGCGGAGCCGCGAGTCGTGACCCGCGACCCGCGGTCGGCGACGGCATCCCGGAAGCCGCTGCTGACCGCCACGACGGCACAGTTCCTGAACGCCCTCCATCTCGGCGTCGCTCCCCTGCTGGTGCCCTCGGTGCAGCACGAGCTCGCGCTGCATGAGACGCAGACGGCGTGGATCGTCGCGGGCTACACGCTCGCGTTCGGCGCGCTCGTGCTGCTGGGCGGACGCCTCGCCGACATCCACGGCGGGCGGACGATGCTCGTCCTCGGGATGCTGGGGGCGACCGCGGCGGCGCTGGTCGCCGCAGCCGCCCCCAGCGGCCTCGTGCTGATCGCGGGGCGGGTGCTGGCCGGAGCGGCGGCGGCCCTCACCGCACCGGCCGCGATGGAGATCATCGCGCGCACGACCGACCGCGGCCCGGCCCGCTCGCACGCCCTCGGCTGGTTCGCGGCCGCGGGCGCCCTCGGCTTCGGCTCCGGGCTCGTGCTGGGCGGCTGGGGAGCGGACGCCCTCGGCTGGCGTCACGTGTTCCTGCTCCTGGCGGTCACGGCGCTGGCCTCGCTCGCGATGACGCTGCGCTGGGTGCCCCGCCGCGAGCGGGCCGTCTCCGGCCCGCTCGGACTGTGGGACTCCCTGACGTGCTGCGCCGGGCTGCTCGTCTTCGTCCACGGCGTGACGATCTCCTCGCGCGCCGGCTGGCTCACCGTGCCGACGCTCGGCGGCATCGCCCTCGGGCTCGCCCTGGTCGCCCTCTTCGTCTGGCGCCAGTCGCGATCGGCGGCTCCGCTCATGCCGCTCGAGATCTGGAGGGCTCCGGGCTTCTGGCGCGTCATCGTGTCGACCGCGCTCATCTACGGCGCCTGGGTCGGCGCCTACTTCTTCGGCGCCCTGATGCTGCGCGACGTGCTGGGCATGTCGGCGACCGCCGCGTCGCTGGCGATGCTGCCGACCGCCGCCGGCGCGATGTTCGGCTCGCTCTTCTCGGCGCACGTCCTTCCCCGCCTGCGGCGGGCGGAGAGCGCGATCGTCGGCGGCTCGCTCGTGTGCGGCATCGGCACGATCGCCCTGGCCCTGTTCGGCCCGGCCGGCGGCGCCCTGGCCGTGGTCGCGCTGCTGCTCGTGATCGTCGCGGGCGAGACGAGCGCCTTCGTCGCGCAGAACGTCACCGCGCTCGCGCTCGCGCCTGCGGGCCAGGAGGGCCTGGCGGGCGGGCTGTTCACCGCGGCGTGCCAGATCGGCGGCGGGCTCAGCGTCGGCCTGCTCAGCCTCGTCTTCGCGGCGCTGCCCGCGAGCGGCCCCGCACCGGAGGCCGCCTATGCGGTCACCCTCACGGCGGCGGGAACGCTTGCGATCCTCGCGGCGCTCGTCGTCGTCCGCCGTGCGACGCCGGCGGGGCGGTTGGGATAGCGACGACGAGTGCCTTCCACTGATTCTCATTTCCTGCAAAATGATGTCTTCATTCGAGAAAAAACCTCATTGCACTCGACAAGCTCGCACGATATCTCGCCCGCTTTCTACTCTGCAGCGGTACCCCCTCATCACAAGAGGGCAAACCCCGAGACTGCCGAGGTGCCGTGCACATGGACAAGAAGACCCGAATCGCTGCGATCGTCGCCGACCTGGGCGCCCGATTCATCGGGCTCAGCGACGAGATCTGGGATCGACCGGAGATGCGCTGGGCCGAGCACTTCGCGGTCGAGCGGCAGCGTGCCCTTGCGGTCGAATACGGCTTTCGCGTCCAGGATCGCGTCGGCGGACTGCCTACCGCCTTCTCGGCGGAGTACGGTCACGGAGGCCCCGTCATCGCGATCCTCGGCGAGTACGACGCCCTGGAGGGCTTGAGTCAGGCACCGGGGGCGACCACGCCGATGCCCGACCCGCACAACCTCACGACCTTCGGACACGGATGCGGGCATCATCTGCTCGGCGCAGGATCGCTTCTCGCAGCCGTGACCGTCGCGCGATACCTCGACGCGACCGGTCAGGAAGGGCGGGTCCGCTACTACGGCTGCCCCGCCGAAGAGGCCGCCGCCGGAAAGAGCTTCATGGTCCGGGCCGGCGCGTTCGACGACGTCGCCGCAGCGCTGACCTGGCATCCGACGGGGTACTTCACGGCGAGGCAGTGGCACTCGCTCGCGTATGTGCAAGCCCGCTTCGCGTTCTCGGGCACCGCCGCCCACGCCGGCGTGAGCCCGCATCTGGGACGCAGCGCCCTCGACGCGGTCGAGCTCATGAACGTCGGCGTGAACTTCCTCCGGGAGCACATGCCCGCCAGCGCGCGCATCCACTACGCGATCACGGACTCCGGCGGCACCTCGCCCAACGTGGTCCAGGCCAAGAGCACGGTGTACTACATCGTCCGCGCCGAGACGACCGCCGAGGTGCGCGACCTCTACCGGCGCGTCACCGACATCGCCGAGGGCGCGGCGCTCATGACCGGCACGACCGTCGACGTGATCCCCGACGGCGCCAGCGCGGAGCTGTTGCCCAATGACGCGCTCGAACGCCTCCTGCAATCGAACGTCGAGCTCTTCGGACCGATCGGCTTCACGCAGCAAGACCAGGAGCTCGCGGATCGGTACACCACGTCCCTGCCCGAGGAGCTGATCGCCGCGCACCGGTCGTCCGGTACGGCGACGCACGCGATCGCCGAGAGCCTGCAGACGAACGTTCCCTTCCTCGACACGGCCCGGCCGCGCGAGCTCGTCTTCGGCTCGACCGACGTGGGCGACGTGAGCTGGGTCACCCCGACTGCGCAGGTCATGGTGCAGGCCTGGGCATCGGGCACCCCGATGCACTCCTGGCAAGCGGTCGCGCAGGGCAAGCTCCCGGCCGCGCACGCGTCGCTCCTGCACGCCGCCCGCATCGTCGCGGCGAGCGCCGTGGACCTGCTGGAAAGCTCTGATCTCGTCGATGCCGCACGCGCGGAGCTGAGCGAGCGCACCAGCGAAGCCCCCTATGTCAGCCCGATCCCCGAGGGCACCGTGCCGCCACCGCTTCGCGAGGCCGCCGAGCGGCCGTGACCGGCAGTCCGCGAACCCTCACGGCTGCTCGGCGAGGTAGCGGACACGGCGCCCATCCGGCCCGATGAGGTGGCCGAGCCGCTTCGCGACACGCGGCACCATCCATCGATCGATGGCGGTCGCATCCGGGAAGCTGTGCGACGCCGCGACCTCGATGTCGTGGAGATCTTCGATCGAGCGCATCCACAGGAGCACGCCGAGGTTGGCCCGGCCCACCAGCGCACAGCACAGACGTACCTCAGGCAGCCGCCGCAGAGCGGCGCCCATCTGGTCGATCTGAGTCTGCGGAACGCTGTAGAGGATCATCGCGGTCGCGCCGTAGCCGAAGTGAGCGTGCGCGATATCGACGCGCAGACGCGCCCAATCCGCATGCACGATCTGGTTCATGGCGCGATTCACCGTCGAGACGCTGCGCCCGACCTCCGCGGCCAGGTCGCTGCACGATCGTCGCACGTCGCCGCCCATGGCCCGCACGATCTCCATGTGCAGCTTGCCGGGCTGCTCCGGCGCGTCATGCACGCGCCCGCGAGCGGCCTCCACTGCGTGCACCTGCCGCGGACGCAGAGCGTCCATGCGCCAGTCGGTGCCGTCCTTGTACAGCCGCCGGACGACATGCATCCGTGTCGCGCGCACCCCCGGCACCGGGGAGATCTCCGACGAGAGATACTCGTCGATGCGACCGACGTTCTCCATGACGATCCCGGCGAACAGCTCGCGCGATCCCGTCGTGCAGTCCAAGCTCATCACGAACCTGTTGCGGCTCAGCACGTCGATCACCTGCTCACGCCGGCCGGCCTCGCAGTCGATCTCGACGAACGCCAGGACGGAGGCGGGGATCGGACCGCGCGCCTCATTGCTGTTCGTCAGCCGACACGACGTCCAGGCCAGTCCGGCGTCCACCAGACGAGCCCAGCGGCGCGACAACGTCGTCGCCTCCACCGAGATGATCGACTCGAGGCGGGACCACGCGATCCGCGGATGTATCTGCAAGGCGCTGACGAGCAGCCGATCAACCTCATCCATTTAGCAAGTATGACAAAGAGACCATCCTGGATGAGAAATATCTGCATCCGATAGTCCAAAGTTACCTTGATTCCGCGTCGAGCGGGACGATGTGTGAGCAGGCTCGCTACCGAGCCGGAACTCGCGACGACGATGTCGCGAGCGATCAATGCTTCGGAGGTCCCATGTCTGAGAACCGGTCCCTTACCCTTGTCCTCGTCGGAGCCCTCGCGCTGACGGGCTGTGCCGCCAGCCCTGACGGAACGGCACCTGCCTCGGGCGACGCGACGGAGCTCTCGCTCGTCCTCGACGCCGACCCGAACAGCTTCGACCCGGCGCGCGCCACCAGCGGTGACGCGTTCGTCATGAACAGGATGCTGTACGACACGCTGCTGCGACTCGACGACGACGGCATCGTCGGCGGGCTCGCGACGCAGTGGGACGCGCAGTCGGCGACGCAGTATGCGTTCACGATCCGTGACGATGCGACGTGCGCGGACGGCACTGCGATCACGGCGAGCATCGTCGCAGACTCGCTGAACCACTTCGCCGACCCCGCCGCTCCCTCCACGTTCCGATCGGCGGTGTTCGGCAAGGGCGACGTACGGATCACCGGCGACGACGCTTCACAGACCGTGACCATCGTGCTGTCCGAGCCCTACGCCAACGTCGAGCGTGGTCTCACCCTGGCGCAGACCGGCATCGTCTGCCCTGCCGGACTCGCCGACCTCGATGCTCTCAGCGCGGGCGAGGCCGCCGGGGCCTTCTCCGGACCCTACATCGTCGACGAGGCCACCCGCGGCCTCGAGTACACGCTCGTGCTGCGCGACGACTATGAGGCATGGCCGCAGTTCGCGAAGCCGCTCGGGGGGAGCCCGGCGAAGACCCTGCGGTACACGCTGGCCACCGACATCTCTTCGACCGCGAACCAGCTGCTCAGCGGGGACATCGACCTGGCGAACCTCTCCGGCGAGACCGTCGACCGGTTCGACGAGCAGGACTTCCTGCTCACCCGGTGGACGCGCGGCCACATCTACGTCATCTTCAACCAGGCGCCGGGAAGCGTGTTCTCCGGGCCGCCCGAGCTGCGCAAGGCGGTTGCCCAGGCGATCGATCAGGACGCATACATCAGCGTCTTCTCAAAGGGACGCACGGCACCGTACCTCTCGGTCGTCTCGCCCGACTATCAGTGCGTGAACGAAGACGCGTCCCTCCTGGAGAAGCACGATCCGGCGGCGGCCGCCGCCGCGCTCGGAGACGTGCCGATCCGCATCGTCCAGACCAACGCGCTCGGAGACTCCGGGGCCGGCGGCGAGTATCTGGAGCAGGTGCTGACCGAGGCCGGTGCGCGCGTCGAGCTCACTTCGACGGACAACTCCACGTGGGCGACGACCATCTTCACCCCCGAGACCGGATGGGACATGACCATCATGGGCGACCAGAACTCGCTCCAGCTGATCAGCGCATCTCTCGATCGCGTGATGGGCCCCTCGCTCGCGAGCGGCGGCCGGAACATCGGCGCCGCAGACAACGACGAGGGAGCCGCGGCGCTGTTCGCCGGATTGGCCACGATCGACCAGGACGAGCAGTGCATCCACTTCCTCGAGGCGCAGCGCACGATGCTGGAGCGCGACGACGTCGTCCCGCTGACGGGGCTCGAGGCCGCCACCGTCTCCCGCGCAGGCGTGAGCGTACGCACCTTCGGCGACTATCTCGACCCGTCGACCATGCGGATCATCCGGTGACGGAGACTCGCCTGCACGACGCGCGGGCGTCTCGGCCCGAGACGCCCGCGCCGGCACCACGACCGCCGCAGCACCACCCGTGGCTGCGGTTCGCCGGACGGCGTGCGCTCGGCCTCATCGCGACCGTGGCCGCACTGATCGTCATCACCTTCCTCATCGTCCCGCTCATCCCCGGCGATCCCGCCGTGGCCGCTGCAGGACCGGATGCGAACGCCGCCAAGATCGAGTCTCTGCGAAGGGAGATGGGCCTCGATCTGCCGCTCTGGCAGCAGTTCCTGAACTACCTGCAAAGCCTGGCCGACGGCACGATGGGGTACTCCTTCAGTTCGCGCAGCGCCGTGAGCGAGATCGTCTTCGCCCGGATGCCCTACACCGCAGCGCTCGCCGGGATCGCCGTCGTCATCGTGCTGCTCGTGTCGATCCCGATCGGCGTCTGGGTGGCCGTGGCCACGCGCGGAAGCCGGCGGCCGGGCGTCGATCGTGCTTTCTCCGTGCTCACGGGGCTCGCCTCGGCGGTGCCGGCCTACGTTCTGGCGACGGTCCTCGTCGTCGTGTTCGCCGTCGGCCTCGGGCTGCTCCCGCCCGCGTACTCCCGCAGCAGCCCGGGTCTGTCGTTCGTGCTGCCCGTGGCCGCGCTGAGCCTGGGGCCTGTCAGCACGATCGCACGCGTCGTGCGACGCGAGACCGCGCTCGTGCTGGAAGCCGACTACATGCGCACAGCGAGAGGCTGGCGCGTCCCACCACTCGTGCGCTACGCCAAGTACGCCCTCCCCAATCTGCTGACCTCGACGCTCACGCTCGCGGGGCTCGTCCTGACCGGCATGCTCGGCGGGGCGATCATCGTCGAGACGGTGTTCGGGTGGCCGGGCCTCGGCCTGGGCGTCGTCAACGCCATCGCGCACAAGGACTATCCGCTCATCCAGGGCACTGTGCTCGTACTCGGGGTGTTCGCGGCCGTGATCACGCTCGCCGTCGACGTCGTGCTCGCCGTCGTCGATCCTCGCATCATCGGAGCCTCCGGTGACCGTTGACACCGCGCTTGCGACGTCCCGGCGGACCGCCCCGCGCCCGCCGGGACGCCTGCGATGGAATGCGACGCTCGCCGCCGGAACGGGGCTGCTCGCCGTCATCGTGGTGGCCGGCATCGTGGCGCCGCTCCTTCTCTCCGACGCCGCCAACCAGCTGACGACGACGCGCAACGCGCCCCCCAGCGCTGAACACTGGCTCGGCACGGACGCATTCGGGCGAGACCTGCTCGCCAGAGCGCTGGTCGCGACGCGACTGACACTGCTCATGACGCTCGCAGCCACGGCGATCGCCGTGTGCGGCGGAGTCCTCCTCGGCATCGGCATCTGGCTGGCGCCGCGACGCGTGCGCGAGATCTCGCTGCGTGTCCTCGAGACGGCGGTCAGCTACCCCGGCCTCCTCGTCGCACTCGTGATCTCCGCGATCCTCGGCGCCGGCGCGTTCGCCGTCGTCGTCGCGATCGGCCTCGCGAACCTCCCTGCCTTCGGGCGCCTGGCGGCGAACCTGTCGGCATCGTTGTCGCAGCGCGAGTTCGTCTCCACGGCACGGCTGCTCGGGGTCCCCCTGCACCGGATGCTGGCGTTCCACCTGCTCCCCCACATGATCGCACCGCTCGCGATCGTGACGGCATCCTGCTTCGCCGTCGGGATGATGGAGATGTCGGGACTGTCCTTCGTGGGCCTGGGCGTCCAGGCGCCGGACTACGACTTCGGAAAGCTCCTCAACGATGCCCTTCCCTCGATCTACACGCGACCGTACGAGGTGGTCGGGCCCACGTTGATGATCGTGCTCACGATCCTGGCCGTCATGCTCATCGGCGACGGGTTCGCGGGAGCCGCCAACCCCTACGCCGGCCGAGCGGGACACACGACGCAGCGTCGAGCGCACCGTGCGCCCACGACCTCGTCACCCGGCTCTCTGGTCGAGGTCGCCGACCTCACCGTGACTGCCGCCGACGGTACGACGCTCGTTCGCGAGGTCTCCTTCACGATGCGCCAAGGCGAGATCCTCGGCGTCGTCGGAGAGTCCGGTTCGGGCAAGTCCACGATCGCGATGAGCCTGGCCCGCCTGCTTCCTCCGAGCCTTCGGGCGGAGGCCACGACGCTGCGGATCGGCGACCTCGACCTGCTCGACGAGGTCGACGACCGGCAGATCGCCACCGACCTCGCCCTCGTGTATCAAGATCCCGGAAGCACGTTCAACCCGGCGCTTCGCATGGCGAGCCAGCTCACCGAGGTGCTGCGACGCCATCGCGGCGCGAGCCGCCGGCACGCACGTGCGATCGTGCTGTCGGCTCTGCGCGCCGTACGGCTGCGCGATCCGGAGCGATGCCTGCGGCAGTTCCCCTACGAGCTGTCCGGCGGCATGCGGCAGCGTGCCATGCTCGCGGCGGCGATCGCCTCGGGCCCGCGCCTGCTCATCGCCGACGAGCCCACGACAGCACTCGACGTCACGGTGCAGGCGAGCGTCCTGCGCGAGCTCGTCCGTCTCAACCGCGAGCGCGACCTCGCGGTGCTCTTCGTCTCCCACGACATGGGCGTGGTCCAGGCGCTCTGCGATCGTGTTCTGGTCGTGCGCTCGGGAGAGATCGTCGAAGAGCTCTCCGGCGATCGGATGAGAGCCGGGGAGGCGCGTCACCCCTACACCAGGACGCTGCTCGCAGCCACTCCCCGCTGGCGTCAGGAGGAAGACCAGGATGACTGAAACAGACACGCCCGCCCTGCTCGTCGACGGGCTCTCCGTCGTGCGCGGACATGGCGCGGCCACGAAGACCGTTCTTCTCGACATCGATCTCACCGTCGCGAAAGGCCGCTCGGTCGGCGTCGTGGGCGAGTCGGGATCGGGCAAGTCGACGCTCGCGCAGACGATCGTCGGGCTCGTCCCTCCGCACAGGGGGCGTGTTCGAATCCACGGCGCCGACCTGGCAGCCTCGCGCGGGCGTGACCTGTTCGCCCGTCGACGGAAGGTCCAGCTGATCCCGCAGGACTCGTTCGCCTCGCTGGACCCTCTGTACACCGTCGGGGAGACTCTCGCTGAGGCATACGCTCCCCGCCGCCCCCGGGTGGCACGCGACCTCGATCGGATCGTCGGCTGGCTCGAGCGGGTGCACCTCCCGCCCGAGGTCGTCAGCCGACGGCCGCACGAGCTCTCGGGCGGCCAGCGGCAGCGTGTCGCAATCGCGCGCGCATTGATCGTGGAGCCCGAGATGATCATCGCCGACGAGATCACGTCGGCGCTGGATGTCTCCATCCAGGCCGAGATCATCAGCCTGGTCACGGAGCTGCGCAACACGCTGCACCTCTCGCTGCTGTTCATCTCGCACGATCTGGCGATCGTCCGCAAGCTCTGCGACGACGTCGTGGTGCTCTGTCGCGGAGAGATCGTGGAGCAGGGCCCGGTCGGATCGGTCTTCGCGAACCCGCGACACGCCTATACGCACGAGCTTCTCTCGTCGGCCCCCGGCTCTCCCGGGTTCTCGCTGCACACGGAGACGCCGCCCCGCACGACTCCGCGCCCATGAGCCGATGCCGGAAGCCTGTCGCTCTCCGAGGGACCGCCCCGGGTCGGCCGCCGATCGCGGGATCCGAACGCCGCAGAGCCCCGGCGTCGGCCGGGGCTCTGCGGGTGGAGAGGGGATCGTCAGTCGAGCACGACGTCCCTCGCGATCACGTTCGCGCCGCCCGTGGCGCGGTAGACGACGAGGAAGCCGCCCGCGAAGCCGTCATGGCCCTCCTGGAACGAGATCATCGAGCCCTCGCGGCCCGCCGCGCCCTCGAGCGGGTCGAGCGCGGTGATCGCGTCGCGCAGGGCGGTGCCGCCCTCGCCGCTCGTCGCCTGCAGCGCCTGGATCGCGACGCGCGTGGCGTCGTAGCTCTGCACGGCCGCGTCGGGCAGCACGGCCTCGCCGAAGCGCTCGAAGTAGACGTCCTGGAACTCCTTGAACCGCGGCTTGTCGAGGTCGACCGACGAGGTGAAGTAGGCTCCGGGGATCTGGTCGTACGCGCCCGCCGCCACGTCGTGGGCGTCCGGGAAGCCGATGCCGACGAGACCGACGATCGGCAGCTGCACGCCCTGCTCGACCATCGTCTTGGCGAGCAGTCCGTGATCGGCGCCCGTCGAGCCGCCCACGAGGACGATGTCGGGGCTCTGCGCGGCGACGGTCTGCACCGGGCCGGAGATGTCGGTGCCGGCCAGGGTGAACTCGACGCCCGGCCCCGAGAGGGCGAGACCGGTCTCCGCGGCGCGCGCCGTGAACATCTCGGCGAGAGCGGGGCCGACGGCGCCGTTGTCGTAGAGGATGGCGGCCTTCT
Source organism: Microbacterium sp. No. 7 (assembly GCF_001314225.1). Classification (NCBI taxonomy): domain Bacteria; kingdom Bacillati; phylum Actinomycetota; class Actinomycetes; order Micrococcales; family Microbacteriaceae; genus Microbacterium; species Microbacterium sp. No. 7. The sequence continues at coordinate 4,052,113 of NZ_CP012697.1, forward strand.
TCGCCCCGAGCGCGTTGGCGATGTCGACGACCGAGTTGGCCTGGTCGACGGCCGTCGCCGCGACGCGGAAGGTGAACTCGGCGTCCTGCGTGATGCCCATCGCCGACGAGGCGGCCGCGAGGTAGGGCACCTCGGAGCGCTCGGCCACCTCGCGGATGGCCAGTCCCTCGGCGCTGGAGAGGCCGCCGACGAGCACCGACACGTTGTCGACGGTGATGGCGCGCGTCGCGACGCGCGCCGCGATGTCGGCCGAGAGCTCGTCGTCGTAGACCTTGAGCTCGACGGTGCGGCCGTCGACGCCGCCGTTCTCGTTGGCCTCGTCGACCGCGATCGTCGCCGCGTTGACCATCGCCTCGGCCGTGGCGGCGTTGGAGCCCTTCAGCGGCGCGATGAACCCGATGGTCACCGATCCGGCCGAGCCGCCCGAGCCGCCGCCGTCGTCACCGCCGTCGTCGCCCGCGGCGCAGCCGCTGCCGGCCACGACCACGCCCGCGATCACCGCTGCCGTGACCGAGAGCCGCCGCCAAGAGGTCGCCGTCGACCTCTTCGTGTTGCTGAATCGCATGTGTTTCCCTTTCCTGGATGCCCCGCGAGCACTCGCGGTGGAGTCTCTATCTGAAGTACGCCTCATGGACCTGCTCGTCGGTGAGCTCGGAGACGGCCCCCGACGCGGTGACCGTGCCCTTGTTGAGCACGATGATCCGATCGCAGACGCTGCGCAGCAGCTGCGATCCCTGTTCGACGACGAGCAGCGACACGCCGCCCGCCCGCAATGCCCCGATCGCGTCGTAGATGCGGTCGACGACGATGGGGGCGAGTCCCAGCGACGGCTCGTCGAGCACGAGCAGCGTGGGCGTGCGCACGATGGCGCGCCCGATCGACAGCATCTGCTGCTCGCCGCCCGAGAGCAGGCCGGCGAGCTGCCCGTCCCGCTCGCGAAGGATCGGGAACAGCTCGTAGATGCCCTCGAGGTGCGCTCGGAGGGCGGCGTCCGCGCCCCGGCCCGTCATCCGTCCGGTCGCCAGTCGCAGGTTCTCGCGCACGGTCAGCGAACGCAGCACCTGGTGCCCCTCGGGCAGCGAGACCAGGCCCGCGCGCGTGCGCGCGGACGCCGCCGTGCGCGTGATGTCGCGCCCCAGGAACTCGACGCTGCCCGACGCGACGCGCAGGTGCCCCGCGACGGCGCGCAGCAGGGTGGACTTGCCCGCGCCGTTCATGCCGGTCACGCCGAGCGCCTCGCCCCGGCCGATGGACAGGTCGACGCCGTGCAGCACCATCGAGCGGCGCGTGTAGCCGCCGGTGACGCCGTCCAGTCGCAGGATCGACTCGCTCATGCTGCTCCCACCCTTCCCAGATATGCCTCGACGACCCGCGGATCGGCGACGACCTCGTCGGGCGCGCCCTCGCTGAGCACCGATCCCTGATTCATGACCACGAGCCGGTCGCTGACGCCCGCCACGAACGAGACGTGGTGATCGATCACGACGACCGAGCGTCCCCGCTCGCGGATGGCGCGCAGCACTCCCGCCAGCTCCTCCATGTCGCTCTCGGTCAGTCCTGCGCCCGGCTCGTCGAGGAGGATCACCTCGGGGTCGAGCATGAGCGCACGGGCGATCTCGGCGAGCCGCAGGACGCCGTAGGACTGGGCGTCGGCGCGTCCGTCCGCGAACTCCCCGATGCCGACCTCCTCGAGCAGCGCCCGCGCCCGCACGCGGTGCAACGCGTCCTCGCGACGCGACGCCGGGGTGTTGACGAGCTGACGGAAGTAGCCGATGCGGTTGTGCCCCTCACCGCCGAGCACGACGTTGTCGACGAGGCTGAGGTCGGGCACGAGCGCCGGCACCTGGAAGGTGCGCGCGATGCCGGCGCGCCGGATCGCCTGCCGGGAACGCCCCGTGACCGGCTCCCCGTTGAGGGAGACCCTCCCCTGGGTGAGGGCGACCTCGCCCGTGATCGAGTTCATCAGCGTCGTCTTCCCCGCGCCGTTGGGACCGATCAGGCCGACGATCTCGCCCAGCCTCACGTGCATCGTGACGTCGCGCACGGCATGCACGCCGCCGAAGCTCACCGACACGCCGTCGACCGCGAGAGCGACCGCTCCGGCCTCCAGCGGCCTCGCGGGCGACTCGTCGAACCGCTCGGAGAACGGGTCCACGGCCGCGGTCCGCGCCGATCGCGTCCCTTCGAGCCGCAGGCTCCTCTTGAGCTGCTTCCACAGGGCGAGGATCCAGCCGCCCACGCCGGTGCGGCCGAAGGTCATCAGCACGATCACGGCGACGCCGTACACGTACGGCTGCACGCCGCCGAGGATGATCCCGATCTCGTCCAGCCCGAGCAGCACGACGACGCCGACCACGGGACCGATGAACGTCCCGGCACCGCCGACGACGGTCGCCAGCAGCAGCTCGATGAGACGCGGCAGGCCGAAGGCCTCGGGCGAGATGGTCAGCTGGAAGTGCGCGTAGAGCGACCCCGCCAGCCCGGCCAGGCCGGCCGACACGGCGAAGGTGAGCAGCCGGAGCTTGGCCACGCCGACGCCCACGGAGGGAAGGACCACCGGGGTCTCGCGGAGCGCGGCGAGCTTGCGGCCGATGGGCGACCGGTTCAGCTGGAGCATCAGCTCGGCGACCAGCCAGGCGGCGACCGCGCACAGCCAGAGATAGCCCATCGTCCCGCCGACGAGGCGGATGTCGCCCAGCTGCGGCGGCTGGATCGCGAAGATGCCCGCGGCGCCTCCGGTCACGTCGGTCCACTTCATGAAGACCTCGATGAGCGTGACCGCGAAGGCGAGCGTCACCATCGCGATGAAGATGCTGCGCAGCCGCGCCGTGGGCCAGGCGATGGCCGCGCCGAGGAAGGCGGCGACGAGGATCGCGAACGGCGTCGCGAGCCAGAACGACCATCCCCACTGGTTCTCCGCGTACACGCTCGCGTACGCGCCGACGCCGTACAGCGCGACCTGGGCGAGCGAGAAGATGCCGGCGTAGCCGAACACGAGGTTGAAGCTCGCGGTGAGGATGTAGGCGATGGCTCCGGCGGTCGCCAGGTGCCGCACGTATCCGTCGCCGGACGACAGCAGGACCACGGCCACGATCACGGCCGGGATGGCCAGGTGGGGCACGATCCGCCAGATGCGGGTGCGCACGCGTGCCGCGTTCATACTCGCTCTCCCGTCTTCTCCAGGGTGAAGAGGCCTGCGGGCCGCACGGCCAGGCCGATGAGCAGCAGCACGAAGACCGGCGCCAGCGGCATCTGCACGTTGAACACCTGCTGGACGACGGCGGTGACGACCGAGACGAGCACGATGCCCAGAGCCGTGGCCCGCAGGGATCCGATCCCGCCCAGCACCGCCCCCACGAGCGCCGTGACCAGGAAGGGCATCGACACGGTGTCGGCGATGCTCGCGATGCCGGCCTGCAGCACACCGGTCAGGGCGGCGCACAGGCCCGCGACGCCCCAGGCCAGCAGGTGGTAGAGCTGCGTCCTCGTGCCGTACAGCTGGGTCAGCGGCTCGTTGGCGGAGCAGGCCTCCATGCCGCGGCCGATCAGGGTGTGGTCGAGCATCAGGATGACGACCATGGTCGCGACGGCGGCCACGACGATCGTGAGCAGCCGCTGATAGCTCAGCTCGGCGCCCAGGATCGAGATCGTCCCGCTGATCCACGGCGGCGCCGTGCGGGGCGCGGTGCCGAAGACGCGGTCGCCCGTCGCCTGAACGATCAGCGCGATGCCGAGCGTCGCGAGCGTCATCGCGACGGCGGGCAGCCCGCGCGACTTGCCCGGGAGGACGGCGATGACGAAGGTCAGCAGGCCCAGCACGACGCCGGCCACGAGCGCCACGGCGGCGCCGACCCATCCGCCGCCGAGCGAGGCGTAGATCATGCCTCCCGCGACGCAGAGGGCGCCCGCCGCGAAGTTGATGACTCCGCCGATCCGGAACACGAGGGCGATCCCGATCGCCATGGGGCTGAGGACGGCGGCCGTCGAGAGCGCCGTGATGATCACTTGCACGGTGATTCCTTCTCCATTCGCACTTCGTCGTGCTCCTCCGGGCGGTCTCGCCGTGAGGACTCTGATGGAAAAGCTTAGCCATAGAAGTAGCGCTACTGCAATTGTTTGTCCACAATCGTTATCGGAATCCGCTCCGTGGAACGAATCCTCACGACGCCTCGTCGACCTCGACTCTCGCCAGCATGCAGCTGCCGGCCGTGAGCAGCACACCTTCCGCGTCCACCACCTCGAGGTCCACAGAGAGGACAGATCGACTGCGTGACTTTATAAAACCGACCACTTCTGCGCTCTCGTCCGCCACGGCCAGGGCGCGCCGGTAGTGAACGTCCAGGTCGAGGACGCGCCAGCGCGCCCCGGCGCCGACGGCGGCGGCGAGGTCCTCCGCGACGCACACCAGCGCCGCCGCCTGCACGCCGCCGTGCACGACGTCGGAGGGATTGGCGAATCGTCGCGAGCGGGGCAGCGCCCAGACGACGCGCTCCGCCTGGGCATGGCCCCGCGGGGCCATGCCCAGCACGCGGGTCAGGCACCCGTCCGACGGCGCGGATCCCGAGGATGCGAGCCCCGCGGGAGGCTGACGCTCGCCCCGGAAGATCTTGAACCGGCCCGACACGAGGGCGACCGAACGGCCCGCCGCGTCATGCACGCGCCCGTGCACCAGCGCAACGTCGCCCGTGACATCGACCAGCTGCGCGCTCCCCGCCAGCGCTCCGACGCCCGCGAGCACGGTCGCCGTCCACTCGGAACGGAGCGAGAGCGTCACACACGACCAGCCCGGCCCCAGCGCCGCGAGAAGGGCGCGGCCGAGGAGCAGATCCGACAGGGTCGTGGACCACCCCAGGCCCCGCGCGTCGTCCGGCACCACGGCGATGCCGGAGGCCCCCGTCGGGCCCGCCGCGGTGATCCGCACGCCCAGGGAGACCTCGGCGGGGTTCGGCCGCCAGCCCCCCAGGGCGTCGTCCCACGGCGACGCTCCCGCGGCGGTCACCGGCCCGGCCGCATCGCCGCGCGCGGCCGGCTCGTCACGCCGGCGCCTCCGCGCGCGGCACGGTGCGGGCGGCCTCGAACGCGCGTGCGCCCTCCGGGGGCGCGCCTCCGTCGCCGACCGCCGCACGCAGCAGGAACTTCTGGATCTTGCCCGACGGCGTGCGCGGCATCTCGTCCACGACCCAGAGGAACTCGGGCCAGTACTGCGTCGCCATGCCGGCATCCGCGAGGTGGGCGACGAGATCGGCCAGGCTCGGCGGCGGGCCCGCGACGACGAGCACGGCGCAGCCGCGCTCCCCCATCCGCGGATCGGGGACGCCGACGACCGCGGCCTCCTGCACGCCCGGGTACTCCAGCAGCAGGTTCTCGACCTCGACGACGGGGATGTTCTCTCCCCCGCGGATGATGATGTCCTTCGAACGGCCCGTGATGCGGACCAGGTCCTCCTCCACCCAGGTCCCCAGGTCGCCCGTGTCGAACCACCCGTCCTCGTCGACGACGTCGTCGTACAGGTCCTGGCGCCCCAGGTAGCCGACGAACACGCTCGGCCCTCGCGCGATCAGGCGCCCTTCGACGCCGAGGCCGACGGCACGTCCCCACTCGTCGACGATCTTCAGCTCCATGTACGGCGTGCGGCGCCCGTCGCTGGCCGCGACCGTCTCGACGTCGTCGGCCGGGCCGTGCACGGTCACGCCGCCGCACTCCGACGTGCCCCACTGCGCCATGAGCTTGGCGCCGAGCACGTTCTGCGCCCGTGCCGAGAGCGTGCGGGGGATCGGCGCGCCGGCGCACACGAAGTGCCGGAAGGTCGTCAGCGAGCGCGGCGAGCGCTCCTGCTCGGCGATCGCGTCGACGACGAACGGCGTCGCACCGATCGTCCACGTGATCGACTGCTCCTCCACGGCCTCCAGGAACCGCGCCGGATCCCAGACGTCCTGGAACACGGCGGTCATCCCGCGCGAGAGCGGTTGCAGCAGCCCCCAGAGGAAGCCGGTGAGGTGGCCCATCGGCGATGCCATGAACGACACGTCGCGGTCGTCGAGACCGAGGCTGTCGAACATCGCGCGCCCGGCCGACCAGAGCGTGTCGTACGTGTGCAGCGTGCCCTTCGGCTCGCCGGTCGTCCCCGAGGTGTACATGAGCGACGCGACCTCGTCGCCCCGCCGCGCCCGCGGCACGGGCGACCCCGCCCCCGGCAGGCCGGTGCGCAGCAGGCCCTCGAACGCCAGCTCGTCGCCGAGGCGCCCCTCGCCGCCGACCACGACGACGTGCTCGAGCGCGGGCAGCGCGGGGCGCAGCTCCCGGGCCAGCCCGAGATGGTCGAACCCGCGGAACGAGGCCGGCACGAAGAGCACCTTGGACGCCGCACGGCCGAGCATGAACTCCAGCTCGCGGCGACGCAGGATCGTCACGAGCGGATTCACCACGGCGCCCGCGCGCATCGCGGCGAGCACGGCGACGGCGCACTCCCAGCCGCTGGCGAGCTGCAGCGAGACGACGTCGCCCCGCCCGACGCCGAGATCCGCCAGCGCCTGGGCCAGGCGGTCCGCCGCCTCGCCGAGCTGTCGGTAGGTGAACGAGTCCGGCTGCTCCGCGCCCTGCCGGTAGCAGACGAGCGCGGTGCGGTCGGGCGTCGCGTCGACGAAGGCGAAGATGTCGTCGACGATCGTCCGATCGCGCCAGTCGCCGCGCGCGCGGTAGTGCGCGGCGCGGTCGGGCGCGGGAAGACGGATGCCGGCGAAGGGGTCGGCGATCGCCTCGCCGCGGGCGGTTCCCCGATGGGACATGGACTCTCCTTGTGTGGGTGCGTGTCGGCGCCGCCATCGGCATCGATGCGACGCGCCTGAGAACGGCTAGGCCGTGCGGTCGTCGGCCGCGAGCGCGAGCGCCGCCGGGTGCGGACTCCGCACGGGCTGCACCACGACGGGGATGCCGCTGAGGATCGCGTTCCACGACGGCACGTCGACCTGCTGCTCGTCGGCCAGCACGTTCGAGTTGGATCCCGGGCGCGCCGTCGCCGTCTCCATGTGCACGCCCTCGGTCGAGTGGAGCCATCCGTGCGGAAGGCTGACGGCGCCCCGCGGCATCCGGTCGGTCACCTCGACGAGCACCTCCAGCTCGCCGGCCGCGCTCGACACGCGCGTCGTGTCGCCCGTCTCCAGGCCGCGCTCGGCGGCGTCCTGCGGGCTGATCCGCAGCGTCGACCGCGTGCGGCCGGTCATGAGCGAGGGCATGTTGTGGATCCACGAGTTGTTCGATCGCAGCGCCCGCCGGCCCATCAGCAGGAGCCCCGACGGCGGCCCCTCGTCGATCTCGCGCTGCAGGCGCGGGATGTCGTCGACGATGAGCGCCGGGGCGATGTCGATGAGCCCGTCCTCGGTGCGCAGCACCTCGGGCAGGCGCGGCTGCAGCGGCCCGAGGTCGATCCCGTGGGGATTCGCCTCCAGCTGTGCGAGCGTCAGCCCGTCGGGCACCTCGCCGAAGCGGTCTCCGAACGGGCCGACGCGCAGCAGGAAGTCGAGCACGCGCTCGGGGCCGACGCGGGGGCTGAGCATCGCGACGATCTCCTCGGGATCGCGACCGGCGATGCGGGAGAACGGCGAGCGCAGCTCGGAGCGGATCATGCCGCGGATGAAGCCCTCGTCGATCTCGTGGACGGGCGCCCCGGAGCCGTCGAACACCGCCGCGAGGCGGCACATGATCTCCCACTCGTCGAGCGCGTTCGGGCCCTTCTCCACGGCGGCGGGGCTGTAGTTGGCGAAGTTGCGGACCGACCACATCGTGAAGTGCGTGTCGTAGTGCGACCTCTCCAGCGGCGACAGCGCCGGAAGGATGACGTGGGCGAAGCGCGTGCTGTTGTTGATGTACGGGTCGATGGCCACGAGCGCGTCCAGCGTGGGCAGCGCCGCCTCCATGCGGCGGGAGTTCGGGGTGGAGACGACGGGGTTGCCGCTGATGAGCAGCAGCCCGCGGTAGCGGCCGGGTCCCGGCGTGTCGATCTCCTCGGCCAGGCACGACGTGGGGAACTCGCCGAACAGCTCGGGGGCCTGGCGCACGCGGGTGCGGAACCGCCCGATCCGCGTGGGTCCGCCGAAGCGGGGCTCCCCCCTCGTGTTCGCCATCCCCGACGCCGGCTGGGGGAACATCGCCCCGCCCGGACGGTCGAGGTTGCCGGTGAGGACGTTGAGCACGTCGATCGCCCACGACGAGATGGTGCCGAAGCGCGTCGTGCACGTGCCGATGCGGCCGTAGACGACGCCGGAGGGCGACGCGGCGAACGCGCGCGTCAGCTCGCGCACCGTGGACGCCGCGATCCCCGTGTACGCCTCGAGCCGCTCGGGCCGGAACGGCGCGACGACGCGCTCGAGGACGTCCATCCCGCGCAGGTAGGCGCCCGCGGCCCCTGTGTCGACGAGCGACTCGTCGAACAGCACGCACGCCATCGACAGCAGGAGCGCGGCGTCGGTGCCGACGCGCGGGCGCAGGTGCTGCGTGGCCACCTCGGCCGTCCGGGTGCGCACGGGGTCGACGACGACGAGGGTGCCGCCCCGCTCCTTGAGGGCGCGCAGGCGGCGCGGCCAGCCGGGGGCGGTGGCGAGGCTGCCGTTGGACTCCATGGGGTTGGCCCCGAGCATGATCATGAACATCGTGCGATCGATGTCCGGCACGGCGAGCGTGTAGCGGTCTCCGAACAGGAGGCCGTTGGACAGGTCCTTCGGCCGCTGGTCGAGCGTGGACGCGCTGTAGAGGTTGGGGGTGTTGAGGGCCTTCACGACGGCGCGCGTGAACAGCAGTCCCGCGAGGTTGTGCCCGATCGGGTTGCCCATGTAGATCGCGGTCGCGTGCGGCCCGTCCTCGTCGAGGATGGGGCGGAAGAGCTCGGAGACGCTATCGAACGCCTCGTCCCAGGAGGCCTCGCGGAAGTCGGAGCCCTCGCGCACGAGCGGCACGCGGAGCCAGTCGGGGTCGTCGAGCATCTCGCCGAGCGTGGCGCCCTTGGGGCACATGAAGCCCCGGGACATGACGTCGTCGACGTCGCCGCGCGTGCGGAGCACGCGATCGCCCTCCATCGTGATCGACAGCCCGCAGGTCGACTCGCAGATCGGGCACGTGCGGGTGACGGTGCGCAGGCCGGCGGTCATGACCCGTCGCCGCCCAGTCCGATCTCGACGAGCCGCGAGCGGTCGGCCACCTTGGCGCGCGGGCGGCCGAGGCGCCGGCCGCTGAGCAGCTCGTACTCGTCGATCCGGCGCCATCCGTCCCAGTCGTACAGCGCCGGCTGGCGTCGGCGCAGGAGCGTGTCGACGTCGTCGGCCGATCGCGTCGGGTCGGCGAGCCGATCGGCGCGGTGGTCGTCGAGCAGCGCGGCGACCGTGTCGCTCGCGCACTGCTTGTTCGTGCCGAGCACGCCCGAGGGACCGCGCTTGATCCAGCCCACGGTGTACATCCCGCGCACGGGCGCGCCGCTCGGCGGCTCGACGATCCTCGCACCGTCGTTGGGCAGGATGCCGCGCGCCTCGTCGAACGGCAGCCCTTCGATGGGGATGCCGCGGTAGCCGACCGCCCGGAGCACGAGGCCCGTCGGGATCCGCTCCAGGACGCCGGTGGACTCGGTCTGCGTCTGCTCGCCGGCATCCGCCGATCGCGTGCGCTCGATCTCGATGGCCTCGACGCGGTCGTCGCCCAGCACCCGCACCGGCGCGGAGAAGAAGCGGAGGCGGATGGTGCGGTCGGCGTCGCCCCAGTCCCGCGCGGCGTACTCGCTGAGCAGCTCGTACTTGAGCCGCGGCGCGAACGACTCGCCGAGGAGCCGTCGCTCGTTGGGGGTCAGCTCCAGATCGGCGGGGTCGACGGCGACGCGCAGGCCGGGGATCGACCCCAGGGCCCGGAGCTCGGGCGACGTGAACGCGGCGTGCAGGGGACCGCGACGCGCGAGGAGCACGACCTCGCGCACCGATCCGGCGGTCAGCGCCCGCACGGCGTGCTCGGCCGCGTCGGAGTGCTGCAGCTGCGCGGGCGAGGCGGTGAGCATGCGCGCGACGTCCATCGCGACGTTGCCGTTGCCGACGATGACGGCCCGCGGCGTCGTCAGGTCGAACCGCGCGTCGGCGGCGTCGGGGTGCGCGTTGTACCAGGCCACGAAGGCGGTCGCGGGGTGGCTGCCCGGCAGGTCCTCGCCGGGGATGCCGAGGGCGCGCGAGCTGGAGGCGCCGGTCGCGAAGATCACGGCGTGATAGCTCTCGGCCAGCTCGGCGACGGAGACGTGCGTGCCCACCTCGACATTGAAGAAGAACCTCAGCCGCGGATCGCGGGCGTGCTCGGCGAACCGCTCCGCGACGGCCTTGGTGTGCAGGTGGTCGGGGGCGATGCCGGCCCGCGCGAGGCCCCACGGCGTGGGGAGCCGATCGAAGAAGTCGACGCGGAGGGCGGAGCCGCCGCGCTCGAGCAGCTCCAGCGCGGCGTAGCAGCCGGAGGGCCCCGAGCCGATGACCGCGACGCGGAGCTCCTCGGTCCGCGCGACGGCGGGCTTGCCCACCTCGCGGCGGGGCACCTCGCCGAGCGCCGGCCAGGCGGTCTCGAAGAAGTCGGCGTTGACCTTCGCGTAGTCGGCCAGGTCGTCGGGCAGGTTGTGATCGGCGTAGATCGCCCCGACGGGGCACTCCACGACGCAGCTCCCGCAGTCGATGCACGTGTTCGGGTCGATGTAGAGCATCTCGGTCGAGCCGGCGCGCCGCTCGGCCGGGGTGGGGTGGATGCAGTCGACGGGGCAGACGACAGTGCACGCAGTATCGTTGCAGCACGACTGAGTGATCACATGTGGCATCCGGGTCGCCTCCGCGCGTCGTTGTCCAGGGCATCCTCGCCGTTCGTAGGGAACATCGCCCTGCGATCGGTGTGCGATCGCCGGGCGATCGTCGCGACTCGGCGGCGAGATGCCCTTCATTATTGCCATAATTACAGCGGTACGCAACCATGATGGCCAACATTGGCCTCGTGAGGGCGTCCGGAGAAAGAGACGGAGAAGGCACACATGGCTCGCGAACACGCAACGCTCGTCGAACCGCTCAGCCTGATCAGCGGGGTGCACCAGACGAGTGCGCGCGCCGCACTGCTGGTCTGCCTGGGCGAGTTCGTCTGGCCGGCCGGACGGACGGTGTGGTCATCGACCCTCGTCAACGTGCTGGGCGAACTGGGCTTCGAGCCGAACGCCGCGCGCAAGGCCATCCAGCGCACCGCGAAGTCGGGACACATCGAGCCCGTGCGCGAGGGCCGGCGCGTGCGCTGGGAGTTCACCGCCGCCGGCGGCCGGGCGCTGGCCGAGGGCGGCGAGCGCGTCTTCGGCTGGCAGACGCGCGACATGACCTGGGACCGGCGATGGCTGTCGATCCTCGTCACGGTGCCCGAGTCCCAGCGGCAGCTGCGCCATCACCTGCAGTCGGGCCTCATCTGGGCGGGCCTGGGATCGCCGGGCTCCGGCCACTGGATCACGCCGCACGTCGACCGCGAGCCCGAGGCCCGCGAGGTCATCGAACGCCTCGGCCTGCTCGAGCAGACGCACTCGTTCGTCGGACGCCACGGCGGGATCGGCGACGAGCGCGCCCTCGTGGAGTCGGCGTGGAACCTCGACCTGCTGAGCGCGCAGTACGAGCAGTTCATCGAGCGGTTCGCGAAGCTCACGCCGCGCGACGACCGCGAGGCGCTGCTCGCCCGCATCGAGCTGGTGCAGGCGTGGCGCCGGTTCCCCTACCTCGACCCCGACCTGCCGCGCGAGTTCCTCCCGCCGCGGTGGCCCGGCTTCCGCGCGACGACCGTGCTCGGCGAGTGCCGCGCGGCGTGGAAGGAGGCCTCCGAGCGGCACTGGCAGGTGCTCTCGCACCTCGAGAGCGTCTGACCCGCCGGCGCCGCGCGGAGGCCGCGTCCCGTCAGCCGGCGAGGGCGATGTCCTCCTGCACCAGCTCCCGCAGGCGGTACTTCTGCACCTTGCCCGCGGGCGTCTTGGGGAACTGGTCGAGCAGCAGGAGCCTCTCCGGCCAGAACTGCTTCGTGAAGCCCGCCTCCGCGAGATGGGCAGTGAGATCGGCGAGCGTGGGCGTCGCGTCGCCCGCCGCGACCACGCAGGCGCAGCCGCGCTCCCCCATGCGGTCGTCGGGATAGGCGACCACCGCGACCTCCTTGACGCCGGGGTGCGTGAGGAGGAGGTTCTCGATCTCGACGACGGGCACGTTCTGGCCGCCGCGGACGATGATGTCCTTGCTGCGGCCGGTGATCCGGATGCCGCCGTGCGGCGTGCGGCGGCCGTTGTCGCCCGTGTCGAACCAGCCCTCGTCGTCCATCGCCGCGGCGATCGCCTCGGGCTGCTTGTAGTAGCCGAGGATGATCCCGGGCCCGCGCATCTGCAGCCGCCCCTCCTCGCCGTCGGCGACGGGCTCGTCGTTGTCGTCGACGATGCGCAGGTCGACGTACTCGACCTGCATCCCGTCGCTCTCGGCGAGGACCTCGACGGGGGTGCCGAGCTGGTGGATCGTGCACACGCCCACCTCGCTCATGCCCCACAGCGAGAGCAGCTCGACGCCGAGGTGCTCCTGCATCTGGATCGCCACGTGCGGCGGGATCGGCGCGCCGCCGCACGCGAACGCGCGCAGGCTGCCGAGCGGGCGCGGCTGCTGCTTGAGCGCGTCGATCATGTCGAGGGCGAACGGCGTCGCCGACAGCATCCACGTGATGCCCTCGTACTCGATCATGTCGACGAGGGCGCGCGGGTCCCACGCGTCCTGGTAGACGACCTTCTGGCCGAGCGACAGCGGCAGATAGGTGCCCCAGTAGAAGCCGGTGAGATGGCCGACCGTCGAGGCCATGAAGCTCACGTCGTCCTCGACCATCTGCACGGCGTCGGCGATCGGCCGGCCCTGCGCCCACAGCGTGTTGTGCGAGTGCACGGCCGCCTTCGGCCGCCCGGTGGTCCCCGACGTGAACAGCAGCAGCGCGGGGTCGTCGGGCTGCGGATGCCGCTGCGCGAGCAGCTCGCCGACGCCGTCGACGAGGTCCCACCGCGTGTCGACGAAGAAGTCGTCGAAGGAGGTGAAGTCGCCGTCGTCCTCGCCCAGCACGACGACGTGCGCGAGCTCGGGGAGGCCGGGGCGCAGCCTGCGCGCCATGTCGGCGTACGAGAAGCCGCCGTGCTGCGCCTTCACGATGTACACCTTGCTCCCGGCGTGGCGGAGCATGAACGACAGCTCGTTCTCGCGATAGATGTGCGGGATGGGGTTCGGGATGGCGCCGATGCGCATCGCGGCGATGGCCAGCGCCGGGAACTCCCACGTGTTGGGCAGCTGGATCGAGACGATGTCGCCCTTGCCGACGCCGAGCGCGTCGAGCGCCCCGGCGAAGCGCGTGATGAGCGATCCGAGCTGTCCGTAGGTGACGGTGCGCGGCATGGCCGAGCCCTTCGCATACGACACGACGGCCGCCTTGTGCGGGTTCCGCTCGATCGCCTCCAGCAGGTCGTCGACCGGCGTCCGGTCCCGCCACCAGCCCCGCGCGAGGAAGTCCTCGCGCTGCTCGCGCGGGATCTTCCTGGCCCAGTCCGACGTTGTCACATCTTCGTTCATCAAGGCTTCCTCACCTCATCGTCGACGTGCGCACCGCGAGATGCGCATCCCGGGGCCGTCCGGCCTCCTCGGCTCGCGGAGACGGCGGCGTTCACGGGTGCAGTGACGGTAACACCAGACGGGCACATTCGTCAATGTCTTGTCGCATCACGAATCTTTTGTCCCCTATCATGGGAGCGGCACGACGACGGCGCGTCCGTCGCCCCACGGCGGGGATCGTCCCCTCGAACGAGAAGTGGAACGGCAATGACACAGAGCACTCACGACGCGCCGGTGGCGGTCGTCACGGGATCGTCGCGCGGCCTCGGACGCGCGTTCGCCGCGGAGCTGGCGCGCACCGGCCACCGCGTCGTCGTCAACGCCACGACGGAGGAGGGCGCGGCGCGCGCGGTCGCGGAGCTCGCCTCGTCGGGCGCGGAGGCGGTGTCCGCGGTCGGCTCGGTCGCCGACGCGGCGTTCTGCGAGCACCTGGTCGAGACGGCGGTGTCGGCGTTCGGGCGCATCGACGTGCTCGTCAACAACGCCGGGATCACCCGCGACCGCTCCTTCCTGAAGATGTCCGTCGAGGAGTTCGACGAGGTCGTCGCGACGCACCTGCGCGGAACGTGGGCGTGTGCGCGCGCCGCCGCACGCCGGATGACCGACCGGGGCGGCTCGATCGTCAACGTGTCGTCGGGCTCCGGGCTGTTCGGCATGTACGGCCAGGCCAACTACGCCGCCGCGAAGGCCGGCATCGTCGGGCTCGGCCGCGTCATGCACCTCGAGCTCTTCGCGCGCTTCGGCATCCGCACCAACACCCTGGCCCCCGCCGCGGCGACCGACATGACGAAGGTGTTCGCGAGCAGCGACGTGGGCCATGCCGTCGCCTTCCCGTCGCCCGACGCCGTCGCCCCGATCGTGTCCTACCTCGCGGGCGCCGAGTCGCGCGACGTCTCCGGCCAGGTGCTCTCCTTCGACGGCAGCGTGCTGTCGGTGTGGACGCATCCCGAGGCGGCGCACACCTGGACCGCCGACGCATGGACGGCCGCCGACTTCGCCGAGCGCCTGACGCCCGACCGGATGCAGGCCTTCCATCCCGACCGCTGGGGGTCGGGCGTCACCGCGGGCTGACCCGCGCACCGCTCACGCGCGCAGGCCCACCGCGGCCTCGAAGCACAGCCGCCCCTGCGCGTCCCGCCCGCGCACGCGCGCGGTGACGAGACGGCGACCGGGGTGCACCGTCTCGGCGACCAGCTCGACCGCCGACGGCGCGGTCACGCCACGCGGGTACGAGACGCGCAGGCCCGAGACGCGCATGCCGGGACGCAGGCGCTGCGCGACGATGCCGGCCGCGGTGGCCGCCACGCCGCCGTGCAGGGTGCCGAACAGGTTGGCCCACGGCCCGGTGTCGTCGAGGCGGGCGACGACCGCGTCGCCGTCCCCCTGCGCGACGACGAGCCCGAGCACCTCGGCCGCGCCGCCGGCGCGCTCGGGTCGCGCACGGTCCGACGACGGCGGCGTCGCATCGTCCCGGCCCGCCGCGCGCAGGGCCGCCTCCGCCTCCACGCCGACCGGGACCACGTTCACCCACGTCGACCCGAGCGCCACGAGCCGGCCGTCCTCGCCCGTGACCGTCGCCCAGGCGAAGCCGCCGTCGGCGTCGACGACGACGTCGCCCACGACGGCCTCGATCCTCGCCCCGTCGGGCACGGGCGCCGCGAGCTCGACGGACAGCTCGGCGGTGATCGACCAGGTGCCCCGAGGACGTCGCGCGAACACGGCCTCACCGAGCACGTGGTCCAGCAGCACGGCCACGCGGGGCAGCGCGCCGTCCATCCACGGCCGCACCGTCGCCGCGCACGCCCACCGGTGCGCGGTGACGTCGCAGGGGCCCACGCCGAACACCCGCTCGACCGACGCGTCGGTGAGCACCGAGCACTCCCGCCTCTCTTTCGAGTTCACCGCTCACTCCTTTCGCCGTGCCCTTGGGGAGCACGGACCTCTGCGCTATTCTAGTGAATGTTCGCTAGATTGCTCCGGCGGCACGTTCGCTCAGCACCGCCGCCGGTCGTCCCGTCAGGAAGGACCCCATGACCTCCTCCCCCACCGTGCGCCTCGTGGTCGACGACGGCGTGGCGACGATCACCCTCGACCGCCCCGAGGCCGGCAACGCGATCGACCTGTCCACGGCGGGCCTGCTGGCCGACGCCGTCGAGAGCGCCCGCGACGACCCCCGCGTCGGCGCGATCCTGCTGGAGGGCGGCGCCCGGTCGTTCTGCGTGGGCGGCGACCTGAGGACGATGGCCGACGCCCCCGATCGCTCCGCCTACCTGCTCGAGCTCGCCGGCGAGGCGCACCGCGCGATCCGGGCGCTGCACACGGCGCCCCAGCCCGTGGTCGCCGTCGTCCGCGGGGCTGCGGCCGGCGCCGGGCTCGCGCTCACGCTCGCCGCCGACGTCGTCGTCGCCGGCGGATCGGCCCGCTTCGTGGTCGCCTACCCCGCGGTCGGCCTGACGCCGGACTGCGGCACCTCGTGGCTGCTGCCGCGCGTCGTCGGCCTGCGCGCAGCCCTGACGATGTCGCTCACGGGCGAGTCGGCCGACGCCGAGCGCGCCGTGCAGCTCGGGCTCGCCTCGGTCGTCTGCGCCGACGCCGAGGCGGCTCAGCGCGGACGGGACATCGCGGCCCGCATCGCGGCCGGCGCCGCGGGGGCGCTCGGCGCCACGCGCCGCCTTCTGCGCGAGGGCCTCGACTCCGACCTCGACGCGCACCTCGACCGCGAGGCGCGGTCGATCTCGCGCGCCGCCGGAGGCCCCGAGGCGGGAGCGCTCATCGAACGCTTCCTGGCCCGGTGACGCCTCCGGCGACGCCGCGCGTCAGACGCCGAGATCGCGGCCGATGATCTCCTTCATGATCTCGGTCGTGCCGCCGAAGATCGTCTGGATGCGCGCATCCACGTAGAAGCGGCTGATGGGGTACTCCCGCATGTAGCCGTAGCCGCCGAAGAGCTGCAGGCAGCGGTGGGCGACCCTGACCTGCAGCTCGGTCGTCCACCACTTCGCCTTCGCGGCCGTCACGGCCGTCAGCTCGCCGCGCAGGTGGCGGGCCACGCAGTCGTCGACGAAGACCCGCGCGACGGAGATCTCGGTGGCGAGCTCGGCGAGCGTGAAGCGGGAGCTCTGGAAGCTGCCGATCGGCGTGCCGAAGGCCTTTCGCTCCGTGACGTACTCGAGGGTGTGCGCGAGGATCGCCTCGCCGGCGGCGACGGCCATCACCGCCAGCGAGAGGCGCTCCTGCGGCAGGTTGCGCACGAGCTGCAGGAAGCCGTCCCCCTCGTCGCCGAGGCGATCGGCGACGGGGACCCGCACGTCGGCGAAGTGCAGCTCGCTGGTGTCCTGCGACAGCAGGCCGAGCTTGTCGAGGTTGCGCCCGCGCGAGAACCCCTCGGCGTTCGCGTCGACGACCAGCAGCGTCAGGCCGCGGTGCCGGTCGGGCGACGTGCGCGCCGCCACGATCACGAGATCGGCGTTCTGACCGTTCGAGATGAACGTCTTCGATCCGTTGAGCACGTAGTGGTCGCCCTCGAGCGTCGCCCGCGTGGCGATCCCGGCCAGATCGCTCCCGGTGCCCGGCTCGGTCATCGCGATCGCGCCGATCGTCTCGCCCGTGATCAGCCCCGGCAGCCATCGCTCCCGCTGCTCCTCGGTCGTGCACTCCAGCAGGTAGGGCGAGACGACGTCGTTGACCAGGGCGAGCCCGATCGCCTCTCCGGCATACCCGGAGCGCCCGAACTCGTCGTCGAGCACGGCATTGAACCGCCAGTCGGGGGCGCCTCCGCCGCCGAACCGCTCGGGCGCGTTGGGCACGAGCAGTCCGGCGGCGCCGGCGGCGCGGAACAGGGACCGGTCGACGATGTGCGCGCGCTCCCATTCCTGGTCGTGGGGCGCCACCTCGGTGTCGATGAAGTGCCGCACCGTCTCCCGGAAGAGAGCGATCTCCTCCGCGTCGCCGGCGGTGCTCACCGGTAGGTCCCGCCCGCCTCGGCGAGCGCGACGAGCGAGGCGGGCGGCTCGAACCGCTCGCCGTACCGCGCGGCGAGCTCGCGGCTGCGGGCGACGAAGCCGGCCAGGCCGCCCTCGTACTGGCTCGCGTACTGCAGCGTGCCTCCGGTCCACCCGGGGTACCCGATGCCGAGCAGCGAGCCGATGTTGGCATCCGCGACGGTGCGCAGCACGCCCGAGTCGAGACAGGCGATGGAGTCGAGCGCCTCGATGAACAGCATGCGCTCCTGCATGTCCTCGAACGGCACCCCCGGGTCGTCCGCCCCGAACGCCTCCGCGAGGCCGGGCCAGAGCGACCTCTTCGCGCCGTCGGCGTACTCGTAGAAGCCGGCGCCGCCGGAGCGGCCCTTGCGGTCGAACTCGTCGATCATGCGGTCGACGACCGCGTTCGCCGGATGGATGACGGGAGTCAGCCCCTCGGCGACCTCGCCGCGGATCGTCTCCTCGCGGATGTGCCGCAGCAGCGTGAGGGTGAGCTCGTCGACGAGCGCCAGCGGGCCCACCGGGTACCCGGCCTGCAGCGCCGCCTGCTCGACAGATGCGGCGGGCACGCCTTCGCCGACCAGCGCGATCGCCTCGTCGACGTAGCGCAGGATGACCCGGGTCGTGTAGAAGCCGCGACCGTCGCTGACGACGATCGGGGTCTTCTTGATCTGCGCGGCGAAGTCGACCGCCTTGGCGGTCGTCGCGTCGCTCGTGCCGGCGCCCACGACGATCTCCAGCAGCGCCATCCGGTCGACCGGTGAGAAGAAGTGCAGGCCGATGAACCGGCCGGGATCGTCGACCGCGCTCGCCAGGTCGGTGATCGGCAGGCTGGAGGTGTTCGAGGAGATCAGCGCCCCCTCGGCCAGGTAGGGCACGACCTCGGCGATGACCGACTTCTTCAGCTCGGGGTTCTCGAAGACGGCCTCGATGAGGATGTCGGCGCCCTGCGCGTCGGCCGCGTCGACGGTCGGGTGGATGCGTGCGAGCACGGCGTCGCGCTCGGCCTCCGTCAGCCGTCCCCGGGAGATCTCCTTCTCGAGCACCCGCGCGCTGTACGACTTGCCGCGCTCGGCGGCCTCGATCGCGACGTCCTTGAGCACGACGTCGATCCCCGCGCGCGCCGCGACGTAGGCGATGCCGGCGCCCATCATGCCGGCGCCGAGCACCACGAGCTTGGAGAACGTGGTCTGCGGGTAGCCCTCGGGCCGGCTGCCGCCGCGCTTGATCGACTGCATGTCGAAGAACGTCGACGTGATGATGTTCTTCGAGATGGGCCCGGTCATCAGGTCGGCGCAGTAGCGCGACTCGATGCGGGAGGCGCCGTCGAAGTCGACCTGCGCCCCCTCGACCGCCGCGGCGAGGACGTTGATCTGCGCGGGGATCGGCGAGCCGTTGCTCTTCTTGCGCAGCTGCGCCGGGAGCATCGGCAGCTCGCGCGCGACGCCGGGCGCGTCCGGACGTCCGCCCGGGATCTCGTAGCCGGGCCGGTCCCAGGGCTGCGTCGGGTCGGGGCCGGCGAGGATCCAGGCCCGCGCGGCGGGGACGAGCTGCGACGCGTCGTCGACGAGCTCGTCGAGCAGGCCGGCGTCGAGTCCCTCCTGCGCGGAGAACTTGCGTCCCGGCAGGAGGATGTCCTGCAGGGCCGGCAGCAGGCCGAACATCCGCACCGTGCGCGTCGTCCCGCCGGCCCCGGGGAGCAGGCCGAGCGTGACCTCGGGCAGGCCGACGACCACGCCGCGGCCGCGGGTCGCGATGCGGCGGTGCGAGGCGAGCGCGATCTCGAACCCGCCGCCGAGCGCGGCGCCGTCGATCACGCTGACGACGGGGCGGCCGATCGTCTCCAGGCGGCGGAGCGCGGCCTTCATCAGGTCGAGCTGCCGTTCGACGAGCCCCGCGTCGTCGCGGGTCATCGCCATCATCCATCCCAGGTCGCCGCCGGCGAAGAAGGTCTTCTTCGCCGAGGCGATCACGATGCCCGTGGTCGTCTCCCGCACCGATTCCAGGTGCGCGACGAGCTCGGGCAGCTCGCGCTGGAACCGCTCGTTCATGGTGTTGGCCGACTGGGTCTCGTCGTCCATCGTGACGACGACGATCCCGTCGTCGTCGCGCTCGATGTCGAACATCGAATTCTCAAATCGCATCGTCGTTCTCCTTGGAAGTTCCGCTGTGCCGGGTCACAGTCGCTCGATGAGGGTGGCCACGCCCATGCCGCCGCCGATGCAGAGCGTGATCACGGCGTATCGGCCGCCCGTGCGCTCCAGCTCGTCGAGCGCCGTGCCGAGCAGCATGGCGCCGGTGGCCCCCAGGGGGTGGCCCATGGCGATCGCGCCGCCGTTGACGTTGATCTTCTCCTCGGGCACGCCGAGCTTCGCGGAGAAGAACAGCGGCACCGCGGCGAAGGCCTCGTTCACCTCGAACAGGTCGATGTCGTCGACCGTGAGGCCCGCCGTGGCCAGGACCTTCTGCGTCGCCGGCACGGGACCGGTGAGCATGATCGTCGAGTCGGCGCCCGACGTCGCGGTCGCCACGACGCGACCGCGCGGCGTCAGGCCGAGCTCGGCCGCCGCACGCTCGCCGCCGATGACGACGAGCGAGGCGCCGTCGACGATCCCCGACGAGTTGCCGGCGTGGTGGACGTGGTCGATCCGCTCGACCCAGTGATAGCGCTGCAGGGCGACGGCGTCGAACCCGCCGAGCACGCCCATCTTCTCGAACGACGGCGACAGGGCGCCCAGCGACGCGACGGTGGAGCCCGGGCGACGGTGCTCGTCGTGGTCGAGCACGACGACGTCGCCGATGTCGCGCACCGGCACGACCGAGCCGGCGAAGCGCCCGGCGGCCCAGGCCGCCTCGGCCCGGTCCTGCGACTGCACGGCGTAGGCGTCGACGCGCTCGCGGTCGAACCCCTCGATCGTGGCGATGAGGTCGGCGCTGACGCCCTGCGGCACGTACGCGGTGCGGTAGTTCGTCTCCGGATCGTTCATCAGCGCGCCGCCGTCGGACCCGAGGGGCAGGCGCGACATCGACTCGACGCCGCCGGCCAGCACGACGGTGTCCCATCCCGAGCGCACCTTCTGCGCCGCGATGTTCACCGCCTCGAGGCCCGAGCCGCAGAACCGGTTGACCTGCAGTCCGGCCACGGTGTCGGGCAGTCCCGTCGCCAGGGCCGCGGCACGCGCGAGGACCGAGCCCTGATCGCCGACGGGCGACACGGTGCCGAGCACGATGTCGTCGACCGCGTGCGGGTCCAGCTGCGGATTGCGATCCAGCACGGCGCGGATGAGCCCCGTGACGAGCGAGATCGGCTTGATCGTGTGCAGCGAGCCGTTCGCCCGCCCCCGTCCGCGAGGCGTGCGCACGGCGTCGTAGATGTATGCCTCAGATGTCTTCACGTTCCTGACTCCCATTGGGCCGGCGTCCCCTCTGACCGCGCTGTCGCGTCCGGACGCATTGCGCACAGCCTAGCGTCTATTCACTTGATTTTCCACAATCCTGCCGGAAGCACCGATTTTCATGGCTTGAGATCAGAGATGATCACGGCTTTGCGAGCATTCCATCGTCTACCAGTCATTCACCGTCTCGATGCAGGCCGAAGCCTCCGTCGGCGAGCACCCGCCGCGATCCCACCCACGCGTCGAAGACCGTGCCGTCGCCCTCGTCCCAGGCGCGGACCGTGATCGTCTCGCCCGGCACCACGGGAGCGGCGAAGCGGGCGGTCATCCGCTCGAACGCGGCGGCGTCCGCGCCGGCCAGCAGCGTGCGGCACACGATGCCGAAGGTGCACAGCCCGTGCAGGACCGGGCGCGGAAAGCCCGCGGCAGCGGCCGCGCGAGGATCGGAGTGCAGGGGGTTGCGGTCGCCGCTGAGCCGGTAGAGCAGCGCCTGCTCGGGCCGCGTCGCCACCTCGACGACGCGATCGGGAGCCCGGTCGGGCTCCGCGACGCGCGGCGACGGGCCGCGCTCGCCGCCGAAGCCGCCCCCGCCCAGGATGTACATGACCGTCGACGTCTCGGCGAGGGTCGCCCCGCTCGCGAGGTCGACCAGCGCGCTCGACATCCGCACGAGGGCGTCGCGCCCCTTGTCGTGGACGGCGTCCACGCGGGTGCGGCACGTCGCCGCGCCCGCCACGGGGAACGGGCCCGGCAGGCGGACGGACTGGGCGGCGTGGAGCACCTGGGCCAGCGCGACGTCGCCCAGCAGCTCGATCGGGTTCCCGCCCAGGGCGAGCGGGAACGACGGCAGGGCGACCTGAGGGCGATCGGGCGTGTTCTCGGTCGTGTACTCGAGCTCCGCGCACGGGTCGGCGGAGCCGGCGCCGACACCGAGCGCGTAGAGGATCGCATCATCTCGCCCCCAGCGCACAGGGGGGTCCTCATGCTGCGTCCCGACGATGGACGGATCCACTGCGACCATGTGCCCACGCTCCTCGCTCGTCCCGAGAAGTGAACCACGACTAGGCTCATGCCGCAACAACGAGACCCGTGGCCGACGGGGATGCCGGGGCTACCCGCCGATGGCGTTCATGCCGCGGGCGGGCTGGAGGAAGGACGGGTCGTTGATGGCGTGGCCGGGGAGCTTGCCGCGGACGCAGGCACGGAGGACGGCGTCGACGGTGCGGGAGTCCGTCCCGCGGAGGGTCGGGAGGAGGTCGTACTCGGAGGTGGAGAACAGGCAGTTGCGCAGCTGCCCGTCGGCGGTGAGGCGGAGGCGGTCGCAGTCGCCGCAGAAGGGCGCGGTGACCGAGGCGATCACCCCGACGGTGGCGGGCCCGCCGTCCAGGAGGAAGCGCTCGGCGGGGGCGCCGTGGCGTCCCGGCACGGGAGTGAGGTCCCACCGGCCGGCCAGGGTGGCGAGGATCTCCTCGCGGGTGACCATCGCGTCGCGGTCCCAGGTGTGGCCCGCGTCCAGGGGCATCTGCTCGATGAACCGCAGCTCCGCGTCGTGCGTGACGGCGTAGTCGACCAGGTCGCACAGCTCGTCGTCGTTGATCCCGCGCATCGCGACCGCGTTCAGCTTCAGGGGCCGGAGCCCCGATGCGGCTGCGGCGGCGATCCCGGCGCGCACCTCGTCGAGCCGGTCGCGGCGGGTGAGGCGGTGGAAACGGTCGCGGTCGAGGGTGTCGATCGAGATGTTCAGCCGCGCCAGGCCGGCCGCGATCAGCCCGGGAAGGAGGTCGGGCAGGCGGATGCCGTTGGTCGTCATCGCGACCTGTACCGGCCCGCCGGGCCCCGTGATGCGGGCGAGGCGGGACACGACGTCGGCGATGTCGGCCCGCAGCAGCGGCTCTCCCCCGGTGAGGCGGAAGGTGGTGATCCCCGCCGCGGCGGCGACCTCGGCGACCCGCACGATCTCGTCGGTGGTCAGGATGCTCGAACGCGCGAGCCACTCGTTGCCCTGCTCGGGCATGCAGTACGTGCACCGCAGCGAGCACCGGTCGGTCAGCGAGATCCGCAGATCCCGATGCACCCGCCCGTACCCGTCCACCAACGCGGCCCCCGCGTCCGGCGCGCCCGGCACGGGAACGGGCGCGGAACGCCGCACCCCCAGCACCACCGGAACCCCGACCATGAACCCAGGCTAGGCCACGCGCGCCTCGCGCGGGCCACCTCGGCGGGACATCCCGGCGCGAGGGCGGGGCTCACTCCGCGCCGCGCACCCCGGCCACGATGAGGTCGGCGAGCGCCCGATAGGCCGCCGCGTCGTCGAGACCGGCCAGGGCCTCGACCTCCTTGCGATGGATCGCGTTCATCACGATGCCCGCCACGACGCCGATGAACTCGGCATCCATGCGCGACCGCTCGCCGACCGCCTGCCGGGCGAGCTCCTGCACGCGCTCGGCCGCAATGCGAGTGTTCTCCTGATAGATCTCCCGGGCGGGGGCGAACGCGTCGAGGTCCGCGAAGAACTGCGGCGAGGCGGGCGCGAGGGCCTGCGAGATCAGGCGGAGATAGTCGCCGATCTGGCTCGTCGGATCGGCCTCCGCGTCGAGCCGCTGGGCGATCCATCCGGTCGCACGGCGGAAGAACCCGCGCACGACCGCGAGGACGACCTGCTCCTTGCTCTCGCCGAGCGCATAGATCGTGCGCTTGGAGCATCGCGCCCATCGCGCCATGTCGTCGACGCTCAGGCGCCGGAACCCGTCGTCGAGGAAGAGCTCGATCAGGCTGTCGAGCAGCGCGTCGCGCCGGGCCGCCTGCTGCGCCGGCCCCGTGCGGGAGCGCAGCACCGGCATGGACGACATGCAGAACAGTCTACGATTGGTACTGTAATTGCACCTTCAGTACCCATTGTGGTACACCTGAGGTGTTCGTTCGACATCAGGAGATGTGTGTCATGGTGGATCGCCTCCTCCCGACCGCGGAAGCGGCGGACTTCCTTCAGCTCATCGAGGAGTGGTCGGAGTCCGAGCTCGTCCCGCGCGCCCCCGGATCGGATCGCGCGGGAACGTTCCCGCGCGACGTCTTCCGCCAGATCGGGGGCCTCGGCATGTTCGGGCTGCCCTATCCCGTGGAGTACGACGGCGGGGACCAGCCGTACGAGGTGTACCTCCAGGCGCTGGAGGTCATCGGCGGCGCCTGGGCGAGCGTCGCCGTCGGCGTCAGCGTGCACGTGCTGTCGTGCTATCCGCTCGCCACCTTCGGGTCCGCGGCACAGCGGGAGCGCTGGCTGCCCACGATGATCGGCGGCGACCTGCTCGGGGCCTACTGCCTCTCCGAGACCCACGCCGGCTCCGATCCTGCCGCGATGAGGACGACGGCGACGCGCGACGGCGACGTCTACCGGCTCACGGGCGCCAAGGCGTGGACGACGCACGGCGGCGAGGCGGACTTCTACACCGTCATGGCGCGCACGGCCGCCGGGCCCAAGGGCATCTCGTGCTTCCACGTGCCCGCCGACCTGCCCGGGATCTCCGCCGCGCCGGGCGAGCGCAAGATGGGCCTGACGAGCTCGCGCACGAGCACGGTGAGCTTCGACGACACGCCCGTGCCCGTCGAGAACCTCATCGGCGAGGAGGGACAGGGGCTCTCGATCGCCCTCTCGGCGCTCGATTCGGGACGCCTGGGGATCTCCGCCGTGGCCACCGGCCTCTCGCAGGCCGCGCTCGACCTCGCCGTCGGCTACGCCAAGCAGCGCGAGGCGTTCGGCGTGCCGATCATCCGGCACGAGGGGCTCGCCTTCCTGCTCGCCGACATGGCTGCCGCCGTGGCCGCGTCCCGCGCCACGTACCTGGCCGCCGCGCGCCGGCGGGACGCGGGCCTCCCCTTCGGCGTCGACGCGGCCATCGCGAAGATCACCGCGACCGACAACGCGATGAAGGTCGCGACCGACGCCGTGCAGGTGCTCGGCGGCGCCGGCTACACGCAGGACTTTCCGGCGGAGCGGTACATGCGCGACGCCAAGGTCATGCAGATCTTCGAGGGCACGAACCAGGTGCAGCGCGTCGTGATCTCGCGCGCCCTGGAACGCGCCTCCTGACCGCGCCGGTGACCACCGGTCAGCGGCGCGTCACGCCTCCCACCGTCTCAGCAGCGCGGCGAGGGCCTGCCCGCCGCCGATGCACATCGTGACGACGGCGTGCTCCAGGTCGCGCCGTTGCAGGTCGAGAGCCGCGCGCACGGTGAGGATCGCGCCCGTCGCGCCCACCGGGTGGCCCAGCGCGATCGCGCCGCCGTACGGATTGGTCCTTGCGGGGTCGAGACCCGCGTCGCGGATGACGGCGACGGCCTGCGAGGCGAACGCCTCGTTGAGCTCGATGACGTCGACGTCGGCGGGCGTCATGCCCGTCTGCTCCCAGAGCCGCTGCAGGGCGTAGACCGGCGCGTATCCCATGAGCTCGGGCTCGTTGCCGGCGGTCGCGACCGCCTCGAGCGTGACGAGGCCGCGCAGGCCGCGCTCGCGCACGTCGGACTCGCGCATGAGCACGGTCGCGGCGGCGCCGTCGTTGATGCCCGACGCGTTGCCGGCCGTGACCGTGCCGTCGGCGCGGAACACGGGGCGGAGCCCCGCGAGGGTCTCCAGCGTCGTGTCGGGGCGCGGATGCTCGTCGACCGCGACCTCCACGGGGCGACGGCCGCCGGTCGACACGGGCACGATCTCCTCCGCGAACGCGGCGCGCGCGGCATCCGTCGCGGCCCGGCGCTGGCTCTCGACGGCGAACTCGTCCTGCGCGGCGCGCGAGACGCCGTACTTCTCGGCGACGTTCTCGGCGGTCACGCCCATGTGCCGCTCGCTGAACGGGTCGGTGAGGATCGCGAGGGTGCCGTCGAGCAGCGTGCGATCGCCCAGGCGCGCGTTGCCGCGCGCCTGGAAGTCGAGGAACGGCGTGCGCGACATGCTCTCGTCGCCGCCCGCGACGACGACGTCGACGCCGCCCCACAGCAGCTCCTGCGCGCCCGACCAGATCGCCTGCAGTCCCGAGCCGCACAGCCGGTTGACGGTGAGCGCGGGCGTGCGGTGATGCAGTCCCGCCGACAGGGCGACGCGGCGTGCGTTGTAGGCGTCGGGCCCGTTCTGGGCGATGCAGCCCATGATGACCTCGCCGACCTCGGCGCCGTCGACGCCGGAGCGCGCGAGCGCCTCGCGCACCGCCGCGGCGCCCAGCTCGTGCGCGGGCACGTCCTTCAGCGATCCTGCGAAGCTCCCGATCGGCGTGCGCGCACCGCCGACGATCACCACCCGCTCCCGTGACGCCATCGTCCTCTCCTTTCCGCCCGGCAGCCCGCCGGGCGACGATTCCTCTTTCATTGTCCGCGCCGCACGGCCGGCGACGCGCGGTCTACGACGCGTAGTCGGTGCTCACCGTGAGGTGCTTCCATCTCTCGATCTCGCGCAGCTGCGTCTCCAGCACGGGCACGACGATGTCCACGGCGTCGGAGCCGAGCAGCAGGAAGGTCGGCGACTCGGGCGCCTCGACCGCGGCGATGATCGCCTGGGCGGCCCGGGCCGGGTCGCCGGGCTGCGTGCCGTGCGCCGTGTCGTTCTCCTTGCGCCGCAGGCCCGCAGTGCCGGCATAGGCGTCGATCGGCTCGGCCGACTGCGTCAGCGACCGCCCCGAGAAGTCGGTGCGGAACCCGCCGGGCTCGATGACGATGACGTCGACGCCGAGGGGCGCGACCTCCTTGCGCAGCGAGTTCGAGACGCCCTCCAGCGCCGCCTTCGCGCCGGCGTAGAAGCCCGAGCCCGCCCCCGCCAGGTGCACGCCGCACGAGGAGACGTTCACGATCGTGCCCGATCCCCGCGCCCGCATCTGCGGCAGCACGGCCTGGATGAGCCGCACGGGCCCGCGCACGTGCGTCGAGAACAGCCGGTCGACGTCGTCGAGGTCGGCCTCCTCGACGGCCGAGCGGAACCCGTAGCCGGCGTTGTTCACGAGCACGTCGATGCCGCCGAACCGGCTCTCCGCCTCGCGCACGGCGACGGGGATGCGATCGAGGTCGGTCACGTCGAGCGTCAGTGCCAGCGCCCTCTCGGGATGCCGGCGCACGAGATCCTCCACGCTCGCGCGGTCGCGCGCCGTGACGACCGCACGGTGCCCCGCGGCCAGCACGGCCTCCGCGAGCGCGCGGCCGAGTCCTGTGGAACAGCCGGTGATGAACCAGGTCGTCATGTCGTCGTTCTCCTCTCGTGCGCGCGGCCGGGCCCGCGTCAGCGGTGACGGAACTCCGGCGCGCGCTTCTCGCGGAAGGCGGTCATGCCCTCCTTCTGGTCGGCGGTGTCGAACAATGCCGCGAACACATGCTTCTCGAACCGGAGGCCCTCGGCGAGCGTCGTCTCCATGCCGGCGTCGAGAGCCGCCTTCGCCGCGAACACCGACGGCAGCGACTTCGCGGCGATCGCGTCCGCCGCCCTGCCGGCCTCGGCGAGCAGCTCGGCGGCCGGCACGACGCGCGAGACGAGTCCCGCCCGCTCCGCCTCGTCGGCCGACAGGGAGCGGCCCGTCAGCACGAGGTCGGCGGCCTTGTAGTAGCCCACCGCGCGCAGCAGTCGCTGCGTGCCGCCGATCCCGGGGATGACGGCGAGGTTGACCTCGGGCTGGCCGAAGGTCGCGGTGTCGGCGGCGATGATGATGTCGCACAGCATCGCGAGCTCGCACCCGCCGCCGAGGGCGTAGCCGGCGACGGCGGCGACGACGGGCGTGCGCACGTCCGCGAAGCGGGCGAGCGGGCCGAAGTGGTCGCTCATGATCATCTCGAGGCCCGACTTCGACTCCATCTCCTTGATGTCGGCGCCGGCGGCGAAGGCGCGCTCCGACCCCGTGAGCACGATCGCGCCGATGCCCTCGTCGGCGTCGAACGCCAGCGCGGCGGCGAGGAGCTCGCGCATCAGCACGGAGTTCAGCGCGTTGAGCGCGTCGGGACGGTTCAGGGTGATCCAGCCCACCCGCCCCCGCGTCTCGGTGACGATCGTCTCGTACTCGGTCATGGTGTCCTCCACTCGTCGCGCCGCTTCAGAGCACACTTGTGTGTTCGCTCGGGATGCCTCTATATTTACACCTATCACATTAGTTGTACTTCCAACTATCTTCTTGGTCTTCAAAGGATATCGACGGCATGGCAAAGACACTCACCCACTTCATCGGCGGCGCGCACCGAGACGGCGCCTCGGGACGATTCGCCGACGTCTTCGACCCCAGCACGGGGCAGGTCCAGGCACGGGTGCCGCTGGCATCCGCCGCGGAGGTCGGCGAGGCGATCGCGACCGCCGAGACCGCGCAGCGCGAGTGGGGGTCGTGGAACCCGCAGCGCCGCGCCCGCGTGCTCATGCGCTTCCTCGAGCTCGTGGCGCGCGATCGCGACGAGCTCGCCGAGCTGCTGTCGCGCGAGCACGGCAAGACGCTCGACGACGCCAAGGGCGACATCCAGCGCGGCGTCGAGGTCATCGAGTTCTGCATCGGCGCCCCGCACCTGCTCAAGGGGGAGTTCAGCACGGGAGCCGGCACGGGCATCGACGTGTACTCCCTGCGCCAGCCGCTCGGCGTGGTCGCCGGCATCACGCCCTTCAACTTCCCCGCGATGATCCCGCTGTGGAAGGCCGGGCCCGCCCTGGCCGCGGGCAACGCGTTCATCCTCAAGCCGAGCGAGCGCGACCCCTCCGTGCCGCTGCGCCTGGCCGAGCTGTTCCTCGAGGCGGGCCTTCCGGCGGGCGTCTTCAGCGTCGTGAACGGCGACAAGGAGGCCGTCGACGCGCTGCTCGCCGACGACCGCGTCGCGGCGATCGGCTTCGTCGGCTCCACGCCGATCGCCGAGTACATCTACGCGACCGCCGCCGCGCACGGCAAGCGCGCGCAGTGCTTCGGCGGCGCGAAGAACCACCTGGTCGTCATGCCCGACGCCGATCTCGACCAGGTCGCCGACGCCCTCATCGGGGCCGGATACGGCTCGGCCGGCGAGCGCTGCATGGCCATCTCCGTCGCCGTGCCGGTCGGCGCGGCGACCGCCGACGCCCTTGCCGCGAAGCTCACCGAGCGCGTCGCCGCGCTCGCCGTCGGGCCGTCGCTGCGGGAAGGCGTGGACTACGGTCCGCTCATCACGCGCGACGCCGTCGATCGCGTGTCGGCGGCGATCCAGCGCGGCATCGACGAGGGCGCCGTCGTGCTGGCCGACGGCCGCGGCCTCGTCGTCGAGGGCCACGAGGAGGGCTTCTACCTCGGCCCCACGCTGCTCGACCACGTGACGCCCGACATGGCCGTCTACCGCGAGGAGATCTTCGGGCCCGTGCTCGTGATCACGCGGGCGCAGAGCTACGAGCAGGCGCTGGGCCTGGCATCCGATCACGAGTACGGCAACGGCGTCGCGATCTACACGCGCGACGGCGACACGGCCCGCGACTTCACGGCGCGCGTCAACGTCGGGATGGTCGGCGTCAACGTGCCGATCCCCGTGCCGATCGCGTACTACACGTTCGGCGGCTGGAAACGCAGCGGCTTCGGCGACCTGAACCAGCACGGCGCCGACGCGTTCCGCTTCTACACCAAGACC
The DNA here is from genome assembly GCF_001314225.1 of Microbacterium sp. No. 7. Taxonomy (NCBI): domain Bacteria; kingdom Bacillati; phylum Actinomycetota; class Actinomycetes; order Micrococcales; family Microbacteriaceae; genus Microbacterium; species Microbacterium sp. No. 7. The sequence continues at coordinate 4,081,723 of NZ_CP012697.1, forward strand.
AAGACCGTCACGAGCCGCTGGCCCTCCGGGACCAAGGAGGGCGCGAGCTTCGTCATCCCCACCATGGACTGACCGGCATGTACGCACTCTCCGACGACCAGACCGCGCTCATCGACGCCGTCCGCGGCTTCGCGGACGCCGCGATCGCCCCGTTCGCCAACGAATGGGACCGGACCAGGCACTTCCCCGTCGACGTGCTCGCGCAGGCCGGCGAGCTCGGGCTCGGCGGCATCTACACGCGGGAGCAGTGGGGCGGCGCGGGCCTGAGCCGCACCGACACCGCCCTCGTGTTCGAGACGCTCGCGCGCGCCGACACGGCCCTCGCCGCGTACATCTCGATCCACAACATGGTCACGTGGATGATCGACGCGTTCGGCGACGACGCGCAGCGCGAGCGGTGGCTGCCCGGGCTCACCTCGATGACGCGGCTCGGCAGCTACTGCCTGACCGAGCCCGGGGCCGGCTCCGACGCCGCGGCGCTCACGACGCGCGCGGCGCGCGACGGCGACGAGTACGTGATCGACGGCGTGAAGCAGTTCATCTCCGGAGCGGGCACGTCGTCGGTGTACATCGTGATGGCGCGCACGGGTGAGCCGGGACCGCGGGGCGTGAGCGCGATCGTCGTGCCCGACGGCACGCCCGGGCTCTCTTTCGGCCCGCTCGAGCACAAGATGGGGTGGAGCCTCCAGCCCACGCGGCAGGTGATCCTCGACGGCGTGCGCGTTCCCGTGACGCATCGGCTCGGCGAGGAGGGCGCAGGCTTCGGCATCGCCATGAAGGGCCTCAACGGCGGCCGGCTCAACGTCGCCGCGTGCTCCCTCGGCGGCGCGCAGTGGGCCCTCGACCGCACGATCGCCTACATGGGCGAGCGCACGACGTTCGGCAAGCGGCTCTCGGAGCACGAGGCGCTGCTGTTCCGCCTCTCCGACATGGCGACGCAGCTGCGGGCGGCGCGCGGCCTGCTGCGCGAGGCGGCCGAGGCGCTCGACAGCGACGACCCCGGCGTGGTCCCGTTGTGCGCCATGGCCAAGCAGTTCGTGACGGATGTCGCGTTCACCGTCGCCAACGACGCCCTGCAGCTGCACGGCGGCTACGGCTACCTCTCCGAGTACGGCATCGAGCGCGTCGTGCGCGACCTGCGCGCGCACCAGATCCTGGAGGGCACGAACGAGATCATGCGCCTCATCGTCGGCCGCTCGCTGGTGGCGGCATGAGCGTCGACGAGCCCTCCGCGATCCCCGAGCCCGCGGTGCGGGCCGAACGGCGGGGCCGGCTCGGGCTGCTCACGCTGAACCGCCCGCGCAGCATCAACGCCCTCACGCACGAGATGGTGCGGCTCACGACGCGGGCGCTCCGGGAGTGGCGCGACGACGACGCGATCGAGACCGTCGCGGTGGTCGGCGCCGGCGACCGGGGGCTGTGCGCGGGCGGCGACATCGCCGCCCTGCACGCGGCCGCCACGAGCGGGCACCACGAGAGGACCGAGGCGTTCCTGCGCGACGAGTACGCGATGAACGCCCTCGTCTCGGAGTATCCGAAGCCGTACGTGGCCTTCATGGACGGCCTGGTCCTGGGCGGCGGCATCGGCATCTCGGCGCACGGATCGCACCGCGTGGTGACCGAGCGCACGCGTGCCGGCATGCCCGAGACGGGCATCGGCGCCGTGCCCGACGTCGGCGGCACGTGGCTGCTCTCCCGGGCGCCGGGCGAGCTGGGCACGATGCTCGCCCTCACCTCGGGGTTCGCGACCGGCGCGGACGCGATCCTGCTCGGCCTGGCCGACCGGTTCGCGCCCTCGTCGTCGCTGGGCGCCATGATCGACGCGCTCGCCGACGACGGGGTGGATGCCGCGCTCGCGCACGGCACCGCGCCGCCCGAGGCGCCGCTCGCCGCGCAGCGGGAATGGATCGACCGGGTGTTCGCGGGCGACGACCTGCACGGCATCGTGCAGCGCCTCGCCGACGAGCCCGGCCCCGACGCGGAGGCGGCGCACGCGCTGGTCGCCTCGCGCTCCCCCCTGGCCCTCGCCGCCACGCTGCGCGCGCTGCGCACCGCGCGCTCGCTCCCCGATCTGCGCGCGGCGCTGCGGATGGAGTACCGTGCGGCCACGCACGCGTTCCGGCGCCCGGACTTCATCGAGGGCGTGCGCGCCCTGATCATCGACAAGGACAAGGACCCGCGGTGGGCGCCCGCCCGTCTCGACGACGTCACGGACGACGCCGTGGAGGCGTTCTTCGCCGCCGGTCCCTCCGGAGAACTGGAGCTGCCCGCTCCCGACGAAAGGCACACGTCATCATGACGACGAGAATCGCGTTCATCGGCCTCGGCCACATGGGCGGCCCCATGGCGGCCAACCTCGTGAGAGCAGGCTTCGAGGTCAGCGGGTTCGACCTCGTGCCGGCGGCCCTCGACACCGCGCGCGCGGCCGGCATCGCGGTCGCGCCCTCCGCGGCCGCGGCGGCGGCGGACGCCGACGTCGTCATCACCATGCTCCCGGCCGGCCGCCACGTGCTCGACGTCTACGAACGGGAGCTGCTGTCGGCCGCCGCCCCCGGCACGCTCTTCATCGACAGCTCGACGATCGCGGTCGACGAGGCGCGCGCGGCGCACGCGCTCGCGCGGACCGCCGGCCATCGCAGCCTCGACGCCCCCGTCTCGGGCGGCGTCGTGGGCGCCGAGGCCGGCACGCTCGCCTTCATGGTGGGCGGCGACGCCGACGACTTCGAGGCCGCACGCCCCGTGCTCGAGGCGATGGGCCGTCGCATCGTGCACTGCGGCGACGCGGGCCTCGGCCAGGCCGCCAAGGTCTGCAACAACATGATCCTCGCGATCAGCATGATCGGCGTGAGCGAGGCCTTCGTGCTCGGCGAGCGCCTGGGCCTGTCGCATCAGGCGCTCTTCGACGTGGCCGCGAACGCGTCGGGCCAGTGCTGGGCCCTCACGGTCAACTGCCCCGTCCCGGGTCCCGTGCCGACGAGCCCCGCGGGCCGCGACTACACGCCGGGGTTCGCGAGCGAGCTCATGGCGAAGGACCTCGGGCTCGCGCGGCAGGCCCTCGACCTCACCGGCACGCACGGCGTGCTCGGCGCGACGGCGAACGAGATCTACGCGCGGTTCGCCGCCGCAGAGGGCGCGGGGCGCGACTTCTCCGCGATCATCACCGACATTCGCGCCCGATCCGGGCGCGCCGACGAAGGGACGGAGACAGCATGAGGATCGAGGACGACGCGGTCGCGCTGGTGACGGGCGGCGCATCGGGACTGGGCCGCGCGACGGCCCGCCGGCTCATCGACGAGGGGGCGCACGTGGTGGTCGTCGACCTCCCCTCCGAGCGCAACGAGGCCGCCGTGGCCGAGCTCGGCCCGAGGGCCGCATTCGCGCCGGGCGACGTGACGAGCGAGGACGACGTGCAGGCGGCCGTCGACCGCGCGCACGGGCTCGGCCGGCTGCGCGTCGTGGTGAACTGCGCCGGCATCGCCGCGGCGCAGCGCACGGTGAGCAGGCAGGGGCCCCATCCTCTCGACCAGTTCTCCCGCGTCGTCGCGGTCAACCTGATCGGGACGTTCAACGTCATCCGTCTCGCGGCGGCCGAGATGAGCGCGGGCGAGCCGACCGAGGACGGCACGGAGCGCGGCGTCATCGTCAACACGGCGTCGGTCGCGGCCTATGACGGCCAGATCGGCCAGGCCGCCTACGCGGCGTCGAAGGGCGGCGTCGTGGGCATGACGCTGCCGATCGCGCGCGACCTCGCCCAGGCCAGGATCCGCGTCGTCACGATCGCGCCGGGGCTCTTCCACACGCCGATGTTCGACTCGCTGCCGCCGGACGCGATCGCGTCGCTGGGCGCGCAGACGCCGCATCCGTCGCGCCTCGGCACGCCGGAGGAGTATGCGTCGCTCGTCGCGCACATCGTCGACAACCCCATGCTCAACGGCGAGACCATCCGCCTCGACGGCGCGATCCGGCTCGCACCCCGCTGAGCGTCAGCCGAGCGGCTCGGGAAGAGGATGCGGGTCGTCGAAGTCGCCGGCCGCGCGGCGGAAGCGCGCGAGCGCGCCGGTGAGCGACCTGACATCCTCTTCGCTGATCCCGAGGTCTTCGAAGACCCGCTCGTTGACGGCCGGCACGGCACGGCCGACCAGCCGCTCGCCCGCCTCGGTGAGCACGATGAGCGTCGCGCGCCCGTCGGTCGGGTGCGGCTCGCGGCGCACGTGGCCGTCGCGCTCCAGCCGGTCGACGATGCTCGTCACGCTGGCCGGGTGCACCTGCAGCCGCGCGCTCGCGCTCGACATCGGCATGCGCCGGCCGCGGGTGAAGCTGAGCAGCACGAGCATCTCGAAGCGCGCGAACGACAGGCCCAAGGGCTTGAGCACCCGGTCGATGCGGCGCACGAGGATCTGCTGTGCCCGCACGATCGACGTCACGGCCGCCATGCCGTCGGCCGCCGGGTCCCAGCCGTGCGCCGACCACTGCCGGCGCGCCTCGGCGATCGGATCCATCGGCAGGGGACTGTCTGGCACGTCGAGACCCCCTCCGATCGACCCGCCGGTTCGGCGAAGACCCCATGATATCCCGCGGCCTCCGCCCACCCTCTCCCCCGCATCCGCTCACCGAAAGGCCCGATCATGACGCACCTCGACCTCGAGACGGCGGCGCTCCGCGTCGACGGCCCCCTCGCCGTCCTCACGCTGCGCCGCCCGCCCGCGAACAGCCTGGGGCTGCAGCTGGCGGCCGACCTGCACGCCGCGCTCGCGGCCGCCGAGGCCGCGGACGACGTCGCCGCGCTCGTGCTCACGGGCGAGGGCCGGTTCTTCTGCGCGGGAGGCGACGTCGCCGAGATGGCCGCGCACGACGACACGACGGCGTACGTGACGGAGCTCGTGACCGCCGCGAACCGCGCCGTGCTGGGGATGCGCCGCACGCGCCTGCTGACGGTCGCGGCCATCGGCGGCGTCACGGCCGGCGCGGGACTCGGGCTCGGGCTGCACGCCGACGTGCGGATCGCGAGCGCGAGCGCGACGTTCGTGGGCGCCTACGGCACCGTGGGCCTCACTCCCGACTGCGGCGTGAGCTTCCTGCTGCCGGCCGCGATCGGCCGCGCGCGCGCCGCCGCGCTGCTGCTCACCGGCACCCGGCTCTCCGCGCACGATGCGCTCGCATGGGGGCTCGTGGATGCCGTGGTCGACGCCGATCCGGTCGGCGCCGCCGTAGAACGAGCCCTGGCCGCCCTCGCCCGGACGGCGCCGTCGGCGATCGCACCGACGCGCGACCTCCTGTTCCCGCCCCTCGACGAGCACGAGCGCCTGCTCGCGCGCGAGGCGCACGCGATCGCCCGGGCCTCCGAGCACCCCGACGCCCGCGCCCGCATCCACCGGTTCGCGGGCGAGAGGTGACAGGATGATGACGATGACCGACTGGCTCGACGACGCCCTCGCCCATCCCACGACCGAGGCGACGGTGCACGTCGATGATGCGCGCATCGCCTACCGGGTCTGGGAAGGGCCGGCGGCGGATGCCACGGTCGTCCTCGTGCACGGCGGCGCGGCGCACTCTCACTGGTGGGACCCGATCGCGCCGCACCTGACGCCGACCCACCGCGTCGTCGCCCTCGACCTCTCCGGGCATGGCGACAGCGACTGGCGCGAGGCGTACTCCTTCGACGCCTGGGCCCGGGAAGTGCTCATGGTCACCGAGGAGGCCGCCACCGGGCCCGTCACGCTCGTCGGCCACAGCCTGGGCGGCGCCGTGTCGACCCGCATCGCGGGCATGCCCGGCATCCCCCGGGTGCGCGCCGTCGTCGCGGTGGACTCGCCGGTCGGCGATGCGGCGCCCCCGCGGTCCGACGACGCACGCTCGCCCTTCGGGAGGACGCAGCGGCAGCCCTACGCCACCGTCGAAGAGGCGATCGCGCGTTTCCGCCCGGCGCCCGCGCAGCGATTCGACCCTCGCATCGGGGATCACATCGCGCGCGCCTCGCTGCGTCCGCGTGACGGCGGCTGGGACTGGAAGTTCGATCGCGCGGCCATCGGGGCCGCGCAGCTGGAGCCGGTGCCGCAGCTGCTGCACGCCGGCTATACGTATCTGCGCGCCGAACGCGGCATCATGCTGCGCACCACTCAGGCGGCGATCGAGCAGCGCGGCGGCAGCTATCTCGAGCTGCCCGACTGCGGTCACGCGCCCATGCTCGACCGACCGCTGGTGCTGGTCACCGCACTCCGCACCGTGCTCAGCCTGCAACGCACGACGGGATGATCCTGGCGACGGCTCGTCGCGACTGCGTGCGGAAGACGCGCGCCTGATCGCGGACCGCCGCGGGTGCGACACGCCCCGTGGAGACGTGCCGCACCCGCGGCGTCATCCCGACCGACTACGCGGGGAAGGGGTGGTCCTTCGCGCGCCGATCGTACTCGGCGAGGTGCTCCTCCAGGATCACACCCTGCTCGAGCGCCTTCCGCGCCGCAGCATTCACCGCGGCGACATAGCCCTCATGCGTCCGATACCGCTCATGGATCCTCTCGTCCGAGAACGGCTCGGTCTTGCCCGCGATGCCCACCGTGCCCGGACCCCGGCCGCCGCCGTAATACGCCGCCACCGGCGCCTCGACATCCGGCAGCCGCACACCACCCCGGGCGATGCCGTCCTCATCCCGAACCACCTTGCCATCGGCATCCATCTCGATCCGCGGATGCGCCGGAGGAACCACCCCCGCCGACACCCACTCACGCATACGCCGCTGTGCGGCCTCCATCGCGGGGAGCATGTCGACCTCGCTCGGCCGGCTGGCCACGTTGCCCGGTGCCGTCACGGTGCGGCGTGCGGCGGAGCGGGGAAGAGCCGCCGGACTACGCTCCCGCACGCTCTGAACGATCGCTTGGTCGGTTGCAACGAGACGCCAGTCCGACCGGAATCACGCCGCAAGACACACGAGAAAACGCGGGTTTTCCGCGGCTCCTGCGACGCATCTCGCTATGCTATGCTGACCGAACGAGTGTTCCGTAGGAGGTGAACATGGAGGAAGACCTGACGCGTCCCGAACGTTTGGGGCCCGCGCTGGCGCGGGCCACGGGCGACGACCGCTGGCTCACCCATGACGCCCGTCTCATCGCAGGCGGCAAGTCCAATCTGACGTTCGAGCTCTCCAGCGCCGCCGGGTCGCTCATCCTCCGCCGTCCGCCCACGGGCGAGCTCCTCCCCCGCGCGCACGACATGGGCAGGGAGGTGCGGGTGCAGCGCGCCCTGCATCCGACCGCCGTGCCGGTGCCGTGCATCGTGTACGCCGAGACCGAGCCGCACCTGCTCGACGTGGCCTTCTACGTCATGGAGAAGGTGCCCGGAATCATCATCGCCGACAGCCTGCCGGCCGGGTACGCCGTCACCGCCGAAGAGCGCACGGCGCTCGCCGACGCCCTGATCGACGGGCTCGTCGCGCTGCACACCGTCGACCCGGCCGCGATCGGGTTGTCCGACTACGGGCGCCCGGCCGGCTTCCTCGCACGACAGGTGCGCACCTGGACCCGCCAGTGGCACGCCTCGAAGATGCGCGACGTGCCCGCCGTGGACGACCTGGCAGCACGCCTGACCGCGCACGAGTGGCGCGAGGACTTCCGCGCGAGCATCGTGCACGGCGACTACCGGCTCGACAACTGCGTCTTCGACGCCGAGGACCCGCGGCGCCTGCGCGCCGTGCTCGACTGGGAGCTGTCGACGCTGGGCGACCCGCTCGCCGACCTCGCGTCGCTGCTGCTGTTCTGGGTCGAGGCCGGCGAGCCCGAGCCGGCGCTGACGCCGGCGCTCACGCGCGAGACCGGCTTCCCCTCGCGGGCGCACCTCATCGCCCGCTACGCCGACGCGTCGGGGACGGCGCTCGACGACCTCGACGCCTACGTCGCCTTCGCGCACTTCAAGATGGCCGTCATCACGCAGGGCATCGCGGCCCGCGTCGCCGCCGGGCAGATGGCGGGTCAGTCGTTCGGCGACCTGATCCCCGAGGTGGAGCGGCTCGCCGAAGAGGGCGTCGCCGCGCTCAACGCCGCGCTCGCTTCCTGAGCGCGCCGGCGGCCGAGGACCAGCACGCACGAGGGTCGACGAGGACCAGAGAGACGACGAGGAGCACAGACGACGATGAGCAGAGACCTACGCCCTTCGGCACGAGGCGCCGAGCTTCGCGATCGCATGATCGACTTCATGCACGAGCACGTGTTCCCCGCCGAGCACTCCTACGAGCAGTACCGCCGGGAGGCGGGCCCCCTCGACCACACCGTGCCGCCGGTCGTCGAGGAGCTCAAGCGCGAGGCGCGCCGCCGAGGACTGTGGAACCTGTTCCATCCCGAGTCGGAGATCGGGCAGCTCGACTACGCCCACATCGCCGAGATCTCCGGGTGGAGCCTGCATCTGGCGCCCGAGGCGATCAACGGGCAGGCGCCCGACACCGGCAACATGGAGCTGCTGCACCTGTTCGGCACGCCCGAGCAGCGCACGCAGTGGCTGGAGCCCCTGCTCGACGGGACCATCCGATCGGGCTTCGCGATGACCGAGCCCGCGGTCGCGAGCAGCGACGCCACCAACATCCAGACGCGCATCGAGCGCGACGGCGACGACTATGTCATCACGGGACGCAAGTGGTGGACGAGCGGCGCCGCCGACCCCCGCTGCACGGTGCTCATCGTCATGGGCCGCACCGATCCCGACGCCGAGACGCACCGCCAGCAGTCGATGGTGCTCGTGCCGATGGACACGCCCGGCGTCACGGTGGTGCGCGACGTGCCCATCTTCGGACGCCACGACCAGCACGGTCACTGCGAGATCTCCTTCGACGGCGTGCGCGTGCCGCGCACCAGCCTGCTGGGCGAGGAGGGCGGCGGCTTCGCGGCGGCGCAGGCGCGCCTCGGGCCCGGCCGCATCCACCACTGCATGCGCGCGCTCGGCGCGGGCGAACGCGCGCTGAGCATGCTCGTGGAGCGCGCGAAGAGCCGCGTCGCCTTCGGCGGGCCGCTCGCCGATCAGGGCGTCGTGCAGCAGCAGATCGCGGAGAGCCGCATCGAGCTCGACCAGGCGAGGCTCATCTGCCACCTCGCCGCGAAGACGATCGACGAGGAGGGCAACAAGGCCGCCGCGCGCCTCGTGTCCACCGCGAAGGTCGCCGTGCCCCGCGCGGTCACCGCCATCATCGACCGGGCGATCCAGGTGCACGGCGGCGCGGGCGTGAGCGATGACACCCCGCTCGCCGGGATGTGGGCGTGGCACCGTGCGATGCGCCTGTTCGACGGCCCCGACGAGGTGCACCTGCGCTCCATCGCCCGCGCCGAGCTGCGGCGGGAGCCGGAGCTGCGCCCCTGACGTCCGTCGCGCCGGGTCACCCCTGCCCGCCGCGACGGTCCCGTCGTGTCACCGTGCGCCCCCGCCCGCGTGATGCGATGAACGCAGAAGCCCTGGGCGGCCGGCCGCCCAGGGCTTCTGTCCTCGGCTCCCGTCATCCGGTCGCGAGGGCGTCCCACGTGCGCGGACCGCGGCCGCGCGCACGCAGCTCCGCCTTCTGGATGCGCAGCGTCGCCTCGGTACGGGGGAACTCGTCGACGAGCTCGATGTACCTGGGCACCATGAATCGCGGCATCGTCTCGAGCAGCGCGCTGTGCAGCGCGCGATGGTCCGCCGGCGCTCCCGCGCGCAGCTGCACGAAGGCGAGCACCTCGTCCTCGCCCTCGGGCGAGGGGGTCGAGACGACGCCCACCTCGTCGACGTCGGGGTGCTCGCGCATCACCTGCTCGACCTCGATCGAGGAGATGTTCTCGCCGCGGCGACGGATCGAGTCCTTCTTGCGGTCGACGTAATAGTAGCGCCCCTGCTCGTCCATTCTGAACAGATCGCCCGTGTGCAGCCACAGGTTGCGCCACGCCTCGACGGTCTTCTCCGGCTGTCGCCAGTACCCGGCCATGAGCGTGCCCGGCTCGTCGGCGCGCACGAGCAGCTCGCCGACCTCGCCGACCGGCACGGGACGATCGTCGTCATCGGCGATGCGCAGGTCGAAGCCCTCCCGGCACGTGCCCGAGAAGCCCTCGTCGGCGAGCACGTCGCCGGCCGTCGCGATCGGCGTCGAGGTCTCCGTCATGTTGTAGCCCGTGCGGAACTGCACGCCGAACCGCCGGCGGAACTCCGGCAGCTCCGCGATCAGCGGGACGAGACTGATCCGGTCGAGCGGGTTGTCCGCATCGTCGTCGCGGGGCTCGGCGGCCAGCAGCCAGCGCGCCATCGCGGGCATCAGCTGCGTCACCGTGCACCGGTGCGCCCTGATGTCCGACCAGAACTCCGCCGTCTTGAAGCCGTCGCGCACGACGCAGCGCCCGCCCGCCCGCGCCATCGCATAGGGGACGATGCGGCCGCCGATGTGGAAGAGGGGCAGCGGGACGTAGTAGGCGTCGTCGGGCTCCAGCCCGACGACGTCCAGCAGGAAGTCGCTGCCCTTCCGCGTCTGCGCCCACGTGCACATGACGCCCTTCGAAGGCCCCGTCGTGCCCGAGGTGTACAGGATGAACGCGAGGTCCAGCATGCCCTGACCCGCCGCACGCGGGCGCGGCTCCGCCACGGCCAGCACGTCGCGCGATGCGATGCCGTTCGACGGCAGGGCCCCGGGATCGGCGAGGCGCTCCGTCGCCCCGCTGCGCGGCACGACGATGACGCGGTCGAGCCCGTCGAACACCTCGCCGGCCGTGCGCGCCTGATCGAGCAGCCGCTCGCACACCACCATGACGGTGGCGCCGGAGTCGCGGATCACGTGCGCGAGCAGGCTGCCCTTGAGATTGGTGTTGACCGGCACCTCGATCGACGGCAGCCAGCCGATGCCGAGCCCGATCGCGACGTAGTCGAGGGTGTTGGGCATGAAGGTGACGACCACCGAGCCGGGCTCGAGCCCGTCGAACGCGTCGGCCCAGCGCAAGCCCTGCTCGTGCGCCTCCGCGAAGGTCAGCGCGCCGCCCTCGACGTGCTCCAGGAAGACCCGATCGGGGGTCTCGGCGGCACGATCGGCGACGATCTGCGGAAACGGCTGGTCGAGGTTCATCATCGAACTCCATTCTCGTCATTGAGCGAACACTCAGTCGGTCACTTCAGTATCTCACGACGACGACACCACGAGAAGCGGCCCCTCCGACAGGGCGGGGCCGCTGAGGATCACAGCCGCGGACGACCACGACCGGAGAGGCGCTCAGTCCGCGTGCACCATCGCGAGCGCGAGGCGCGCGTACTCCGCGGCGATCTCCTCGGCGCTCGTCCGGCCCGCGCCGTCGAACCACTGCGGGAGCGACGTGCACGCCGTGACGATCGCGCGCCCCGGTGCCAGCGGCAGCGTGCTCGACGCCTCGCCGGCGCTGATCGCGTCGGCGATCTCGCGATCGATCATGTGCTGCACCTCGGTGCGGCGACGCGCGATGCGCGTGCGCTCCGGCTCCTCGATGCTGCGCATCTCGCTCGCCCCGATGAAGGCGAGCTGGGGACGACGGGCATGGTAGAGGGCGAGCGCCTCGACCAGCGCCGCGAGACGCCCCCTCGGGCCCGAGGCTCCCGCACGCGCCGCGACGAGCCGCCACTCCAGATCGTCCATCGTCAGGTCGAGGATCCGCACGAGCAGCTCCTGCTTGCTCGCATAGTGGTGGTAGACGCCGGGCACGCTGATGCCGGCGGCATCCGCGATCGCCCGCATGCTCGACCCGTGGTACCCGCGTTCGACGAAGCACTTCACGGCGGCGGTGATCACCGGGTCGGCGGCCAGTGCGTCGAAGGTGCGCCAATCGCGCGAACGATCCGCTGAGGAGGGATCCGCGCCGTTCTCCTGCGCGGCGTCGCCGGCGCGACCGGCGCTCGCCGTGGCGAGCAGCTGGGAGAGGTCGATGGAGAGCAGCTCGCTGATGCGCAGCAGCCGGTCGACCGACAGCGACGCGTGCCCGTTCTCGATCGCGCTCATCGTGCCCGCGCTGATGCCGAGGCGATCGGCCAGCGCACGCGCCGAGATGCTCTGCTCCCGCCGCGCCGCGCGGATGACCTCGCCCAGCTGATTCGTCAGTGCCACTTTCGCTCCCTCTCCCCCAGCGGGCAGCCCGTCCTGCCTGTGCCCGCGCGCCACACACTACCGCCGCGACGTCTCATCTGCGAGCGCGTCCCACGTGGCGTCGCCGCGGCCCTTCTTGCGCAGCTCGGCCTTCTGGATGCGCAGCGTCGCCTCGGTGCGCGGGAAGTCGTCCACGAGCTCGATGAACCGCGGCACCATGAACCGCGGCATGACCTCCATCAGATGCGCGTGCAGCGCCCCGGCCGTCAGATCCGACCCCGCGTGCGGAAGCACGAAGGCCAGCACCTCGTCCTCGCCCTCGGGCGACGGCGTCGCCACGACACCCGCCTCGAGCACATCCGGGTGCGTCAGGATCTGCTGCTCCACCTCGGCGGAGGAGATGTTCTCGCCCCGGCGGCGGATCGAGTCCTTCTTCCGGTCGACGTAGTAGTAGCGCCCCTGCTCGTCCACGCGGAACAGATCGCCCGTGTGGAACCAGAGGTTCCGCCACGCCTCCACCGTCTTCTCGGGGTTGCGCCAGTAGCCGGCCATGAGCGCGCCCGGCTCGTCGGCGCGGATCAGCAGCTCACCGACCTCGCCGACCGGCACGGGACGATCGTCGTCGTCCGCGATCCGCAGCTGGAACCCCGGTCGGCACGAGCCGGAGTGTCCCTCGTTGGTCAGCACGTCGTCGCTGCGGCCGATGGGCCCGGAGGTCTCGGTCATGTTGTAGCCGGTGCGGATGCGCACGCCGAAGCGCTCGCGGAACTCCGGCAGCTCGTCGATGAGCGGCACCATCATCACGATGTCGAGAGGGTTGTCGGCGTCGTCGTCGCGCGGCTCCTGCGCGAGCAGCCATCGCGCCATCTGCGGCATCAGCTGCGTGACGGTGCAGGCGTAGGCGCGGACGTCCGACCAGAAGTCCCGCGTCTTGAACGAGTGCTTCACGACGCAGCGCCCGCCCACGAAGGCCATCCGGTAGGGCTTCGCGCGCCCGCCGATGTGGAACAGCGGCAGCGGAACGTAGTCCGCGTCATCGGGACCGACGTGCGCGCGGCCTGCGACGACGGGTCCCATGGTCTGGGTCCAGGTGCACATGACGCCTTTGGAGGGTCCGGTCGTGCCCGACGTGTACAGGATGAACGCCAGATCGTACGGCCCCGGCCCCTCCTCGTCCGACCGCTCCCGCGCCACCGCCGACGCCAGCACCTCCCGCGACCCCACCCCGTTCGCCGGCAGCACCGAAGGATCCGCCAGCACCTCCCGCGCCCCCGCACGCGGCACCACGATCACCCGCTCCAACGCCGCGAACACCTCACCGGCAGACGAGGCCCGCTCCAGCAGCTCCTCACCCACGACCATCTCCGTCGCCCCCGAGTCACGGATCACATGCGCCAGCAGATCACCCTTCAGATTCGTGTTCGCCGGCACCTCGATCGTCGGCACCCACGCCAACCCCAAAGCCACCGCCACGTAATCCAGACTGTTCGGCAGAAAGGTCACCACCACGGAATCAGGCGCCCGTCCGTCGAACACGTCCGCCCAGACGAGGCCCTCCTGGTTCGTCCGCGCGTACGTCCACGACTCCCCCGTGTCCGCATGCTGGAGGAACACCCGCTCGGGCGCCTCCCGCGCCCAGCGCGCCACCACCTGCGGAAACAACTGGTCCCGATCAACCATCCCGTCCTCCTGCTCCGTCCCCGGCGACGGTCGCATCGGCGTCCGTCATCCGCTCATCACTGCGCCTTCTGTTCATCGCGCGGCGAGGGCGTCCCACGTGGCGTCGCCGCGGCCCTTCTTGCGCAGCTCGGCCTTCTGGATGCGCAGCGTCGCCTCGGTACGCGGGAAGTCGTCCACGAGCTCGATGAACCGCGGCACCATGAACCGCGGCATCCGCTCCGCCAGGTCTGCGTGCAGCGCCCCGGCCGTCAGGCCGGATCCCGCGCGGGGAAGCACGAAGGCCAGCACCTCGTCCTCGCCCTCGGGCGACGGCGTCGCCACGACGCCCGCCTCCGCGACATCGGGATGCTTCAGGATCTCCTGCTCCACCTCCACCGACGAGATGTTCTCGCCGCGGCGGCGGATCGAGTCCTTCTTCCGGTCGACGTAGTAGTAGCGCCCCTGCTCGTCCACGCGGAACAGATCGCCCGTGTGGAACCACAGATTGCGCCACGCCTCGACGGTCTTCTCCGGCTGACGCCAGTATCCCGACATCAGAGCGCCCGGCTCGTCGGCGCGGATGAGCAGCTCGCCGACCTCGCCGACCGGCACGGGACGATCGTCGTCGTCCGCGATCCGCAGCTCGAAGCCCTCACGACGCACGCCCGAATGGCCCTCGTTGGCGAGCACGTCGCCCTCGGCCACGATCGGGCACGACGTCTCCGTCATGTTGTAGGCACACCGGATGCGCACGCCGAAGCGCTCGCGGAACTCCGGCAGCTCGTCGATGAGCGGGATGAGCGTCACCCGGTCGAGGGGGTTGTCGGCATCGTCGTCCTGCGGCTCCTGCGCGAGCAGCCACCGTGCCATGACGGGCATGAGCTGGGTCACGGTGCAGCCGTGCCTCCGGATGTCGGGCCAGAAGTCCGGCGTGCGGAAGTACGACTTCACGACGCAGCGCCCGCCGGCCAGCGCGACGGCGTAGGGCACCATCCGTCCGCCGATGTGGAAGAGCGGCAGGGGCACGTAGTAGACGTCCTCGGCGGTGAATCCGAGGTAGTCGCTCACCAGCCCCGCACCCGTGTACGTCTGCGTCCACGAGCACATCACACCCTTGGAGGGTCCGGTCGTGCCCGACGTGTACAGGATGAACGCCAGATCGTACGGCCCCGGCCCCTCCTCGTCCGACCGCTCCCGCGCCACCGCCGACGCCAGCACCTCCCGCGACCCCACCCCGTTCGCCGGCAGCACCGAAGGATCCGCCAGCACCTCCCGCGCCCCCGCACGCGGCACCACGATCACCCGCTCCAACGCCGCGAACACCTCACCGGCAGACGAGGCCCGCTCCAGCAGCTCCTCACCCACGACCATCTCCGTCGCCCCCGAGTCACGGATCACATGCGCCAGCAGATCACCCTTCAGATTCGTGTTCGCCGGCACCTCGATCGTCGGCACCCACGCCAACCCCAAAGCCACCGCCACGTAATCCAGACTGTTCGGCAGGAACGTCACCACCACCGAGTCCGGCCCGCCGCCGTCGAACGCATCGGCCCACGACAGGCCCTCCTCGTGCGTCCGCGCGTACGTCCACGACTCCCCCGTGTCCGCGTGCCGGAGGAACACCCGCTCCGGCACCTCCCGCGCATGACGCGCGACGACCTGCGGGAACAGCTCACTCCGCGAAACCATCAGCCGATCTCCTCGCTCACGTCTGCCTCCCTGCTCACGCCTGTCCTGCTCGCATCCGTCCCGGACGGACGGTCACTTCGCGAGTGCCACACCGCTGAAGTCGACCTTCCCCTGGAAGTTCGGCTCCCAGCCGACGACGCGGTCGCCCACGAGATCGAACAGCGGGTTGAAGTACAGCGGCACGTGCGGCGCCTCGACCGTGAGCTCGCCGACGACGTCGCGGATCGCGGCGGCGCGCTCGTCCTGGTCGAACGTCGAGTCGACGATCGCGATCAGCTCGTCGATGCGACCGTGCTTCGCCTGACCGTAGTTGTACGTCCCCGACGTCGAGTACAGCTGAGTCAGCGACATCGCCGGGTCGGGACGACCGCCCCACTGCGAGAAGAGGCACGGCTCCTGGCCCGACGCCATGTTCGCGATCGACGTCGCGGTGTCGCGCACGTCGAGGGACATGTCGATGCCGACCGCCTTCGCCTGCGCGACCAGCAGCGGCGCCGTCACGTCATTGCCCGCGGCGTTGAACGTCTGGCACGTGACCTGGATGCTCGGGGTTCCCGACTCGGCGAGCAGCTCCTTCGCCTTCTCCGGATCGTACGGGAACGCGTCCTCCGAGTTGAAGAAGACGCTCGACGGCGGGAACGGCCCGAACGCGATCGACCCCAGCCCCTCGGTCACGGCATCCACATACGCCTGCCGGTCCATCGCGTGGTTCAGCGCGAGCCGCACGTTGCGGTCGTCGAACGGCGGGATGGCCGAGTTCAGGAACAGCTGGCCGAAGCGCACCGACGGGGTCTCGACCACGGACATCCCCGCGATGTCACGGGCGGCCTCGACGTCGGGCAGCGCGAGCACGGTCGTGACGTCGAGCTGGCCCGAGCGCGCGGCCGCCAGCCGTGCCGTCTCGTCGGAGTAGAACGTGACCGTGACGCCGGCCAGCTGCGGCTCGCCCTTCCAGTAGTCGGGGTTGCGCTCCAGCGTGAGGCTCGAGCCGGGCACCTGAGAGACGAACCGGTACGGACCGGCGCCCACGGGGGCCGACGCGAACCCGTCGCCCAGCGTCTCGACGGCGGTCGGCGAGACGATCATGCCGGCGCGGTCGCCCAGCAGCGACGGCAACGACGAGTACGGCCGGTCGAGGCGCAGCACGACCTCGGTCGGGCTCACCGCCTCCATCGACTGCACGGGGGCCAGGTCGAGCTGCACGCCCAGCTCCTTGTAGTGCGTGAGGCTGTCCACGACGGCCTGCGCGTCGAGCGGCGTGCCGTCGTGGAACGTCACGCCCTCCGCGATCTGCATCCGGAACTCCGTGCCGTCGTCGCTGAACTCCCACGACGTCGCCAGATTCGGCAGCACCTCACCCGTCTCCGGATCGAACGTCGTCAACCGGTCGTACAGGAAGTAGAGGAGCTGCTGATCGCTGCCGCTCGTTCCGGCCCCCGGGTCGAGGGAGGAGATGATGTACGCGGAGCCGACGCGCAGCACCGCCTCGGTGTCGATGACGGCGTCGGCCGACCCGGCCGGCCCGGTGCTCTCGCCGGCGTCGCCGTCGCCGCCACCGCCGCCGGTGCAGGCCGCGAGGACGACGGTCGAGACGGCGAGCGCCGCGAGGAAGGCACCGCGACGACGACGGGGACGCCGCGCGTCACTGCGCAAGGGGAACACGGACATGGGTCATTCCTTTCTCCGGGCCGCGTCGTCGCGTCCCGCTGTCTGTCTGTCGTCGTCGCCGTGGCCGGACGCGCGCTCAGGGCGCCGAGGCGCGCGCCAGCACGACGACCTGGCCCTCGGCCACCGTCGATCCGTCGTCGATCGCGCACCGTGCGGCGAGCGTCAGCCGCTGCATCCGGTCGGGACGCCGGGCCGCGGATTCGAGGGTCAGGGTGGTCGTGATGCGCTCGCCCTCGAAGACGGGCCGCGTGAAGCGCACCGCGATCTCGCGCTCGGGCGCGAGCCCGGCGCCGAGCAGGTCTTCGACGGCCTGCGCGATGAGGCCGTACGTGTGCAGGCCCCACGCGACCGCCGTGCGGTACCCGAGCTCCTTCGCGTGCCCGGGATCGTCGTGATAGCTGGAGTCGCCCTCGGCCACGCCGTAGCCGGTGGCACGCCCCATCGCGCGGCTGAACGGCGTCAGCTGCTCGGCACGGATCTCGACGGGGTCCGCGACCCAGCGCCGCCCCTTCTCATAGCTCATTGGTCTGCCATCCTCTCCAACGGGAGCACGCGGATCTCGAACGACGCGAACACGCGCGGGTCGCCCTGCGTCCCGCGCAGCCAGCCCTCGTACCGATAGCTGCGGCGCGCGCGATCGGCGCGCAGCCGGCCGAGCAGCGCGACCCGCTCGCCGATCGCCACGGCGCCCTCCACCCGCACGATCTCGTCGGCGTGCACGAGCGCGGTCGGCAGCTCGGCCTCCGGGGCGTCGGGCAGGGGGAACGTGTTGCGCAGCGCCCCGAGCGTGTAGCCGGCGAGCACGCCGAGGTGCACGGGGTCGCCCGCGCGCGATCCGGCGCTGCTGCCGAACGTCGCGAGCAGGTCGGCGTGGTGGTCCGGGGCGACCTCCAGCCAGCCCAGCTCCTCCCACTCGGTGGTCTCGACGTCGTCGAGCGCCGCCCAGCGGCTGTCCGGGGCGTAGACCTGGGACACCCGCCCTGTCGAGTCGGTCATGTCACTCTCCCGTGTAGCGCGCGGGGCGCTTCTCGACGAAGGCCGCGCGCCCTTCCGCGTAGTCCCGCGCGTTGACGGCGAAGCCGTTCGCCCAGAGCATGTACTCGAGGCCCTGCTGGATGTCGGCGTTCATGCCGCGGTTGAGCGCCTCCTTCGTGTAGCCGTAGGCCTTGGTCGGTCCCTCGGCGAGCGACTGCGCGAGCCGCAGGGCCTCGGCGTGCAGCTCCTCGGGCGTGGTCACCGAGGTCACCAGGTTCAGCCGCTTCGCCTCCTCGGCCTCGACGAGCCGGCCGGTGAGCAGCAGTTCCGTGGCCAGGCCGAGGCCCACGTACTTCTCCAGCAGCCACGTTCCGCCGACCAGGCCGAGCTTCGCGTACGGGAAGCTGAGCTTGACGTCGTCGGCGGCCACGCGAAGGTCGCACGCGAGGGCGATGTCGGCGCCCGCTCCCGCGCAGTGTCCCTGGACCGCGGCGATCACCGGCTTGGGGAAGAAGCGGATGTCGCGCCACAGCCCGTAGGGGCCGGGGTGGGTGAAGAACGACGACGGCGCGTTCTGCCCGTAGTCGCCGTGCCGCCGCTCCTCGGCGCCCGCCCGGAAGCCCTCGGCCGAGACGTCGTCGCCCGCGGTGAACGCGCGTCCCGCGCCCTGGAAGACCACCGCGCGGATGCGGCTCGAACGGCACTCCTCCAGCATGTCCTGCATCATCGCGAACATGCGGAGGGTGAGCGCGTTGAGCTTCTCGGGCCGGTTCAGCGTGATCACGCCGACCGCGCCGACGGTCTCGAACAAGACGTCGTCTTCGCCCTGTGACATGGGTTCCTCTTCTCTCTCGTCTGTCTCGGCCGCGCGGCGTCAGCGCGCGCTCTCGACCAGTTGCTCGTGCGACACCCGGTGGACCTCGTCGGCGCGCCAGCACCGCACGCTGCGGCCCGTCTCGGCGCGGCGCTCGAGGGCGGGATGCCGGGCGCAGACGTCCTGCGCCCACGCGCAGCGCTTGCGGAACCGGCATCCCGCCTCGCCCTCGGCCGATCCCACCGTGTCGGGGATCTCCGCGAGCGGGCCGCCCTTCGAGTCGAGCCGCGGCCGGCTCTTCATGAGCGCGAGCGTGTAGGGATGGCTGGGCGCGGCGAGGGTCTGGTCGGCGGCCCCCTCTTCGACGATCTCGCCCGCGTAGAAGATCATCACGCGGTCGCAGACCTCGTTGAGCACGCCCAGGTCGTGGCTGACGAGCACGATCGACAGCTGCTCCTCGTCGACCAGGCGACGCAGCAGCGCCAGCAGATCGGCCTGCACCGAGACGTCCAGCGCGGTCGTCGGCTCGTCGGCCAGCAGCACGCGCGACCCGCAGCTCAGCGCCATCGCGATCACGACGCGCTGGCTCATCCCGCCCGACAGCTCGGAGGGATAGCTGCGCATGACGCGCTCGGGGTCTCGCAGCCGCACCCGCTCGAGCCATTCGATCGCGCGCGCCTGCGCCTCCTTGCGGCTGAGGTCGAAGTGCGATCGGAGGGCGCGGACGAGCTGGTCGCCGACCTTCACGACGGGGTTGAGCGCCGTCACGGTCTCCTGGAAGACCATGGCGATGCCGCGCCCGCGGATCTCGCGCAGCTGCGCACGGCTGGCGGCCAGCACGTCGCGCCCGTCGAACCGGACCGTCCCCGTCACCTCGGCCGAGCGGGGCAGCAGCCGCATCATCGCGAGGGCCGCCGTGCTCTTGCCGCAGCCCGACTCGCCCGCGAGGCCCAGGATCTCCCCGGGGCGCAGCTCGAAGCTCACGTCGGTCACGGCGTGCTTGACCTTGCCGTCGTCGGTCACATAGGCGACGGACAGGTCGTCCACGGAGAGGAGCACGTCGCGCTCCGCCGGTGCGAGAACGGTCACGGTCTCACCTCATCCCTGCGACAGGGCGACGCCGCTGAAGTCGACCTTGCCCTGGAAATTGGGCTCCCAGTCGACGACGTTCTCGCCCACGAGATCGAAGAGCGGGTTCACGTAGAGCGGCACGTGCGGCGCTTCCACCGTGAGCTCGCCGACGACGTCGCGGATCGCGGCGGCGCGCTCGTCCTGGTCGAACGTGGAGTCCACGATGGCCAGCAGCTCGTCGATGCGGCCGTGCGTGGCCTGACCGTAGTTGTAGGTGCCCGTCGACGAGTACAGCGAGTTGAGCGAGATCGCCGGATCGGGTCGACCCGTCCAGGCCGAGAACAGGCACGACTCGTCGCCGGTCGCCATGGCGGCGATGGCCGCCGCGGGCTCGCGCACGTCAAGACGCATGTTGATGCCGATCTCTTTGGCCTGCGCCACCATGAGCGGACCGGTCACCTCGTTGCCCACGGCGTTGAAGCTCAGGCACGACACGTCGACGGCCGGGCTGCCCGACTTCGCCATGAGCGCCTTGGCCTCGTCGAGATCGTACGGGAAGGCGTCCGCGGAGTTGAAGTAGACGCTCGACTCCGGGAAGGGCCCGAAGGCGATGGCCCCGAGACCCTCGGTCACGGCGTCGACGTACGCCTGGCGATCGACCGCGTGGTTGAGCGCGAGCCGCACGTTCGGGTCGTTGAACGGCGGGATCGCCGAATTGAGGAACAGCTGACCGAACCGCAGCGACGGCGTCTCGATCACTTCCATGCCCGGAATGGCGCGAGCCGTCTCGACATCCGGCAGTCCGAGGGTGATCGCGACGTCGAGCTGTCCCGACTGAGCGGCCGCGAGCCGGGCCGTCTCGTCCGAGTAGGTCGTGATCGTCATGCCCGCGAGCCGCGGCTCGCCCTTCCAGTAGTCGTCGAAGCGCTCGAGCGAGACGCTCGAGCCGGCGACCTGCGACGCGAACCTGTACGGTCCGGTGCCGACGGGAGCGGCCGCGAAGCCCTCGCCGAGCGTCTCGACCGCGGTCGGCGAGACGATCATGCCGGCACGGTCGCCGAGCACCGCCGGAAGCGACGAGTACGGCCGGCTCAGATGCAGCAGCACCTCGGTGGGGCTCACCACCTCGACCGACTCCACGGGCGCGAGGTCGAGCTGCACCCCGAGCTCCTTGTAGTAGTCGAGGCTGAAGGCGACCGCCTCCGCATCGAGCTCCGTGCCGTCGTGGAACATCACGCCGGTCTCCAGCTCCATGCGGAACTCGGTGCCGTCGTCGCTGAACTCCCACGACTTCGCCAGATTCGGCAGCACCTCGCCGGTCTCGGGGTCGAACGTGGTCAGCCGATCGTAGAGCAGGTAGAGGATCTGCTGGTCGCCGCCGCCGGTTCCTGCGCCGGGGTTCAGGACGGGGACCGTGCCGCCGAGTCCGACGCGGAGCACGGCCGACGTGTCGATGGCGGCGTCGCTGCTCGAGGCGCCGGCGTCGCCGTTCGATGTGGGCCCGGTGCCGCCGTCGCCGCCGCCGCTGCACGAGGCCAGGACGATCGTCGCGACGGCGACGGCGGCGATGATTCCGCCGCGACGGCGCCGTGCGCGGCGGCGGCCGTTGCCGGTCATGCTGAATGTGACCATTCGGATTCTTCCTTTCGGGTGTCGCGTCATCGTCGACGCGATCGTGCAAGGGGTGGGGAGGACGTCACTCGATCCGGAGCCGCTGGCGCAGCCCGTCACCGACGACGTTGAGGAGCAGGGCGCAGAGCGTGATCGTGAGACCCGGGGCGATCGTCGCGAGCGGCGACGAGGTGAACCGGCGGTAGGCGTTGGCGAGGTCGCCGCCCCAGCTGGGGTCGGGCGGCTGCACACCGAGACCGATGAACGCGAGACCGGCCTGCACGACCAGGCAGAGGGCCGCCAGCGAGCAGATCTGCACGACGACGGGGCCCATCGAGTTCGGCAGCACGTGCCGCAGAGCCACCCGCGGCGCGCTCACCCCGAGGGATCTGGCGACGAGCACGAAGTCGGATCGTCGCAGCGGCAGCACCGTCGAGCGCAGGATGCGGGCGATCGTCGGCGCGATCACGACGCCGACGGCGATCATGGAGTTCTCCAGGCTCGGTCCGACGACCCCGGTGATGGCGATGGCCAGCACGATGCCGGGAAGCGAGATGAAGGCATCCGCGATCCGCATGAGGATCTCGTCGGCCGTGCCGCCCAGATAGCCTGCGGCGAGGCCCCACGGGATGCCGATGATCATCATGGTCGCCATCGCGATGGCGACGCCGATCAACGCCGACGTGCCGCCCAGCAGCAGGCGGCTGAACACGTCACGACCGAGCGCATCGGTTCCGAGCCAATGCTCGACCGACGGGCCCTGCAGTCGCGCCGCGACGTCCTGCGCGAGCGGATCCATCGGCGCGACGAGCGGCGCGATCACGAAGAGGACGACCACGGCGACGAGGATCGGCCCCGCGAACGTCAAGGGGCGACGGCGACGACGCACCCGGAGGGCGCCGGCGCGCCCCGATGCATCGGGAAGGACGATTCCCGTTGTCCTCGTGGTGCTCATGCTTCGCTCCTCACCGTGAGCAGGGATTCCTGAGACGGCTCCCGCACGACGACGGGCAGCGCCGCCGCGACCGGCTCGGGTGCCACGCCGCCGCGCCGTCCTCGGCGGCGACCCGCCACACGCAGCCGCGGATCGATGAGGATCAGCACGATGTCGGCGACGAGGTTCAGGGCGATGACGATCGCCGCGACGAGGATCGTGATCCCCTGCAGCGTGCCGTAGTCACGCGTCGAGACCGCGGTCATGATCGCCGAGCCCAAGCCGGGAAGCGCGAACACGCCCTCCACGAGCACGGAGGCGCCGATGAGCGAGGCGATCGCGAGCGGCACGTAGGTGATGAGCGGCGCGACGGCGATGCGCAAGGCGTAGTTGAAGTAGATCTCCCGCGGACGCAGGCCCATCGCCCACGCCGTGCGGATGTGCACGCTGTCGAGCTCACGCACCATCGAGGAGCGCATGTGGCGGCAGATCAACGCGGCCGTCGGCATCGCCAGCACGAGCGTCGGCAGGATCATCGTCTCGATGTTGCCCCAGAAGCTGGTCGTGATCGGCACGTAGCCCACGGGCGGAAGGAGCCTCCACTGCAGTCCCACGATGCCCGCGGCGAGCGCCGCCAGGTAGAACTCGGGGATCGACAGGCCCAGGGCCGACAGGCTCATGACCGCCTTGCCGTCCCAGCGCTGCGCGCGGATCGCGGCCCAGATGCCCAGGGCGCCGCCGACGACGAGCGCGAGGGGGATCGACATGAGGATGAGCTGGAAGCTCACGGGCAGCCGCACCGCGACGATGTCGTTGACCGAGACCGACGACGTGTACGACGTGCCGAGGTCGCCCTGCAGCAGCCCCCAGATCCAGCTCCCGTACTGCACGATGAGGGGCTGGTCGAGGCCGAGACGCTTCTCGATGGCCGCGACCATCTCGGGCGTGGCGCCCTCGCCCGCGATCGCCTGTGCGGGTCCGCCGGGGATGAGGGTCTGCAGGCCGAAGACGATGAGGCTCGTCGCGATCAGGGTCGGGACGATGAAGAGCAGCCGGCGCAGCAGCAGGGCGATCATGCGGAGACACCTCGTTCCAGGGCGGGGATCGCGTCGAGGAGCCGCCGGGTGTACTCGTTCTTCGGGGCGACGATGAGCTCGCTCGTGGGAGCCTCCTCCTCGACCATGCCGTGGTGGAGCACGACGATGCGGTCCGAGAGGTGCGCCGTCACGGCGATGTCGTGCGAGATGAACAGGAGGGCGATGTCCTCCTCCACGCGCAGGCGGGCGAGCAGGTTGAGCACGGTCGCGCGCACCGAGACGTCGAGGGCCGACACGGCCTCATCGCACACGATGAGCTTCGCCCCCGACGCGAGGGCGCGCGCGATCGCGACCCGCTGCCGCTGGCCGCCCGAGATCTCCGCGGGCCTCTTGCGCGCCTGCTCCTCGGTGAGGCCCACGCGCTCGAGCTGTGCGACGGCGGCGGCACGGTCGGAGCGGCGCATGCCGGGGTGGATCGCCTCGGCGACGCTCTTCCAGATCGGCAGCCGCGGGTTGAGCGCGAGGCTGGAGTCCTGGAAGATCATCTGCACGCCGGCGCGGCCGACCTGACGCCGGCTTCCGGCCGACGGCACGCCGTTGATCGCGATCGTCCCCGCGGAGGGCTTCTCGAATCCGGCGATCGCGCGCCCCATGCTCGACTTGCCCGAACCCGACTCGCCGAGCAGTCCCACGACCTCGCCGGGCCGGATCGTCAGGTCGACGCCGCGCACGGCGTGCACCTGCCGGCCGTCCTTGCCCGTGTAGGTGATGTGAAGGTCGGCGACCTCGAGAAGCGGGCCGCGGGTCGCGGCCGGACCCGACGGCGCGTCGCCCGCGCGTTCTCCCCCGCGGGCGAGATGCCGTGCCTCAGTCTCCACACGCAGCTCCCATCAGCGACTGTGAGCGCGTGACCGTTCTCGGACGTTCATGGCCACGCTGCTCTTGAACTTTGCCGACCGATCGTTCGGCTTGAACCACGATGACATTGAAATGGGTCGGTGTCAAGTGCACTCTATATTCCGTAAATCACGGTGATTCCGGAGGCATCCGCCCCTCCGCGCTTGCAAAGGCGGTAAGGATTGCACGTACCGAGCGAGCATTCGGTCAAGACACTTTTTTGTAACGCTTGCGGCGAGGCGCCGGCCGCGACCGCTTGCGGTGCACCCTCGCCCGCGCTACATTCTCCTCCAGACCGATCGCTTGTTCGGTCATCTGAACTCTGGGCGCCTCGCGTCCGAGCGACACACCCCGGAACGGAGTCGAGATGAGAGCCCTGGAGCTGCACGCGTACGAAGGCCCCAGCGGGCTGCGACTCGCCGAGGCGCCGGTTCCCGTGCCCGCGGACGACGAGGTGCTGCTCAAGGTCGACGCGATCGGCATCAACTACCCCGACCTCCTCCTCACGCGCGGCCAGTACCAGCTCAAGCCCGAGCTGCCGATGATCCCCGGGTGCGAGATCGCCGGGCGCATCGAGTCGGCCCCCGTCGCATCGGGCTGGAAGGCGGGCGACCGCGCGTTCGCCTTCGTCTGGAACGGCGGCTTCGCCGAGTACGCGGTCGCACCGCTCAAGGCGGTCGCGCCCACGCCGGCGGCGCTGACCCAGGAGCAGGCGGCCGCCGTCGGCGTCAACTACGCGACGGCCCTCTTCGCCTTGCAGAACCGCGGGAGGCTCGAGGCGGGCGAGCGCGTGCTCGTGCTGGGCGCCGGCGGCGGCATCGGCACCGCGGCGATCCAGATCGCGCGCGGCCTCGGCGCCGGCGTCATCGCGGGCGTGCAGAACGACGCGCAGCGCGAGACGGCCCTCGAGGCGGGGGCCGAGCACGCCATCGTGCTGGAGGAGGGCTTCTCGTCCAGGGTCGCCGAGCTCACGGGGTCGCGCGGCGTCGACGTGGTCGTCGACCCGCTGGGCGACTGGATCTTCGGCGAGGCCGTGCGCACGCTGGCGCCCGAGGGACGTCTTCTCGTCATCGGCTTCGCGGCCGGCGACATCCCCAGCATCAAGGTCAACCGCCTCCTGCTGCGCAACGTCAGCGTCGTCGGCGTGGCGTTCGGCGCCTTCCTCGACGTCGACCCCGCCCTGCTCCCCCGGCTCGCGGTGACCCTCGACCGTCTCGCCGAGGAGGGATGGCTGCGTCCGCACATCCGGCAGACGTTCGCCTTCGACGAGATCCCCCGCGCGCTCGACCTCCTCGGCGAGGCGAGGATCCAGGGCAAGGCCGTCGCCGTGCTCTGACCCGCGCGGGGACAGGACAGCGGTGGGCTGCGCCGGGCACCACGACCGGCACAGCCCACCGAAGAGGCGGATGACGTCTCCTAGAGGTGGCTTCGCACCTCGCCGGCGAGGATCTCCACGCCGTTCGGAGCCGCGTTCGGGATGTCGGCGAGCACGGTCTCGCCGGCGGGGGTGGCCAGGGCCTGGGCGACCGCCTCCGCGGAGTCGAAGGTGAGGGTCACCACCTGGTGGTAGGCGGGCTCGGAGCCGTCGAGGCCCGGGCCGAGACGCTGCACGTCGAGGGAGCGGATGCCGGGGAGCGCGAGCGTGAGCGGCACGTGCGTCTCGGTGTAGTGCTTCTCGAACGCTGCGACGTCGTCGGGGTGATGGTAGAGCGCGGTGAGCTGGTAGACCATGGTTCTCTTCCTTGAGGGGGGGTGGATGACGGGGTGCGCGGCTCAGGCCCGGTCGAGCAGCCAGTCGGCCATGCGCTCGCCGATCAGGATGCCGGTGAGGTTGGTCGCGGCGCTCGTGATGTCGCGCAGGGCCGAGCAGTCCGCGACGTACAGGTTCTCGACGCCGTGCACGGCGAGCCGCTGCGACACGACCGACGTGCTCGCGTCGTGGCCCATGCGGCACGTCGAGGTGCCGTGGAACCCCGTCGCGAGGGTCTGGCGCAGCCATTCGCGCAGGGCGTCGTCGTCGTTCACGACCTCCTCTGTGGGCATGATGACCGACTGCAGCTCGCTCGCCATCGGCTCGGTCGTCGCGACCCGGTACGCGAACCGCACCTGCTGCATCATGCGGACCATGTCGTCCTCGGTGCCCAGGAAGTTCGAGTGGATCTCGGGCTGCACGCGCACGTCGTCCGAGACGACCGTGAGCCAGCCGACCGACGTCGGCTGCGCGAGGATGCTGAGCAGCGTGAACGGCTCGGCCTCGGCGCCCACCGAGAAGCCCAGCGACTCGGGCTCCATCGTCACCGAGAACAGGTAGGCGTCGTTGACGATGCCGATCTCCGCGCCCCGCGGCGTCGTCCACTTCAGCTCCGCGCGCAGGCCGTGGTGCTCGGTCTGGCCGATGAGGCCGACGACCGGCACGATCGGGTGGTCCTTCATGTTCCGCCCGACGTTCTCGTTGACGACCACGGGCTCGATGCCCAGGGCGCTCAGCGTCTCGGCGGGCCCGATGCCCGAGAGGGTGAGGATCTGCGGGCTCTGCACGAAGCCGGCCGAGAGCACGACGCGGTCGGCGTCGATGCGCTCGACGCCGTCGCCGCGCAGCACCTCGACGCCGACGGCGCGGCCGTCCTCGAAGACGACGCGCTGCACGAAGGTGTCGGCGAGGATCGTGAGGTTCTCGCGGCCTCGCGCCGGCTGCAGGTAGGAGACGAGCGTGCCCGCGCGCACGTTGCCGTCGCGCACGTTGCGCGCCGACGCCGCGAAGCCGTTCGCGCCCGGCACGTTGAAGTCCTCGAGCTCGGGGAAGCCCGCCGCGATCGCCGCGGCCTGCATCGCGTGCGTCGCGGGCGGCCACTCGTCCTTCGACACGCGCTTGATCGGAACGGGGCCGTCGCCGCCGTGGTAGTCGCCCGCCCCGTAGTCGAGGTCGGTCTCGAGCTTCTTGTAGTAGTGGAGCACCTTGTCCCAGTTCCACTCGTCGAGCCCGGCGTCGACCCAGCGCTGCGCGTCGGCGGGCGTGCCGCGGTGCGCGATCGCGGCGTTCACCGACGAGCATCCGCCGACGACCCGGCCGCGGGCGTAGATCTGCGGCTCGCGCGACTCGGGGGGCTCGACGAAGAACGACCGGATGCCCCAGTCGTGCACGCTCGTGCTGACGGCGTCCGCGTTGCGGATGTCATCGGGCGTCTCGTCGAGCGTCGCGTAGTCGGGGCCGGCCTCGATGAGGGTGACGCGCTGGTTCGGGTCTTCCGTGAGCCGGGCGGCGAGCGCGCCGCCCGCGCTTCCTGCCCCGACGACGATCGTGTGTACAGCCATGACGTGAATTCCTCCTTGAACTCTGGGCGCCCGCGTCGCACATCGCCGTGCGGTCCGGGTTTTAAGTAGTACACCATATTTTTGGAGCGTCGCACTTGCCGATCCGTGCGCGGTCCTGTGCACTCCGTTCCGCCGGCGCCGGCCCGCTCGGCACGGACGGCCGCCTCCGCTCAGGCCGCGGAGCCGAGGCGCTGCCGCAGGTCGCGCGGGCTCTCCCCGTACGCGACGCGGAAGCTGCGCGCGAAGTGCGCGGGATCGGTGAACCCCACCTCGCGCGCGATCTCGGCGATCTGCTTGACGGGAGGACAGCGCGACACCTCCTGGTGCGCCCGGCTCAGCCGCAGGCGCCGGATGCAGGCGGCGACGGGCTCGCCCGTGCTCGAGAACACCTCGTAGAGCCGCCGCCTCGAGACCCCGAGCACGCGCGCGATGCGCGCGGGGTCGAGCTGCGTGTCGGAGAGGTTCTCCTGGATGTGGCGCCGCGCGAACAGCAGCAGCGCCGAGTCCTCCCACGACGCCGGCACCGGCAGCTCCTGCGCGCAGACCGCGCGCAGGAGCTCGACGACCGCGCCCCCGGTCGCGGCCGCCGTGTGCGCGTCGAGGCCCGGCCCCTCCGCGGCGCCGTCGAGCAGGGAGCCGAGCAGACGCGTGGCGGACGACGCGGCGATCGGCCGCATCGTGATCGCCTCGGGACGCGGGGCGACGCCGAGGAACCGGCTGCGCGGCACGAGCACGACGTGCTTGGCGACCGGCGCGGGGATGCGGCACTCGGCCCCGCGCACGCTGTCCCACGCGAGCGCGGCGCCGCCCGACACGCTGACCTGGCGATCGCCCTGCCCGACGAGCTCCGTCCCGTCGCGCACGAGCACCACGCCGACGTACTCGCCGTCGGTCATCGCGAGCTCCCGCGAGCGCCGGTGGAAGCGTCCCGGCCCGAAGCGCGCGGTCACGAGCCGCAGGTCGCCGAGGCATCGCGTGCGCGACGTCCCCTCGCCAAGGCCGGCGAGGCCGTCGGCCTCGATCGCCCACGGCAGGTGGCTCGTCAGGGTGTCGCCGACGACGCCGAAGCCCTCCCCGTCCACGTGACGACCTCGCTTCCGGTCAGGCGATGCCCAGCTCCCGGCGGCGCCGGTAGACGAGGTCGTCGCTGTCGCGCCGCAGGTGCTCCCACTCGTCCTTGAGACCGAGCAGGCCCGCCGTCGTCACGCGCCGCGCCTCGTAGATGACGGTGCGCTGCGCGATCTTCCACATGCCGTCGCGCTTCTCGAAGCGATCGACGTAGCGGCCCCACGCGTTCAGCTGCAGCGACTGCCCGTCCTCGACCTCGGCGCCGAACGCGCGCGCGGCCTCGTCGCCGAGCGTGTGCGCGGTCATGAAGTAGGTCTCGACGAGCGCCGTGACGTCGTCCGCGAACTCGATGCAGCTCTGGCCGAGGAAGTGCATGATCTGCGGCGGGCTCGCGGTGCGCTCGCGGATGAAGTCGATGAGCCCCTCGAGATCGCCGCGATAGTCGGCGTGGTCGTCGATCGCGTCGGGATGGTAGACCTCGCGCAGCGCCTCGGAGTCGAGCCGGTCGACGGCCCGCGCATACAGCGACATCGCGTCGCGGATCGCGTCCTTGTCCTCCAGCCGCTGCAGGCGTCGGCGCAGCTCGTCGGTCGTGCTCTCGGTGGTCATGCCGCATCTCCTTCGATGGCCGTGGCGGGGGCGGTGGCGGGGACGACGACGTAGTCGCCGAGGTCGGAGGCGCGCAGCATGTTGCGGTAGTCGGCGATGCGCCACGGGATCACCGCGAGCACGCGGCCCTGGGGATTGCGGTACCAGTTCTGCATCCCCCTGTGCGTCCACACCATGCGGCCGTGCGCCTCGTCGAGGGCCCGGTTGTAGTCCTCGCACACGTCCTCGCGGCACGCGATGCTCTTCAGATCGCGCTCGGCCATCTCGGCGATCAGCCTCATCACGTAGTCGACCTGCATCTCGGCGATGCCGATGAAGCTGCCGCCGTGGCCGAGCAGCGTCGCCGGCCCGCCGAGGAAGAACATGTTCGGGAAGTTCGGCGCGGTCAGGCCCAGGTAGACGCGTGAGTCGTCCTCGCCCCAGGTCTGCACCGTGTCCCTGCCGTCGCGGCCGACGACGGTCATCGGGTGCAGGAACCGCGCGACGTGGAACCCCGTCGCGAAGACGAGCACCTCGCACTCGTGCTCGACGCCGTCCGTGTCGATGAACCCGCGCGGCGTGACCTCGGCGACGCCCGTCGACAGGAACGTCGTGTGCGGGGCGATGAGCATGTCGTACCAGCCGTTGTCGAGCAGCATCCGCTTGCCGAACGGCGGGTACTCGGGGATCGAGCGCTCGATGACGTCGGGGTGCCCCGCGAGCTTCTCGCGGATGTACCGGATGTAGTGCCGGCGGTGTCCCGCGTTGATCGCGTTGATCGACTCGGCCGGCTCGGTCCAGTCGGGATCGATCTGCAGGCTCTCGTGCACCCGGTCGTTGTACACCCAGTTCAGCCGCGCCCGGTACCACTGCAGGTAGAGCGGGACGTGCGCCATCAGGAAGTGCTCGGCCTCGTCGAACGCGTCGAAGTAGTTCGGGCAGGGCGCGACCCACTGCTTCGACCGCTGCACGAGGATCAGCTCCGCCACCCGGTCGACGATCGCCGGGCCGATCTGCATCGCGCTCGCCCCCGCGCCGATCAGCGCGACGCGCTTGCCCGTGA
The DNA here is from genome assembly GCF_001314225.1 of Microbacterium sp. No. 7. NCBI lineage: Bacteria > Bacillati > Actinomycetota > Actinomycetes > Micrococcales > Microbacteriaceae > Microbacterium > Microbacterium sp. No. 7. Next base: position 4,112,146 of record NZ_CP012697.1, read on the forward strand.
CGTCCAGGTCGTCCGGCCACTCGGCGGAGTGGGTCAGCACGCCCTCGAACGTGTCCATGCCCGGCAGGTCGGGGAGCCTCGGGCGCGCCAGCTGGCCCGCGCCCACGAGCACGATCTCGGCCTCATAGGTCACGACCTCGCCGGCGCAGCGCGCCGTGACGCGCCAGGTCCCGGCATCCTCGACCCACACCATGTCGGTGACCTCGGTGCCGAACCGGGTGTGCTCCTGCACGCCGTTCGCGCGGGCCACGTCGATGAAGTACCGCCGCACCTCGTCGCGCTTGCCGTAGTGCGTGCGCCACGCGTAGTCGAAGAAGCTGTACGAGTAGAGGAAGCTCGGGGTGTCGACGCCGCATCCCGGATACGAGTTGTTCTCCCACGCGCCGCCGAACTCGGGCTCCTTCTCCAGCAGGACGTGGTCGATGCCCATGGCCTGCAGGCGGATCGACGAGAGCAGGCCCGAGGGGCCGCCGCCGATGATGAGCACGCGCTTGTCGGTCGTCACGCGCGGCCCGCGCCGCGCGAAGTAGGGGCGCGCGTCGCGGCCCACCCGCGCGTCGAGGATCTCCTGGATGAACCCGCCGTACTCGGGGAACACCTCCTCGCCGAACGCGAAGGTCGCCAGCTCCGTCAGCTCGTCGTCGCCGAGCGGGCGCACGACGCTATCGGGCCCCCAGCCCAGCGTGAGCTCGTACGCGGCATCCCGGATCTCGCGCTGCACGTCCTCGGGCAGGCCGCCGTCGCGGTGGTCGTCCATGCCGCGCGTGCGCGTCGGACGGAACCGCTCCTCGCGCCAGCGGGGGTCGCCCGTCAGCTGGCTCAGCAGCGCCACGAGCACGGGGACGTGCCCCGATGCGAGCGCCTCGCGCAGCCGGCCCGCGAAGTCGTCGACCTCCGATCGCGGGGACGTGTCGGTCCAGTGCGTCTCTGCCTGCGGCATCTACTCGCCAATCTTTCGGGGGGCGTTCGCCCACTCTCGGTCTCGCAGCACCCGGCGCTGGATCTTCCCGGTCGACGCCTTCGGGATCTCGTCGATGATCTCGACGAGGCGCGGGCGCTTGTACGGCGCGATGAGACGCGCGCAGACGTCCTCGACCTGCGCCACGGTCACCTCGGCGCCCGGGTGCAGCGACAGGAACGCCTTCACGGTCTCGCCCCACTGGACGCTCGGCGATCCGACGACGGCGACCTCGCGCACGCCCTCGATGCCGTAGAGCACCGACTCGATCTCCGCGGGATAGATGTTGAAGCCGCCCGAGACGATCATGTCCTTCTTGCGGTCGACGATGTACAGGTAGCCGTCCTCGATGCGGGCGACGTCGCCGGTCGCCGCCCAGCCGCCGGGCCGGAGGAGCTCGCTCGTGCCCTCGGGATTGCCCCAGTACCCGCTCATCATGGTGTCGGCGCGCACCCAGATCTCGCCCGACTCGCCCTCGGCGACGTCGTCTCCGTCGTCGTCCACGAGCCTGATCTGCACGAACGGCGTGACGCGGCCCGCCGCGGCGAGCCGCGCGGGCGGCGGCTGGTCGGGATCGAAGCGGTGCTCCTCCTTCGACAGCGAGACGAGCGGGAACGGCACCTCGGTGAGGCCGTAGACCTGCAGGAAGACGTCGCCGAGATGCTGCCCGAGCTTCTGCAGCCGCGCGGGCGCGATCGCCGAGCCGCCGTAGACCACGGTGTGCAGGCTCGACGTGTCGTGGTCGCCGGCGTCGAGCGCGGGCAGCAGCAGGTTCAGCATCGTGGGGACCGCGGGCAGGATCGTGACGCCGCGCTCCTCGATGAGCCGCAGGGTCTCGACCGGGTCGAAGGCGGCCACGGGGATCTGCCGCGTGCCCCGCATCATGAGCGGCACGGAGAGGTACCCCGACAGGTGGGTGAGCGGCGCGACGTGCAGGACCACGTCGCTCGTCTCGAGCCGGTCGAGCTCGACCATGAGGTTGCGCGCGCACGCCATGAGGCTGCGGTGCGAGAGGATGACGCCCTTCGGCCTGCCCGTCGTTCCCGACGTGTACGAGAGCTGGGCGATGTCCTCGGGGTCGACCTCGGGCGAGACGATCGGCTCGGAGCGCAGCAGGTCGGCATAGCCGATCGCGGCCGTGCGCGACTCGTCGATCGCGATGATCCGCGTCGCGACGCCCGCGGCGGCGAACGCCTCGGCGACGGCCTCCTCGTAGTCGCCCTCGACGAACGCGACGGCGGCCGTGCAGTCGAGCGCGGCGTCGGCGATCTCGCGCGGGTGCAGCCGGAAGCTCAGCGCGACCCGGCCGAAGCCGCCGGCCGCCGACGCGTGGTCGAGCACGATCGCCTCGGGCCGGTTCTTCGTGACGATCACGACGCGGTCGCCCTTCTGCACGCCGAGCGCGGCGAGGCCGCCCGCGATGCGCCGCGCCCGGTCGCCGAGCTCCGCGTACGTGAGGGTCTCCCCGGTCTCGCTCTCGATCGCGACGTGCGCGGCGAAGCGCGCGTAGGCCGCGGCGAACGCGCTCGTCACCGTCGTCTGCAGCCGCGACGTCGTCGCGGGTGGCGTGAAATCGCCCATACTGTCGTCTCCTCGTCGTTGAGAACGGATGCCGTGCCGCGCGCCGCGGCGATCAGCTCATGGTCAGGCCGCCGCTGATGCTCAGCGTCTGCCCCGTGACGTAGCCCGCGTCGTCGGAGGCGAGGTACGCCACGCCGCCGGCGATGTCCTCCGGCACGCCGATGCGCTTCATCGGCACGGCGCGCGCCAGCGCGTCGCGCAGGCCGTCGCCGCCGATCGAGGCGAACAGCGCCGTGTCGGTCGGCCCCGGGCAGACGGAGTTGACCCGGATGCCGTGGCGCGCGTGCTCGCGCGCGATCGTCTTGGTGAACGCGATGATGCCGCCCTTGGTCGCCGAGTAGACCGCCTCGCCCGAGGAGCCCACGCGCCCCGCGTCGGAGGCGATGTTCACGATCGCGCCGCCGCCCTGGTCGATGAAGCGCGGCAGCACCGCGCGCGTCGTGTGGAACACCCCGTAGAGGTTGATCGCGACGATGCGGTCCCAATCGGCGGGATCGCTGTCGAGGAAGGGCGTCACGCGGTCCCAGCCCGCGTTGTTGACGAGGACGTCGACGCCGCCGAGGTCGGCGACGACGTCGGCGACGAGGCGATCGACGGCCTCCTGCGACGTGACGTCGGCCTCGTATCCGCGGGCCGGCTCCCCCAGCTCGCGCGCCGCCCGCTGCGCCGCGTCGAGGTCGAGGTCGGCGATCGCGACGCGCGCGCCGTCGTCGTGCAGCCTCCGCGCGATCGCGAGGCCGATGCCCCGCGCCGCGCCCGTGACGATCGCGACCTTGCCGCCCAGTCTCGGTGCCATGCGCTCTCTCCGCTCATCCGGTACGCGGGTCGGCAGAGCGGGTGGCTCCAGCTCCTCCGCGAGCCGCGCGGGAACAAGTATCCTATTTTCCGCGCGAGCGGTCAAGCGGCGCCGCAGCGGGGCGCGCGACCGGGACGCGGATCACGCGACGGCGGTGTCGCCCCGGTCCTGCTCCGCCGGCCCCTGCTCCATCGACGGGGCCAGCGCGTCGATGCCCTGCGAGAGCTGCTCGTCGAGCACGTACCAGAGGATGGGCTTCTCCAGGTCTTCGGGATGGCTCTCGCGCATGGCCTCCATGAGGCCGCGCTGCATCCTCTCGGCCGCGGTCGACGCCGCCGCGGGCTCGCCGCGGTCGACCGCCTCGACGACCGCTGCCACCTGTTCGGCGAGCGGTCCCTTGAGCCCCCTGGGATACCGCCAGCGCACCGTCGAGGTCATCGCGACGAGCGACGGCATGATGGTCGAGAACACCGAGTTGTGCGTCGCGCGCGCCATCGCGAGCGAGTAGTCGATGGCGTGCCGCGCGAAGGCGGGGCCACGGGCGTCCCTCGTCGCGCGCAGGCCCTCGACGGTGCCCCAGAGCGCCGCGACGTCGTCGTCGTCGCGGTTGATCGCCGCGAGCGAGGCGACCGCGGGATCGAGCGCGAGCCTCGCCTCGAGCACGGTGTCGAGCGTCGCGCCGTCGAACTGGATCACGAGCCCCAGCGCGCTGCCCACCACCTTCGGGTCGGGAACGGCGAGGCGCGCGCCGCCCTGCCGCCCGTTCTTGACGGTGATCGCGCCGAGGAAGCTCAGCAGGCGCAGGGCCTCGCGGAAGGTCCCCCGCGACACGCCGTACCGCTTCAGCAGCGTGGCCTCGTCCGAGAGCGTGTCGCCCGGCTGGAGCCCGCGCTCGGCGAAGTCACGCATGATCCGTCGCGCCGTGTTCGTCGGAAGCGCCCCCCGCGGCACCGTCGGCTCGCTCTCGGCCACGTCACTCTCCTCTTCGCCGGCACTCACCCCTGGTCGGCATTGAAGGTAGACGCTACCACCGCACCTCCCGGGATCGAGCCGGTTTTTAGGGGTGGTCACAGAGTCAGGAATATCTTATACTAGATAACGGAAGACCTCTGTCAACGCCGACAGCTCGACTGTCCGCACGTGTCCAAGGGAGGACGCAATGACCCTATTGACCACCACCGCCGCTCAGGACTGGATCGCGGGGTTCACGCCGAAGCACTTCATCAACGGCGAGTTCGTGCCGCCCGCGAGCGGCGAGACCTTCGAGGCGATCAATCCGTCGACCATCGAGCGCATCGCCGACCTCGCCCAGGGCAACGCCGACGACATCGACGCCGCCGTGCGCGCCGCCCGTGCCGCGTTCGACGCCGGCGCCTGGTCGGGCATGGACCCGTTCGAGCGCTCGCGCCTGCTGACGCGCTTCGCCGACATCGCCGAGGCGCACGCCGACGAGCTCGCCGAGCTGGAGAGCACGGAGATGGGCATGATCCTGCCCACGGCCAAGGCCTTCGTGGGCGTCGGCATCGGCGCACTGCGCCACTTCGCGGGCACGCTCGCGAACATCTCGGGCGAGACCACCTCGTCGGCGAGCAACGTGCTGAACTTCACGCTGCGCGAGCCCCTCGGCGTCGTGGGCGTCATCATCCCGTGGAACGTGCCGACGACCGGCTTCATGTGGAAGGCCGGAGCCGCGATCGCCGCCGGCAACACCGTCGTGATCAAGCCCGCCGAGCAGGCCTGCCTCTCGGTCGTGCGTCTCGCCGAGCTGGCCGTCGAGGCCGGCATCCCCGCGGGCGTGCTGAACGTCGTGACCGGCGACGGCCCCACCGCCGGCGAGCCGCTCGTCGACCACCCGCTCGTCGACAAGATCACCTTCACGGGCTCGACGACCGTCGGCAAGCGGATCATGTCGCGCGCCGCCGTCAACGTCAAGAGCATCTCGCTTGAGCTGGGCGGCAAGTCGCCCAACATCATCTTCGACGACGCCAACCTCGACCTCGCCGTGCCGTACGCGCTGGCCGCGTTCACGACCGTGAACGGCCAGGGCTGCGTGTGCGGCACGCGCATCCTCGTGCAGCGCGGCATCAAGGACGAGTTCGTGCGCCGCCTCGCCGAGGCCGCCGAGCAGCTCAAGCTCGGCGACCCCCTCGACCCCGAGACGACCCTCGGGCCGCTCTCGTCGCAGGAGCAGTTCGAGCGCGTCGTGGGCTACCTGGAGATCGGCAAGGAGGAGGGCGCGATCGCCGCGACCGGCGGCGCGCCGACCGGCGAGGGCTACTTCGTGCCGGCGACGGTCTTCGAGGCGTCCTCGAACAAGCTCCGCATCGCGCAGGAGGAGATCTTCGGCCCCGTGGCGACCGTCGTCCCCTTCGACACCGAGGAGGAGGCGCTCGCGATCGCCAACGACATCGAGTACGGCCTCGCGTCGGCGGTGTGGACGAGCGACGTGCAGCGCGCCGGCCGCGTCGTGCGGGGTCTGCGGGCCGGCACGGTGTGGGTGAACACCTACTTCTCGCTGGCGTCGAACATGCCCTTCGGCGGCTACAAGCAGTCGGGTGTCGGCCGCGAGAACGGCATGAACTGGTACCTCGACTTCACGCACGAGAAGGCCGTCTACATGCAGCTCTGAGCCCCCGGCAAAGAGACGAGTGCCCCCGCCGATCGGCGGGGGCACTCGCGCGTGTGCTCAGTGCTCAGTGCTCAGGCGTACGCGAACACGCCGCCGTGGCTGGCCGGGAAGAACCCGGACGCCTGCACCGGCGTGGTCGGGTTCACCAGCGCCCGCACCGGGTCCTTCTTGATGCCGCCCGAGGTGCCGTCGGCGCCGGCGCTGTAGTCGTTGTCGCCCCAGCTCCAGATCGTGCCGTCCTCGAGGAGGATGTGGATGGCGTAGTACGAGAGCGACACGTCGACGATCCTGCCCGCCGGCAGGGTGCCGCCGTACGGCTGCGCGAACGGCCGGCTGCTGGTGTTCGCCGGCGTGTGCACGTTGTACGAGCCGTAGCCCCACGTGTAGAGCGTGCCGTCGCCGGCGAGCGCGGCCGCGTGGTAGGCCTCGTGATAGAACACCGGCAGCTTCACGATGCCCGACAGCGGCGTTCCGGCGCTGGTCAGCACGTGGTCGGCGTAGCCGCGGGTGCCGCTCGTCGTGCCGTTGCCGAGCTGGCCGCCGGAGTTCGTCCCCCACGAGAGCACCCTGTCGCCGACGAGGGCCATCCCGCCCTTGAACCGGCCGCGGATCTGCGACGCCCCCGTGACGGGCGTGCCGTTCTGGTGGACGACGGGCTTCGGGACGTTGACGTTGCCGGTGCTCTGCGTGCCGGTGTCCTGCTGGTCGTTGATGCCCCACGCCCAGACCTGGCCCGTCGAGTCGAGCGCGATGCCGCCCGTGTAGCTCGCGGAGATCTGCGTGACGAAGACCCCGCTCGGGAACGAGACGAGCTTCGGCGCGTTGGTGTCGGGGCCGAACGTGCCGTTGCCGAGGCTTCCCGTGCCGGAGTTGAAGCCCCACGAGAAGACGCGTCCCGCCGACGTCAGCACGTACCCGCCGCCGGTGAACCCGGCGACGTCGACGAGCTTCTCGTCGGGATGCAGCAGTCCGCTGAAGTTGAAGGCCGCGGCGTTGGTCGCGTTCGTGCCGGGCGCCGTCGCGTTCGAGCCGGCGCCGTGGCTCCACAGCGTGTTGTCGCTGCGGATGAGGTAGCTGTTGTGGTCGCGGTAGCCGCCGGCCATCGCGACGATCTCGCCGGCGCCCAGGGTGCCGGGGCCGTTCAGGTGCGTCGGGACGGTCGCGAACTTGAGCACGCCGCCCCCGGTGACGAAGAGCGTGTTGCCCAGGTTCTCGCCCCACACGATGCCGTCGACCGGGTCCGGGGCGACGTTGACCTCGACGACGAGGCTCGTCGTGCCGCTGGTCAGTCCGGGCGCGGAGGCGGTCAGGACGCCGGTGGTCGCCGTGCCCGGGGCGACGATGCCGGAGACGGTGAACCCGCCGAGCGCGTCCACCGGCGCGCTGGCCGGGCCGGCGAATCCCGGCGGGTAGGTCAGGGCGACGTCTGCGGGCAGCGGCGCGCCCGGCTGCACGTTCACGGTGCCCGTGACGACGTACGTGCCGTTCGGCCTCGCGACGTACTCGGGCTCGGCGAAGGCGATGACCCCGCCGACGGAGGCGCTGGCGGTCGGGAGCGCGACGGCGGCCGCGATCACGGGCATCGACCAGGCAGCGCCCTTCACGATGGTCCGTCTCGGGACGCCGGCGCCGGTCTCCTGGGCGTCTTCCACGTTGCTCATCGATCCTCATCTCTCTCTGCCCGCCGGGGCCGTGCGGCCGCGGCGGAGCTGTCGACGTGCGGACTGCACCCGATCATTGAGCCCCGAGGGCGCCGGGCGGTGCCGCGCGATCACCGGAACCTCGAAGAGCTGCCCCCGGATGCATGGAGCTTTCCGCACCGCCCGTCGCGGCGGCCCCCGCCGCGCGCGCCCGGGGTGCACAGTGAAGTGCTCAGCACCGATCCGGACGCCGGCCCCCGACGGCTCTGTCACGCCTGGATGTCACGATGCCCGTATCCGCTCCCCGCCGCGCGACGGCGGCGCTTGCGACGCCCTCGCTCGCGACGCTGGGATGGCGGCCCGGCGTCGGCGGCCCGGCGCGGGAGTCGGTCGAGCTCGTCCAGGCGCAGCGCTGGACGGTCGCACGGCTCTGGTCCACCCGCGGCGACCTCATCGGCCGGCCGCTGCCGGCCGGCACGTACCGCGCGATCGTCACGGTCGAGGGCGACGCCACGCTCCAGTCGCGCGGCCGGCAGCACGCGCTCGGGCCGCGGCAGGTCATCCTGCTCGACGGCCCCGACCTCGTGCGCACGGAGAACCGCGACCTGTGGGCCCGGCTGGAATGGCGGCTCCGCCCACCCGTCCCGCTGCGCCCGCTGCTCGCCGGCTGCCTCGCGATGCCGGTGACCCTGAGCGAGCACTACTTCCGGCTCCTCACCGCCATCACGAACGTGACCGCCACGAGCCATCCGTTCGGCGCCGACATGTTCCTCGAGGCGCTGAGCGCGACGCTCGCGGCCGCGCTGAGCGACGCCCTCGGCATCCCGCACGGGCTCTCGCCGACGCGCACCGTCCAGTACGTGGACGCGCTGCGCCTCATCGACGAGCACCACCGCGACCGGACGTTCTCGGTCGAGACGCTCCGGCACCGCATGTCGGTCTCGGAGTCGACCCTGCACCTGGTCTTCCAGGCCGCGGGCACGACGCCGCGTCAGGCGCTCGAGAGCCGCCGGGTCGCGACCGCGCTCGCGGAGCTCGACGCCGCGCCCGACGGCGAGCGGCCCGACCTGGCCGACGTCGCCCGCCGATCGGGGTTCACCTCGGTGCGGCGGCTGCAGAGCGCGCTGCGGCGGCAGAGCCACGTCGCCGCGGCGCGCGGACCGTGGGTCCCGGCGCACGCGTGACGCGGCGCGGGGTCCGGCGTACCGAGCCCGCCGGGAGCGGGGCGCGACGACGGACGAGGGGGCCGGATGCCAGGCATCCGACCCCCTCGTGACGATCTCGCGATCAGTCGGCGGCTTCCTCCGCGCGCTGCGCCGCGGCCAGCGCCGCCTCGTCGGGCACGTAGCCCTCGACGTGGCGCTCGTCGGGGCCGTTGTAGGCCGACAGCGGGCGGATGAGCGCGTTCGACGCGGTCTGCTCCATGATGTGCGCCGTCCAGCCCGTCACGCGCGACGCGATGAACAGCGGCGTGAACGTGAGGATGTCGAAGCCGATCAGGTCGTACGCCGGGCCCGACGGGTAGTCGAGGTTCGGGTAGATCCCCTTGCGGGCCACGAACTCGCCCTCCAGCGCCTCGTACAGGGCGAGCACGTCGGGACGGTCGTAGTGCTCGATGAGCGTCAGCAGCGCCTGGTGCATCGTGGGCACGCGCGAGTCGCCGCGCTTGTACACGCGGTGACCGAAGCCCATGATCTTGCGCTTGGCGCCGAGCGCCTCGTCGAGCCACGCCGTGACGTTCTCCGCCGAGCCGATCTCGTTGAAGATGTGCAGCACGGCCTCGTTGGCGCCGCCGTGCAGCGGGCCCTTGAGCGCGCCGATGGCGCCCACGACCGCCGAGTACAGGTCGCTCAGGGTCGAGGTGATCACGCGGGCCGTGAACGTCGACGCGTTGAACGAGTGCTCGGCGTACAGGATCATCGAGCGGTTGAACGCGTCGACGACGACCTCGTGGGACTCCTCGCCGAACGTCATCCACAGGAAGTTCGCCGCGTAGTCGAGGTCGTCGCGGGGCGCGACGAGCTCCTCACCGCGACGGCGACGCTGCCCGTAGGCGACGATCGCCGGCAGCGCCGCGTAGAGGCGGACGCTGCGGGCCAGGTTCTCCTCGGGGCTGCCGGCCGCGTCGAGCACGGAGCCCGCGCCCGTCGTGTCGCTCGCGCCGATGACGCTGACGGCCGTGCGCACCTCGTCCATCGGGTGCGCGTCGAGCGGCAGCAGGTCGATCGCGGCCTTCACGTTGTCGGCGAGCGCGCGGTGCGCACGCTCCTCCGCGCGCAGCGCGGCGAGCTGCTCGTCGGTCGGCAGCTCGCCGTTCCACAGCAGGTAGGCGACCGCCTCGAACGGCTGCGTCGCGGCGAGCTCCTGCACGGGGTAGCCGCGGTAGAGCAGCGAGTTGGTCTCGGGGTTGACCTTGCTGACGGCCGTGTAGTCGGCGACGACGCCGGCGAGGCCCTTCTTGATCTCGGTGTCGGTCATGATCTTCCTATCGCTCGATCTGGAAGTTGAACACGTTCGTGTCGAAGTGGTTGTAGTCCTCGTAGTCGATGAGGTCGTACAGGTCGGCGCGGTGCTGCATCTCGCCGAGCTTGCTCGTGAGGTGACCCTCGTCGATCAGCGTATCCAGACCGCGACCGGCCGCGCCCATCGCGATGCGCAGCAGCGACACCGGCCAGATGACGATCTGCACGCCCACGCCCTGCAGCTGGTCGACCGTGAACAGCTCGCTCTTGCCGAACTCGGTCATGTTGGCCAGGATCGGCACGTCGAGCGCCTTCGCGACCGCCTCGAACTCGCTCAGGTCGCGCATCGCCTCGGGGAAGACGGCGTCGGCCCCGGCATCCACGAGCGCCTTCGCGCGGTCGATCGCCGCGTCGAGCCCCTCGGCGGCACGGATGTCGGTGCGCGCCATGATGAGGAAGTTCGGGTCGCGACGCGCGTCGACGGCGGCGCGGATGCGCTTGATCGCCGTGTCGGTGTCGACGACGGCCTTGCCGTCGAGGTGACCGCAGCGCTTCGGGTTGACCTGGTCCTCGATGTGGCATCCGGCGATGCCGGCGTCCTCGAGGGTCTGGATCGTGCGCGCCACGTTCATCGGCTCGCCGAAGCCCGTGTCGGCGTCGATGATCGCGGGCAGCTCCGTCATGCGGGCGATCTGCTGACCGCGGCCGGCGACCTCGGTGAGCGTCGTCAGGCCGATGTCGGGCAGGCCCAGGTCGGCAGCGAGCACGGCGCCCGAGATGTAGACGCCCTCGAAGCCCTTGCGCTCGATGAGCCGCGCCGACAGGGGGTTGAACGCGCCGGGGAAGCGCACGAGCTCCCCCGACGCGAGACGCTCCCGCAGCAGCCGCCGCTTCTCAGCGGCAGGGGTCTGGGAGTAGAGCATCAGAAGAGGCCCTTCGGCGCCGGGGCGTTGACGATCACGCCGGCGGCCGCGACGATGTTGAGCTCGCGCACCTCGTCGGCGGTCAGCTCGGGCAGGCGCTGCGCGAGGTCGAGGAAGCGCTCGATCTCCTCGGCCGTGAGCACCGGCTCGGCGAGCAGGCGGAACTTGCGCACGTAGTCCTCGCGAGCGAACGGGCGGGCGCCCAGCGGGTGCGCGTCGGCCACGGCGATCTCGTCGACGAGCTTCTCGCCGTTCGCCAGGGTGATCTCGACGCGACCGCCGAAGGCCTTCTCGTTGGGGTCCTCCGAGTGGTAGCGACGCGTCCACTCGGCATCCTCGGCCGTCGTGATCTTGTGCCACAGGGCCACAGTGTCCTCGCGACCCGCACGCTCGGGGGTGTACGAGTCGACGTGGTGCCAGCCGCCGTCCTGCAGCGCGACCGCGAAGATGTAGGGGATCGAGTGGTCGAGCGTCTCGCGCGAGGCGGTCGGGTCGTACTTCTGCGGGTCGTTCGCGCCCGAGCCGATCACGTAGTGCGTGTGGTGGCTCGTGTGCAGCACGATGCTCTCGATGTTCGCCGGGTCGGCGAGGTCGGGACGCTCGTTGTGCAGCTTGCGGGCCAGGTCGATCCAGGCCTGCGCCTGGTACTCGGCCGAGTGCTCCTTGGTGTAGGAGTCGAGGATGCCGCGCTTGGCCTCGCCCGGTGCGGGCAGCGGAACCTCGTACGAGGCGTCCTTGCCGTCGAGCAGCCAGGCGATGAAGCCGTCCTCGCCCTCGTAGATGGGCGAGGGGCTGGTCTCGCCGCGCATGGCGCGGTCGACGGCCTCCACGGCCATCTTGCCGGCGAACGCGGGGGCGTGCGCCTTCCAGGTCGAGATCTCGCCCTTGCGCGACTGGCGCGTGGCGGTCGTCGTGTGCAGCGCCTGGCCGACGGCCTGGTAGATCGTGTCGACGTCGAGGCCGAGCAGCGTGCCGATGCCCGCGGCGGCCGAGGGGCCGAGGTGGGCGACGTGGTCGATCTTGTGCTTGTGCAGGCAGATCGAGCGCACGAGGTCGATCTGGATCTCGTAGCCGGTCGCGAGGCCGCGCACGAGGGCCGCGCCGTCCTTGCCGACGTGCTGCGCGACGGCGAGGATCGCCGGGATGTTGTCGCCGGGGTGCGAGTACTCGGCGGCGAGGAACGTGTCGTGGTAGTCGAGCTCGCGCACGGCCACGCCGTTGGCCCACGCGGCCCACTCGGGGCTCGTCAGGCGGTCGTTGGCGACGCCGAAGATCGTCGCGCCGTGGCCCGAGATCGAGACGGGGTGGTCGAGCGCCTGCTGGCGGGCGGCGCTGACGGGGGCGCGGGTGAGCGACGCGGCGGCGACCGACGCGTTGTCGATGACGCGGTTGACGATCATGTCGACGACGTCGGCCTCGACCTCGACCGGGTCGGCCGCGACCGCGGCGATCTTGTAGGCGAGCTGGTCTTCGCGAGCGAGGTTCTCTTCGCTGCGGTAGACGCGCACGTGGTGGTTGACGGTCATGGACGGGCCTCCAGGGATTCGAGAATGCTGGTCAGTGCGTTGTGAAGGTGGACATGGGTGGCATGTGCGGCCAGCTCGGCGTCGCCGGCGGCGATCGCCGAGGCGATCAGCCTGTGCTCCGACACCGACGTCGCGAGTCTGCCGGGATGGTACCGCGCCAGGCGGCGCACGCGGACCAGGTGCGTGCGCACCGTGCGCAGCGCCGCGGCGAGGTGGTCGTTGGACGCCGCGGCGTCGACGAGCTCGTCGAACCGCTCGATCAGGGCGTAGTAGGCGTCACGGGCGTCGTCGCCCTCGACGGATGCCGCGGCGAACTGCTCGGCGACCTCGGCGAACGCGGCACGGTCGGCGTGCGCGGCGGCCAGGCGCGCGGCGGTCTCCTCGAGGGCGCGGCGCACCGCGAACAGCTCGCGGATGTCGTCGGCGTCGATGTCGGCGACGACGGTGACGCGGGGCGAGGCCTGCTCGACGAGCCGCTCGGCGGCGAGACGGCCGAGGGCCTCGCGCAGGGGCGTGCGGCTGACGCCGAGGCGGGCGGCCTGCTCGACCTCGCCGAGCACCGTGCCGGGCGGCAGCTCCCCCGACTGGATCTGGTCGAGAAGTGCACGGTAGGCACGGTCGCTTGCCCGCATCCGTTACCTCCTCGTGACCTCGTTGCTCGCCACTGTATACATAAACCGCGATGAAGGCAAGCCGGATGCCGATTTCATCGCTCTGCGTATACATACGCCGCCGCCCGACGGCCCCAGCCGCGAGGGTGCCAGTTGTTCTCGCGAGGGTGCCGGTTCTGTTCGCGAGGGTGCCAGTTGTCCTCGCGAGGGTGCCGGTTCTGTTCGCGAGGGTGCTTGGTCGCGATAGCGTGGGAGGAATGACGGCATCCTCCTACACCGTGGCCACCGACGGCGCCTGCAAGGGCAATCCCGGACCGACGGGCTGGGCGTGGGTGGGCGAGGACGGCCACTGGGCCGCGGGCTCGCTGCGGGAGGGCACCAACAACATCGGCGAGCTGCTGGGGCTGCTGCGCGCGATCGAGGACCACGCGGACGTCGAGCACCTCATCGTGCAGGCCGACTCGAAGTACGCGATCGACACGTACGCCTCGTGGATGGACGCGCACCGCCGCCGCGGCTGGAAGACCTCGACGGGCTCCCCCACGAAGAACCGCGACCTGCTGGAGCAGCTCATCGCCGCGCGCGACGCGCGGCGGGCGGCGGGGCTGCCCGACGTCGTGCTCGAGCACGTGCGCGGGCACCGCGGCCACACCCTCAACGAGTGGGCCGACGAGCGCGCCGTGCGCGCCTCACAGCACGCCGCCGCCGGCAAGGCCAGCGCCTGGTCCTCCCTCAGCGGCGCCCACGACCGCCTCGACGTCTCCGCCCCACCCCGCCGCTGACTACCGCACCCTCCCTTGCTGCAGAGATGGTGGGATTCTCGGCGAGACGGTGGGTTCGTCACCGAGACGGTGGGCACCACGTCGGCGGGAAAGGCACCATCTCGGCGAGAAAGGCACCGTCTCGGCGGAGGAGGGAGCCGCGCGGGGGCGGGGCGGGGTCAGGCGGGGCGGGTTCAGGCGGGGCGGGTCTGGGGGGAGGTGGTGTAGGTGTGCTCGGGGTCGGTGATCGCGACGGGAGCGAGGGCCTCGTCGATCGCGGCCTTGACGTCGGCATCCAGCACGACGCCCGACGCCTTGACCGTGTCGTCCAGCTGCTCGGGACGCGACGCTCCCACGAGCGCGGCCGCGACGTTCGGGTTGTGCAGCACCCACGCGAGCGAGAGCTGCGCGACCGTGAGGCCCGCCTCGTCGGCGATCGGCTTCAGCTTCTGCACCGCGGCGAGCACGTCATCGGTGAGGAAGCGCGCGATCGTGCGGGCACCGCCGGCCTCGTCGGTCGCGCGCGATCCCGCGGGCACGGGCTGGCCGGGCAGGTACTTGCCGGTGAGCACGCCCTGGGCGAGCGGCGACCACACGATCTGCGAGATGCCGAGCTCCTTGCTCGTCGGCACGACCTTGTCCTCGATCACGCGCCACAGCGCGGAGTACTGCGGCTGGTTCGACACGAGCTGGATGCCGAGGTCCTTCGCGAGCGCGTGCCCGGCCCGCAGCTGCTCGGCAGTCCACTCGCTCACGCCGATGTAGAGCGCTTTGCCCTGCCGCACGATGTCGGCGAACGCCTGGATGGTCTCTTCCAGCGGCGTCTCGTAGTCGTAGCGGTGCGCCTGGTAGAGGTCGACGTAGTCGACGCCGAGACGACGCAGCGATCCGTGGATGCCGTCGAAGATGTGCTTGCGGCTGAGCCCCTGGTCGTTGGGTCCCTTGCGCCCGATGGGCCAGTAGACCTTGGTGAAGATCTCGAGCTGCTCGCGCGGCTGGCCCTTCAGCGCCTCGCCGAGCACGACCTCCGCGGCCGTGTTGGCGTAGACGTCGGCGGTGTCGAACGAGGTGATGCCGAGGTCGAGGGCCTTGTGCACCGTCGCGATCGCCGCGTCGTTCTCCACCTGGGAGGCATGCGTGAGCCAGTTGCCGTAGGTGATCTCCGAGACCTTGAATCCGCTGTTGCCGAGATAGCGATAGTTGACCATGTCTCCACGCTAGCCGCGGATGGACGCCCCCGGCCCGGATCGCCGTCGTTCCGCGCAACATCAGGCCGCGGCATGCACGGTGTCAGGGCGCCGGGGCCACCGGCGGGGCGGCGGCCTCCTCGGGCTCCTGGTCGAGGTCGGTCGCGGCCTGCTCGAACTGCGAGCGGTAGAGGCGCCAGTAGGCGCCCTGCGCGGCGATGAGCTCGTCGTGCGTGCCCTTCTCGACGATGTCGCCGTGCTCCATCACGAGGATGAGGTCGGCGTCGCGGATCGTGGAGAGGCGGTGCGCGATGACGAACGACGTGCGTCCCTCGCGCAGCGCGGCCATGGCGTGCTGCAGCAGCAGCTCGGTGCGGGTGTCGACCGAGCTCGTCGCCTCGTCGAGGATCAGCACCGAAGGCTGCGCGACGAACGCGCGGGCGATCGTGATGAGCTGCTTCTCGCCCGCCGAGACGTTCGACGCGTCCTCGTCGAGCACCGTGTCGTAGCCGTCGGGCAGCGAGTGCACGAACCGGTCGACGCGGGTCGCGATGGCGGCCTCGAGGATCTCCTCGTCGGTCGCGTCGGCGCGGCCGTAGCGGATGTTCTCGCGGATCGTGCCGGCGAACAGCCACGGGTCCTGCAGCACCATGCCGGTGCGCGAGCGCACCTCGTCGCGCGTGAGGCGCGCCGTGTCCTGCCCGTCGAGCAGGATGCGGCCGCCGTCGAGCTCGTAGAAGCGCATGAGCAGGTTGACGAGCGTCGTCTTGCCGGCGCCGGTCGGGCCGACGATCGCGACGGTCTGCCCCGGCTCGACCCGGAACGAGAGATCCCGGATGAGCGGATGCTCGGGCGCGTACGAGAACGCGACGTGCTCGAACTCGATCACGCCGGGGCCGTCGACGAGCGCGGGCGCCCCCTCTTCGTCGGGATCCTGCTCGTCGGCGTCGAGCAGCTCGAACACGCGCTCGGCCGACGCGGTGCCCGACTGCACGACCGCCGCCATGCCGCCCAGCTCCGACAGCGGCTGCGTGAACTGCTGCGAGTACTGGATGAAGGCCTGCACGTCGCCGAGGCGCAGGTTGCCGCTCGCGACCATGAGCCCGCCGAGCACGGCGATGCCGACGTAGGTGAGCGAGCCGACGAACATCATGCCCGGCATGATGATGCCCGACAGGAACTGCGCCTTGAACGAGGCCTGGAACAGCTCCTCGTTCTCGACTGCGAACTTCTCGTGCGCGTCCTGCTCGCGGCCGTACACGCGCATGAGCGCGTGGCCCGAGAACGACTCCTCGACCCGCGCGTTCAGCCGGCCGACCTTGCGCCACTGGATGCCGAAGGCCTTCTGCGACCGCGGACCGATCACGCCGAAGATCACGCCCATGAGCGGCAGCGCCACGAGCGCCACGAGGGCGAGCTGCCACGAGATCGAGAACATCATGAACAGCACGCCGACGACCGTGAGCACGGCCGTGAGGGCGCCCGAGAGGGACTGCTGCATCGTCTGGGTGATGTTGTCGATGTCGTTGGTGACACGCGAGATGAGCTCGCCGCGCTGCACCTTGTCGAAGTACGACAGCGGCAGGCGGTTGATCTTCTGCTCGACGGCCTCGCGCAGGCGCCACATCGTGCGCACCATGATGACGTTGATGACGTAGCCCTGGATCCAGGTGAGCAGAGCGGATGCCACGTAGATCGCCAGCACGCCGATCACGACCCAGCGCAGCCGCTCGAAGTCGACGCCGGCGCCGGGGGTGAGGCCCGGCATCGCCGCGATCATGTTGGCGAACTCGTCCTGGCCGGCGGCGCGCAGCGCGTCGACGATCTCGGCCTGGGTCGTGCCGGGCGGGAACTGGCCCGCGAGACTCTTCGAGACGACGCCCTCGAAGATGACGTTGGTGGCCTCGCCGAGCACCTTGGGCGCGATGACGGCGAGCACGACGCCGATCGCGCCGAGCAGCGACACGAAGGCGAACGCCCACGCGTGCGGGCGCAGCAGGCCGATCATCCGGAAGAAGCTGGCCTTGAAGTCGGCGGCCTTGCCGGGCGCGACGCTGTCCCAGTCGCCCGAGGCGAGGCGGGCCTGCTCGGCGAGCTCGAGCTCGGCGCGCTCCTCTTCGGTCAGGGGCTCCGGCGTGCTCACGGCTCCACGCTCCTCCTTCTGCGGCGCGCTCATGCGTCGACTCCGAGCTGGGACTCCACGATCTCGCGGTAGGTCTGGTTCGACGCGACGAGCTCGTCGTGCGTGCCGACGCCCGCCATGCGGCCGTCGTCGAGCACGACGATGCGGTCGGCGTCGACGATCGTCGACACGCGCTGGGCGACGACGATCTTCGTCACGTGCGGCAGCTCTCGCCACAGCGCCTGTCTCAGCCTCGCGTCGGTCGAGAGGTCGAGCGCCGAGAACGAGTCGTCGAAGACGAGCACGTCGGGCTGGTGCACGATCGCGCGGGCGATCGCGAGCCGCTGCCGCTGGCCGCCCGAGACGTTCGTGCCGCCCTGCGAGATGCGCGCGTCGAGACCGCCCTCCATCTCGGCGACGAAATCCTTGGCCTGCGCGATCTCGAGGGCGTGCCAGAGGTCGGCATCCGTCGCCTCCTCGCGCCCGAACCGCAGGTTCGACGCGACGGTGCCCGTGAACAGGAAGGGACGCTGCGGCACGAGGCCGATGCCCTTCCACAGCAGGTCGAGGTCGGCCTCGCGCACGTCGACGCCCGCGACGCGCACCGCGCCGCCGGTGACGTCGAACAGGCGCGGGATGAGCGAGACGAGGGTCGTCTTGCCCGAGCCCGTCGAGCCCACGATCGCGACGGTCTCCCCCGGCTCGGCGCGGAAGTCGATGCCGTCGAGCACGGGCGACTCGGCGCCCGGGTACGTGAAGCTGACGTTCTCGAACGCCACGGCGCCGCGCTCCGGGAACCGCGCCACGGGCTGCGCGGGCCGCACGAGCGACGACGACGTCTCGAGCACCTCGCCGATGCGGTCGGCCGACACGGCGGCGCGCGGGATCATGATCGTCATGAACGTCGCCATGAGCACGCCCATGAGGATCTGGCCGACGTACTGCATGAAGGCGAACAGGGTGCCGATCTCGACGTTCCCGGCATCCACCTGGATGCCGCCGAACCAGATGACGCCCACCACGGTCACGTTGAGCACGAGCATCGCGAGCGGGAACATCAGCACGAACAGCGACCCGACCTTGCGTCCGACGACCATGATGTCGGTGTTGGCGACGGCGAAGCGCTCCTCCTCGATGCGCTCGCGCACGAAGGCGCGCACGACACGCACGCCCGTGAGCTGCTCGCGCATGATGCGGTTGATGGCGTCGAGCTTGTACTGGAAGCTGCGGAACAGCGGCACCATGCGGCTGATGATGAGGCCGACGATCACGAGCAGCACCGGCACCGAGACGGCGATGAGCCAGCTCAGCCCCACGTCCTGCTGCACCGCCATGATGACGCCGCCGATCGCGAGCAGCGGGGCCGTGACCAGCATGGTCGCGGCCATCATCGCGAGCATCTGCACCTGCTGCACGTCGTTGGTGTTGCGCGTGATCAGCGAGCCGGCGCCGAACTGCGACACCTCGCGCTCGGAGAAGCCGCTGACCTTCGCGTACACGTCGCGGCGGATGTCGCGCCCCGCCCCCATCGCGGCGCGCGCGGCGAAGTAGGTCGCGATGATCGACGCGACGATCTGGCCGAGCGCGATCACGAGCATGAGCGCGCCGTTCGACCAGATGTACCCGGTGTCGCCGCGGGCCACGCCCTTGTCGATGATGTCGGCGTTCAGGCGCGGCAGATAGAGGGATGCCATCGCCGACGCGAACTGGAAGACGAGCACGCCGACGACGAGCCAGCGGTACGTTCCCAGATACCGCACCAGAAGCTTTCCGAGCACGGGATCTCCTGCCTGTGTGATTGACCGAGACCAAGGGTGCCACGCACCTCCGACACGCGACACGCTGTCCGCTGTGGGCGTAGTCTCCCGCCGCGTCAACCCGCGCGGCCGCGCGTCAGCGCACGAGGTGTGCGGCGTAGTCGCGCCAGGCCGCGCCGAGGCGCGCGATGCCCTCGCGCAGCGTCTCCTCGGGCGCCGTGTAGGGCACGCGGACGTGGTCGTCGGCGGCCTCCGACGCCATGAACTCGCGCCCGCCCGCGACCGCGACGCCGTGCCGCGCGGCCGTGCGGATGAACGCGTCGGCGGAGCCGGCCGGCATCCGCGCCCAGACCGAGAAGCCGCCGCGCGGCGGCACGAACGACCAGCCCGGCAGGTGCTCTCCGATCGCGGCCGTCGCCGTGCGGCACGCGGCGCGATGCGTGTCGACGACCTCGCGCCGCAGCGCGGGCGCGCGCTCGATCAGGTCGAGGGCGAGCAGCTGCGCCGGGATGCTCGTGGTCTGGTCGACCGACTGCCGCAGCGTGCGCAGGCGGCGCACGAGCACGGGGTCGGCGCGCAGCCAGCCGACCCGCAGCCCCGACCATGACCACTTCGACACCGACTCGACGACGAGGATCGGCGCGTCGGGCCGCAGGCCGGCGAGGCTCGGCGGCGCGGGCCCGTCGAACGAGGCGTGCGCGAGCACGCGGTCCTCGACCACGGGGATGCCGTACTGCGCCGCGAGCTCGGCGACGCGCAGCCGCACGGGGGCGCTCGCGCTGCCGCCCGTGGGGTTGTGGTTGTGCGGGTTGAGCGCGACGAGCGCGGGGCGCAGCGTCGCCATCGCGGCCTCGAGCTCGTCGACGTCGATGCCGTCGCCGTTCATGCCGATGCCCTGCACGCGCGCGCCGCGGCGCCGCACGGGGTCGGCGATGCCGGGCCAGGTGACGGCCTCGGTGAGCACGACGTCGCCGGGCGAGACGAGCTCGTCGACGAGCAGGGAGAGCGCCTGCTGGCCGCCGTGGGTCACGAGCACCTGCTCGCGGGTCGTCGGCGTGCCCTCGGCGGTCATGAGCGCCGCGATCCGCTCGCGCAGCATCGACAGGCCCGCGGGATCGGTCTCGGCGAGCGCGACGGGATCGACCTGCGGCACGTGCCCGCGCACGATCCGCACCGCCCCGTCGGGGATGCGCGGCACGGCGCGCAGCAGGTCGATCGCGCTGGGCGCGGCCGTGAACAGGCGCTCGCCCTGCGCGCGCCGCCGGCCGTCGACGACGGGCGCGGGCACGCCGGCCACGCGCGTGCCGCTGCCCTGCCGGCGCTCGACGAGCTCGCGCTCCGCGAGCAGCGAGTAGGCGGCGACGACCGTGCCGCGCGAGACCGCGACCACCGTCGCGAGCGCGCGCTCGCTGGGCAGCCGGTCGCCCGCGCGCAGCTCCCCCGTCGCGACGAGCCGGGCGATCGCCTCCGCGAGCCGGCCGGCGAGCGCGCCGTCGCCGCGCGCCCAGGCCCCGAGCCGCTCGCCGAGGCGCTCGGCGGCGACCGTGGCCGTTCGGTGATCCACCAGCCGCGAAGTGGCCCTGTCATCCCTGCTCATGGACACTCATTCTGGAGCAATGGACCACACTCAGCACACCGAACAGCCGTATCTTGGACCATTCGACGACCAGTGGACCATCACCGAGATCGTGGAATGGTTCGCCGTCGACGACGCACGGTGCCACGACGAGGGATGCCGCCCCGTGCTCGCCGCGCTCGACCGGGCGCTCTCGCCGGCAGGGTCGGGCACGGCGGCATCCGGCGATCCCGCCCCGGTCATGCTGCTGCGCGCCCTCGTCGCGCGCCTCGCCGCGGACCCCGCCCTCGGGCAGATGCGGCTCGCGGAGGTGCTCGGCATCCGCGCCGGCGTCCACGAGCTGGTGTGAGACCCCGCGACCAGCCCGCTGGTTGAGTAGCGCGCGAAGCGCGCGTATCGAAACCCTTGTAACGGTCCGCTGCTTCGGTTTCGATACGCCGCCTGCGGCGGCTGCGCAACCACCGCCGCCAGGGCTACTCGGCCGCGGCCAGCTGGCCGCAGGCGCCGTCGATCTCCTTGCCGCGGGTGTCGCGCAGCGTGGTGGGGATGCCGGCGTCCGACAGCCGCCGGACGAACTCGTTCTGCACGTCGCGCTCCGACGCGGTCCAGATCGAGCCGGGCGTCGGGTTGAGCGGGATCGGGTTGACGTGCACCCAGCCGCGTCCGCGCGCGTTGAGCTTCTCGGCGAGCAGGTCGGCGCGCCACGCGTGGTCGTTCATGTCCTTGATGAGCGCGTACTCGATCGACACGCGGCGGCCCGTCTTGTCGAAGTAGGCGCGGGCGGCGTCGAGCGCCTCGTCCACCTTCCAGCGCGAGTTCACGGGGATCAGCTCGTCGCGCAGCAGGTCGTCGGGCGCGTGCAGCGAGAGCGCGAACGTCACCGGGATCTCCTCGTCGGCGAGCTTGCGGATCGCCGGCACGAGGCCGACGGTCGACACCGTGATGCCGCGCGCGCTCATGCCCATGCCGTGCGCCTTGTCGGTCATGACCCGCACCGCCTGCATGACGCGGGCGTAGTTGGCGAGCGGCTCGCCCATGCCCATGAAGACGATGTTCGAGACGCGCTCGTCCTCGTGCCCCACGCGACGGGGGTCGCCGAGGCCGCCGGCCGCGATGACGGCGTTGGCGCGCACGACCTGCTCGACGATCTCGGCGGCCGACATGTTGCGGGTGAGCCCCGCCTGGCCGGTCGCGCAGAACGGGCAGTTCATGCCGCATCCGGCCTGGCTCGACACGCACAGCGTGATGCGGCCCGTGTAGCGCATGAGCACCGACTCGACGAGCGCGCCGTCGTGCAGCTTCCAGAGGAACTTGATCGTGTCGCCGCGGTCGGTCTCGAGGCGGCGCACCTCCGTGAGCAGCGACGGCAGCATCCCCGCGACCAGCTCCTCGCGACCGGATGCCGGCAGGTCGGTCATCCGCGCGGGGTCGCTCGTGTAGTGCTGCAGATAGTGCTTCTCCAGCTGCGTGGCGCGGAAGCCGGGCAGGCCCAGCTCCTTCACCTTCTCGACGCGCTGCTCGGGCGTGAGGTCGGCGAGGTGCACGGGCGGCTTGCCGCGCTTGGGGCTCGCGAACTGCAGCAGCGGACGGCCCTCGGCATCCTTCTGCTGGGTCCACCCCTCTGCACGGGGGCGCACCTGTCTCGTCGTGCGCACGGGCGTGGACTCGGTCATGGTGTTCAAGGGTACCGGGCCGACCCTGCGCGATCCCTGGCCGCGGGCGGCGGCTACGCGCCCGGCGCGCCGCCGCTGCGCAGGGCGATCTGCTCGTCGAGGTAGTCGGCGAGGGGACGCGTGCCGCCCGCCGCGCTCCAGCGCACGTGCGGCACGCCGCCCACGACCGAGAGCGGGCCCGAGGGGCCGCCGGCGTCGACGACGTCGAGGTCGATCTCCTGCCAGCCGATGTGCACGAACGCGCCCTCGGGGAACCCGCCGCGGAAGGCCGCGGCGGCGCGGTCGGCGCGGGCGCGCTGCGACTCGGCGGTGTATCCGCGGATCGCGTCCTCGCGCGCCCGCACGACCTCGCCCTCGGCGAAGAGCTGCTCGTCGGCGACCAGCAGCACGCCGACCGCCCACGCCTCGCCGACCGGCACGATGCGCGGCGCACGGCCGAAGCCGAGCAGCCGCCGCGCCGACGCCCAGTCGCCGAGCGCCACGCGCGGGGTGCCGCGCAGCCGCTCGCGTGCCTGTGCGACGAGATCGGACGCCCGCATCAGCGGGGCCCCGGCTTGACCGAGACGTCGGTCATCGCGGCATCCCGGGGAAGGTCGATCGCGGTGACGATCGCGGTCGCGACCGACGCGGGGTCGATGAACCGCGAGGGGTCGTAGGCGGCGCCCTCCTGCGCGTGCACGGCCGCCTGCATGGGCGTCGCCGTGCGGCCCGGGTAGATGCTCGTCACGCGCACGCCGTGGGCGGACTCCTCGGCGCGCAACGCGTCGGCGAGCGCCCGCAGGCCGTGCTTGGTCGCCGCGTAGGCCGACCAGTGCGGATGCGCGAAGTTGCCGGCGCCGGAGTTGACGAACACGATCTGCCCGCGCGCGGCGCGCACCCGCGGCAGCAGCAGCCGGGTGAGCTCGGCGGGCGCGACGAGGTTGATCGCAAGCTGGCTCGTCCAGTCGTCGAGCGCGAGGTCGGCGACGGGGCCGAGCCGGGCGAGCCCGGCGCTGTGGATGACGGTGTCGACGCGCTCGGGCACGTCTGCCAGCGCGCCGTCGAGGGATGCCGGATCGGCCAGGTCGGCGACGACCGTGACGCTGCCGGGGTGGTCGCGCGCGAGGTCGGCGGCCCGCTCGGCGCTGCGCGCCACGAGCACGAGCCGGTCGCCGCGATCGTGCAGCCGGCGGGCGACGGCGGCGCCGATGCCCGACCCCGCCCCGGTGATGACGTGCGTGAGAGCCATGAGCCCATCCTCCCACCGCACGCGCGAGGGCAGGCCCGGCGAGAAGTCGTGGGCGGTCGTGGCCGCCTCGGCACATGCGAGGCGGCCACTTCTGCCCACGACCCGCGCACGGTGAGAAGCAGTGGACACTCGCGGCCGCCTCCCGGGTCCCGAGACGGCGACGAGTGCCCACAAGCCGCGGGCGCAGGATGCCCGGTGCGCCGCCTACCGCAGCGCGGGCACGCGCTCGACGAGCGGCGTGCGGGCCCAGACCTTGCCCAGGCCGAGGTGCGCGCCCGCATCGATCACGATCATGAGCACGCAGGACAGCGCCCAGAACAGGTGCTGGTCGGAGACGGGGTTGTACTCGAGCGGGAACGCCGCGAGCCACAGCAGCACGAAGAAGAGCGCGCCGCCGGCCGCCGCGGGCCGCACCGCGACGCCGAGCATGAGGCACAGCCCCGCGCCGACCGTGACGAGCAGGTAGAGCGCGTCGATCACGATGTTGCCCGCCAGGGGCTGCAGCACCGGGGCGATCCACGCGCTCGTGTCGAGGCCGTAGGTGAGGAATCCCTTCGTCGCCGACGCGCCGCCCGTCACGGCGCCGTCGGCCGCCGTCGAGAACCCGAGGCCGAAGACCTTGTCGATCCCGGCCCAGAACAGCGTCCACCCCAGAAGGATCCGCAGAAGTCCCACGACGACGCCGGTCGCGGGGGTGATCGCGGCCGGCGACGCGGCTCGCGGCTCGTCGACCGCCGCATCCGAGACAGCGGTCTGTACGTGTCCAGTCATGATCTGCCTTTCATTAGGTAAGCCTTGCCTTCAGAAGGATATGCGAACGAATGGACCGAGACCAACAACGAATGCTTCAGCGCCGCTGATGAGCCGCCGACGTACACTCGGGATGCCACACGCTGCACCGACGGAGGTACGCCATGCCCGCTCCCACGCCCGATCCGGCCGCCGAGGCGCGCGTGCGCGCCGACGACCGCGGCCACGTGTTCCACTCGTGGAGCGCGCAGGCGAAGATCGACCCGCTGCCCGTCGCGGGCGGCGAGGGGGCGACCTTCTGGGACTACGCGGGCAACAGCTACCTCGACTTCTCGTCGCAGCTCGTCAACCTCAACCTCGGACACCAGCATCCCGACCTCGTCGCGGCGATCCAGCGGCAGGCCGCACGCCTCGCGACGATCCAGCCCGCGTTCGCGAACGACGTGCGCGGCGAGCTCGCGCGGCTCGTCACCGAGGTCGCGCCCGACGGCTTCTCGAAGGTGTTCTTCACGAACGGCGGCGCGGATGCCGTGGAGAACGCCGTGCGCATGGCCCGCGTCGTCACGGGAAAGCGCAAGGTGCTGTCGGCCTACCGCAGCTACCACGGCAACACGTCCACCGCGATCGCGCTCACGGGCGAGCCCCGGCGCTGGGCGAACGAGCCCGCCGACGGCTCGGTCGCGCACTTCTTCGGCCCCTACGCGTACCGGTCGGCGTTCCACGCGACATCCCCCGAGGAGGAGACCGCCCGCGCGCTCGAGCACCTCGAGCAGACGATCGTCCTGGAGGGCGCGTCGACGATCGGCGCGATCATCCTCGAGTCCGTCGTCGGCACGAACGGCGTGCTCGTGCCGCCGCCCGGCTACCTGCCCGGCGTGCGCGCGCTGTGCGACAAGTACGACATCGTCTACATCGCCGACGAGGTGATGGTCGGCTTCGGACGCATCGGCGAGTGGTTCGCGTTCCAGGCGTTCGACGTCGTGCCCGACCTCATCACCTTCGCGAAGGGCGTCAACTCGGGGTACGTGCCCCTCGGCGGGGTGGTCATCAGCGATCGCATCGCCGCGCACTTCGACGAGACGCCGTTCCCCGGCGGGCTCACCTACTCGGGGCACCCGCTCGCGTGCGCCCCGGGCGTCGCGACGTTCGAGGTGTTCCGTCGCGACGGCATCCTGGAGCGCGTGCGCGACCTCGGCGCGCGCGTCGTCGAGCCACGGCTGCGCGAGATCGCGGCGGCGCATCCGTCGGTCGGCGAGGTGCGCGGACGCGGCCTGTTCTGGGCGATCGAGCTGGTCAGGGATGCCGAGACCCGCGAGCCGCTCGTCCCGTTCAACGCGTCGGGACCCGCCGCGCAGCCCATGCTCGACCTCGCGGCCGCCTGCAAGCGCGAGGGGCTGTGGCCGTTCACGCACTTCAACCGCGTGCACGTCGCCCCGCCGCTCGTCATCTCCGAGGACGACCTCCGCCGCGGCCTCGACATCATCGACCGCGCCCTCGCCGTCGCCGACGCGGCGATGTAGCGGGGGTCACGTGCGGGAGCGATCGTGGGCGCTTGTGGTCGCCTCCGACCGGCGGATGCGG
Source organism: Microbacterium sp. No. 7 (assembly GCF_001314225.1). Classification (NCBI taxonomy): domain Bacteria; kingdom Bacillati; phylum Actinomycetota; class Actinomycetes; order Micrococcales; family Microbacteriaceae; genus Microbacterium; species Microbacterium sp. No. 7. The sequence goes on from NZ_CP012697.1 coordinate 4,137,907, forward strand.
CGACAAGCGCCCACGATCCCCGCGCGCCGCGAGACAGCGGGCAGCTGTTGCCGCATCCGCCCCGCCGAGACGACCGCAAGCGCCCACGACCGCGGCCCGCAAGATCGCGGGCAGTCGTTGCCGGTTCCGCGCGCCGGATGCGGCGACAAGCGCCCACCAACCCGACACCCCGCGAGACAGTGGGCGGTTGTTGCGGCATCCGCCCCGCCGAGACGACCGCAAGCGCCCACGATTCGACGGGCGGGTGCCACCGACGGGCGGATCGGATGCCACCGACGGGCGGATCGGATGCCACCGACGGGCGGATGCCGCGGTGCGCCGCCGGCGGACCGCGGGTCGGTCCGGCGGCCGGGGCAGACGGCCCGATCCGCTACAGGTCCGGGAGGTCGGCGAAGTCGGTGAGGATGCTGGCGAGGTCGCGGTTCGTGCGCCGCGAGGAGCGGCGGAGCGTGTCGTCCTCGACGGTGAGGAGGTGCCGCTCGGCGAGGGCGAGGGCGTCGTCGACGCGGCCCTCGGCGAGCAGCCCGATCAGCTGCTCGTGCTCGTCGATCGATGCGGCCTGGTCGATGTCGCGGCCGTAGACGGTGAGGATGAGCGCCGTGCGTGAGACGACCGCCGTGACGTAGCGCAGCAGCAGCGCGTTGCCGGTGGCGCGGGCGAGCGCGATGTGGAACTCGCCGCCCAGCCGCGCCGAGGCCTTGGCGTTGCGCGCCTCGAGCGCCTGACGCTCGGCGCGCACGTGCGCGCGCAGCGCGTCGTCGGCGTCCGGCGTCCACGCGGCCGCGAGCGCGCGGATCGCGCCGAGCTCCAGCGCCGCCCGCACGGCGAACGCCTCGCGCGCCTCGTCGAGCGTGGGATGCGCGACGCGCGCCGACTTGCCCTTGCCGGTGTCGACGAGGCCGTCGTCGACCAGTCGCGCGAGCACCGTGCGGATGAGCGTGCGGCTCACGCCGAAGTGCGTCGCCAGCGCCTCCTCGCCGAGGCGCGTGTCGGGCTCGAGCGCGCCCTCGATGATGGCCGCGCGCAGCGCGCGGTGCGCGCGCTCGGCGCGCTCGGCAGGACGATCCGGGACGGAGTCGGTATCGGATGCCACGCAGTCACCGTATACCGAAACCTCCCTTCGCCGCGGAAAGGCCGCTTCCGCGCCTCGAAACACACGCGTTACCGCCGAGCAATCTCCGCGTTCTGTATACCGAATAGCTTTCTTTCGTATACCAACGAGAGGACGTCCGTATGCCCACGCTCACCCTGACCGACCAGCAGCGAGAGCTGCTCGACGCCTCGGTCGCCGCGGGAGAGGCGGCCGACGTCGCCGCGCTCGTCCGGCTCGCGCTCGCCGAGAGCACCGCCGGCGTCGTCCGGCGTCCGCTGCCCGTCGAGCGCGGCCGCGCACGCGACTGGCGGCGGCGGGTCGCGTTCGACGCAGGCGACCGCCGCGTCGAACGCTGGCGGCACCGGCTCGAGCCCGGCACCGGCAAGGCCGTCGAGGTGCGTGCGGGCCAGATCCTGCGCATCGCCCAGGTCGAGGGCAACCAGTGCGCCGACCTCAACGCCTTCAGCCTCGACGACTACCGCGAGGTGCTGCACGTCGGCCGCACGCGCACGCTGCACGGCATCCATCCCTCCCAGGGCGACCTGCTGTGGTCGGCGCCGCCGCGCGAGCGCGCCATGATGCTCGTCCTCACCGACACCGCGCGGCTCAACGACACGCTCTTCCCGCGCTGCAGCGCGAACATGTACGAGTCGATGTTCGGCTTCGCCGAGCACACCAACTGCGCCGACATCCAGGCCGAGGCGCAGCGCGAGTACGGGCTCACGCCCGACGACGTGCACGACTCGTTCAACCTGTTCATGGGCACGCGCGTGAACCCCGACGGCACGTGCGAGGTCGTGCGGCAGCAGACGTCGCCCGACGACCACGTCGAGCTGCTCGCCCTGATGGACCTGCTCGTCGTGCCGAACGTGTGCGGCAACGACATCTTCAGCACCAGCAACTACGCGCTGCGCCCCCTCGACCTGCTCCTCTTCGACGCGGCCGCGAGCGACCTCGAACGGGTTCCGCCGCTGCGCGAGTATGCGACCCAGCGCACGCCGCGCGACTTCCTGCAGCCCCGCATCCGCACCGAGCGCACGCTCTCGCGCGACCCCGGCTACGTGCCGCGGTTCCCGCGCACGCCCGTCGGCCTGCACCGCCTCGAGATCGACCTCGACCCGCACGACACGGCCCTCTTCGCGCGGCTCGCGCGCACCGACCTCTACGGCGCCGACGACGACGCGGCCCTGCGCGACCTCGTCCTCAGCTGGTGGGTCGGCAGCCACGCCTGACGCCGCCCGCGCCTCCCCCTCGACCGCGATCCCACACCGACAGGAGATCCCCATGTCCGCACGACCCCTCCGCGCCGCCGCCGCGGCGAGCGCGCTCGCCCTCACGGCATCCGCTCTCGCCGCCTGCTCCCCCGCCGGCGGGACGCCCGCGGCGACCGGCGCTCCGCCCGAGCTCACGATCGGCTCCGTCGACCTGTCGGGCGTGTGCCCCGACACCGTCGTCATCCAGACCGACTGGAACCCGCAGGCCGAGCAGGGCGGCCTGTTCCACCTGCTCGGCGACGACGCGACGATCGACGCCTCCGCCAAGACGGTGCACGGTCCGCTCTACGCCCGGGGCGAATGGACCGGCGTCGACGTCGAGATCCGCGCCGGCGGGCCGGCGATCGGCTTCGGCAGCGTGCCGGCCCAGATGCACCTCGATCCCGACATCCTGCTCGGCTGGGTGAACACCGACGAGGCGATCGCGGGCTCCGCCGAGGTTCCGACGACGGCGGTGCTGGCATCCTTCGAGAAGGCGCCGTGGATCATCATGTGGGACCCCGGGACCTACCCCGAGGTGCAGACGATCGCCGACCTCGCGGCGACCGACGCGACCGTGCGCTACTTCGGCGGCACGACGTACATGGACTACCTGGTGGGCTCGGGGATCCTGCGCGCCGACCAGCTCGACAGCTCGTACGACGGCACGCCCGCGAACTTCGTCGCCGCGCAGGGCGCCGACGCGCAGCAGGGCTTCGCGACCGTCGAGCCGTGGGTCTACGAGCACGCGATCGAGCCCTGGATGAAGCCCGTCGGCTACCAGCTCGTCGCCGACACCGGCTACCCGATCTACGCCGTCGCGCTGTCGGTGCGCAGCGACGACGTCACCGCGCAGGCCGACTGCCTGAGCGCCCTGATCCCCGTCGTCCAGCAGTCGACGGTCGACTACTTCGCCGACCCCGCGGCGACGAACGCCCTCATCGTCGCGGCCGTCGACGCGTACGACAACGGCTGGGTCTACCCGCGCGAGCTCGCCGACAGCTCCGCGACGCAGCAGCGCGCCCTCGGCCTCGCCGCGAACGGACCCGACGGCGTGTTCGGATCCTTCGACCCCGGCCGCATCGACGAGGTGCTGTCGATCGTGACCCCGCTCATGACGGATGCCGGGGTGACCGTCGCCGACGGACTCGGCGCCGACGACCTCGCGACGAACGAGTTCCTCGACCCGGCCATCGCGCTGCCGTAGGGGGCGCGGGGCTGCGCGGCGAGAGGCGGCAGGCGGAGCCGAGAAGCAGTGGGCGCTCGTTGCCGCATCCTCTCGGGCGAGGCGGCCACCACTGCCCGGCATCCGCGGCCCTCGGGAAGCAGTGGGCGCTTGTTGCCGCATCCTCTCGGACGAGGCGGCGACAAGCGCCCACGACTCGACGGGCGGGATGCGACGACCGGGCGGATGCCACGACCGGGCGGATGCCACGACCGGGCGGATGCCGCAGTGCAGCCCGACGCCGGATGCCGCGCACCGCGGCATCCACCGCACTACGCGCGCAGGCGCTCGGTGAGCGCGAGCCGCACGGTCGGCCACTCGCGGTCGATGATCGAGAAGACGACGGTGTCGCGCACCGTGCCGTTGTCGAGGATGCGGTGGTTGCGCAGCACGCCGTCCTGCTTGGCGCCGAGCTTCGCGATCGCCGCGCGCGACTGCCGGTTGTGCCAGTGCGTGCGGAACTCGACCGCGATGCAGCCGAGGTCGTCGAACGCGCGCCGCAGCAGGAGCAGCTTCGCGGCGGGGTTGATGCCAGTGCCCTGCGCCGAACGGGCGATCCAGGTCGAGCCGATCTCGAGGCGCCGGTGCGCCGCGTCGATGTTGAGGTACGTCGTCATGCCGACGGCACGGTCGGTGCGCGGGTCGACGATCGCCCACGGCGCGGTCGTGCCCGCGCGGTGCTGCGCGAGCTTCGCCTCGATCGCCGCGGCCATCGCGTCGGGCGACGGCACGTGCGTGAACCACGCGCGCCACAGCTCGCCGTCGCTCACGGCCGCGACCAGGTCGTCGTGATGACCACGGCTCAGCGGCTCCAGCCGCACGGGGGTGGTCTGGAGCGCAGGGTCGTTCTGCAGCACGGGCACATCCAGGAATCCCACCCGCCCACGATAGCCCCGCGCGGACGCCCCGTGGCATGATCCGACCCGCGGGCACCCCGTGGCGTGATCCGACCGCGGCGAAGTGCGGGTGCGCGCCCACGGCATCCACACTTTGCCGCGGTTGGATCAAGGGTGTCGGGAGACGCCGGCGCTCGACCGCGGCGAAGTGCGGGTAGCGCTGGCTCGCACCCGCACTTTGCCGCGGTTGAAAATGAGGGACTGAGGGGCTGAGAGGGCGAGGGGGCTGGGGCTGGGGCTGGGGCTCGGGCTGGGGCTGAGGCTGAGGGCAGCACCGGCGCGGTAGGCTCGCGAGTCATGGCGATAGGCGCGACGATCCACACGTTCGATGTGCAGCTGGCCGACGTGGATCGCGGCGTGTACGAGGACTTCTCGCTGCGCGCGGCCCGGCATCCCTCCGAGACGGATGCCTTCATGGTGACCCGCGTGCTCGCGTACTGCCTCGAGCACGAGGAGGGCATCGCGTTCGGCGCCGGCGGCATCGCCTCGACCGAGGAGCCCGCCGTGCTCGTGCGCGACCTCACGGGCCGCGTCACGGCGTGGATCGAGGTCGGCGCCCCCGACGCGCAGCGCCTGCACTTCGGCAGCAAGCTCGCCGACCGCACGGCCGTCTACACGCATCGCGACCCCGCGAAGCTCATCGCCTCGTGGGAGGGCAAGCCGATCCACCGCGCGGCCGACATCGTCGTGCGCTCGTTCGACCCGGGCTTCGTGGATGCCGTCGCCGCCGCGCTCGCGCGCCGCAACACGCTGTCGGTCTCGGTCACCGAGGGTCAGCTCTACCTGGAGCTGGGCGGCACGACCCTGGCATCCGCCATCCACGAGCACCGCGCGGGCTGAGGCGGGCTCGCGCGACGCGATCCATCCGTCCCGGGATGCCGCTCGACCGGCGGATGCCGACACGTCCGGCCGGATGAATCACCCCACTCACCCCACCACCGGCTCATCCGGCCGAGGATGCCACCCAACCGGCCGCTCCTGACGCCTCCGGCCGGATGAGGCGCGGCCCCGACTACAGCCGCGGGTCGATCGCGTCGGACTCCAGGGCGAGCACGCCGAAGACCGCCTCGTGCACGCGCCACAGGGGCTCGCGCGCGACGAACCGGCGCAGCGCCTCCAGGCCCAGGGCGTACTCGCGGGCGGCGAGCGCGCGCTTGCGGCCCGTGTCGCGGTCGCGCAGGCGCACGAGGTTCGCGGCATCCGTGTAGTCGGGCCCGTAGACGATGCGCAGGTACTCGCGCCCGCGCACCTTGATGCCCGGCTGCGCGAGCCCCTTCTCGGTGCGCACGAGGCCCGCGAACGGCTTCACGACCATGCCCTCGCCGCCGCGCGCGGTCAGCCGCTCCCACCACTCCACGGCCGCGGCCTCGCCGACGCACTCGGTCGACGACGCGCCCACCGCCGCATCCTCGGTCGACGACGCGCCCACCGCCGCGCCCTCAACCACCGACGCACCCGACGCACCCGACGCACGCGTCCCCGCACCCTCAACCACCGCCGCGCCCGCCGCATCGCCGGGCACCCCGGCCGCGGCGCCCGCCAGTGACACCCGCAGCCGCGCGGTGGGCGCGATCAGGTCGGGCGCGGCCGCGACGAGCCGGTCGGCGAGTGCGAGGTGCCAGCCGTGGTCGCGCTCCTCGAACGTCGCGTCGCCCGCCGCGAGCACCTGGAACGGCGCGAACCGCACCTCGCCCTCGGGTCCGACGTAGCGGCGATACGCGTCGCGGAACCGCGTCACGTTGTCGGCCCGCGCGTCGGTGCGGTCCCGCAGCGCCGACACGTCGATGCCGGATGCCGCGGCGCGCGCGAGCGCATCCCGCGCGGCCGTCGTCGCCGCGATGCCCGCCGCGGCGACCGACGCGTAGAGGTCGCGCACGAGGTCGCCGGCCTTGAGCGACCAGGGCAGGATCTCGCCGTCGAGCACGGCCCAGTCGGCGTCCAGCTCGGCCCAGATGCCGGAGCCCTCGAGCGCGGCATCCATCCGCTCGAGGAACGCGGCCTCGACGTCGGGCGCGAAGAACGGCCGTCCCGTGCGGGTGTGCACGACGCCGCGCCACCCCTCCGGCGCGCCGAACCGCCCCGGGTTCCGCGAGACGAGCACGACGGCGCGCGAGCCCATGTGCTTCTCCTCGCAGATCACGTCGGTCACGCCCTGCTCGCGGAAGGAGCGGAACGCCTCGTCGGGATGCTCGAGGTATCCGTCCCGCGCCGACGCGTTCGGCGGCGACATCGTCGGCGGCAGGTAGACGAGCCAGCGGGGATCGGTCGCCCAGCGGCTCATCGTCTCCAGGCCGCCCGCCGACTGCTCCTCGCGCACGCCGATCCGGCCGTGGATGCCGGTCTCGACGAGCAGCCGGCCCTGCACGTCGGAGAGGTTCAGCACGCCCGGCTCGCGCTGCGGCGCTCCCTCCGCCACCGCCAGCGGCCTGATCGGCTCGTACCAGACCCGCTCGGCGGGCACCGACACGACCTCGCGCTCGGGGTAGCGCATGGCCGACAGCGCCCCGCCGAACACGCAGCCGGTGTCGAGGCACGCGGTGTTGTTGACCCACTCGACCGTCGGCACGGGCGTGTGCCCGTAGAGCACGACGGCCTCGCCGCGGTAGTCCTGCGCCCACGGGTAGCGCACGGGCAGCCCGAACTCGTCGGTCTCGCCCGTCGTCTCGCCGTACAGCGCGAAGGCGCGCACGCGGCCCGACGCCCGCCCGTGGTACTGCTCCTTGAGCCCCGCGTGCGCGACGACGAGCCGGCCGTCGTCGAGCACGAGGTGCGAGACGAGGTCGTAGCAGAACGCGGCGACCTCCTCGCGGAACTCCTCGGACTCGCCCGCGAGCTGCGCGAGGGTCTCGCCGAGCCCGTGCGAGATCGTGACCTTGCCGCCCGTGCCGCCGCCCCGGCCGCCGCGCAGCGCGCGCACCAGCTTGGCCTCGTGGTTCCCCGGCACGGCCAGGGCGTGGCCCGCGGCGACCATCCCCATCGCGAGCCGCAGCACGCCCACGACGTCGGGCCCGCGGTCGACGAGGTCGCCGACGAAGACGACGCGCCGCCCCTCGGGGTGCGCGGCGTCGACCGGGCGCCCGTGCGCGTCGCGGGCGAGCGTGTAGCCGAGGCGTTCCAGCAGCGTCTCGAGCTCGCTGCGGCATCCGTGCACGTCGCCGACGACGTCGAACGGCCCGCGCTCGTCGCGGCGATCGTTCAGCAGCCTCGTGCGCTCGATCGTCGCGGACGCCACGTCGTCGGGCGTGCGCAGCACGTGCACCCTGCGGAAGCCCTCCCGGCCGAGGTGCCGCAGGCCGCGGCGCAGCTGGTCGCCCTGCCGCTTCACGACGCTCGCGGGGATGGTGCGGTCGGTGCGCTCCGCGTTGCGGGCGATGGACAGCGCCTCGGGCAGGTCGAAGACGATCGCGACGGGCAGCACGTCGTGCGCCTTCGCGAGGTCGACGAGCGCCCGGCGAGCGGCGGGCTGCACGCTCGTCGCGTCGACGACGGTGAGGAGCCCGGCATCCAGTCGCTTGCCGGCGACGTAGAGCAGGGCGTCGAACGCCGCCGCCGTCACCGACTGATCGGACTCGTCGCCGCCGACGAGCCCGCGGAACACGTCGCTCGACAGCGTCTCGTACGGCCCGAAGTGCTCTCGCGCGAAGGTCGACTTGCCGGAGCCCGACGTGCCGACGAGCACGACGAGCGAGAGGGCGGGGACGTCGAGCACGGTCATGCGGCGGCCTCCCGACGGAACAGGGCGAGCTGCGTCGCGGGCCCGAGCGTCGCGTCCTCGGGACCGACCGGGCGGAGCTCGACCGTGTAGCCCCGGCGGGCGCCCACGCCCTCGGCCCACGCCCGGAACTGCGCGCGCGTCCACTCGAAGCGGTGGTCGTCGTGCCGGAGGGCGCCGTTCGCGAGGCGCGGGTAGAGCGCGTTGTACTCCGCGTTGGGCGTCGTGACGACGACCGATGCCGGGTGCACACCGGCGAACACGGCGTCTTCGAGCGCGGCCAGGCGCGACGGGTCGACGTGCTCGATCACCTCCATGAGCACCATCGCGTCGTGGCCGGCGAGGCGCTCGTCGCGGTAGACGACGGAGCCGTGCAGCAGTGCGATGCGCTCGCGCTCGGCGTCGGACGCCTCGTCGAGCCGCAGCACGCGGGCCGCCTGCTCCAGGGAGCGGACGGAGACGTCGACGCCGACGATCCGGGTGAACGACCGGTCCTTCGCGAGGCGCGAGAGCAGGGCGCCCTGGCCGCAGCCCATGTCGACGACGCGGCGGGCACCGGCATCCTTCAGCGCCGCCACGACCGCGTCGGCGCGCAGCACGCGCAGGGGCGTCTCGCGCGCAGGCTCGTCCTCGGGCCGACCGATCAGCGACCGCTGGTGCACGAGGTAGCGGCGCGTGATGAGATCGCGCTCCGGATGCCCGGCGAGCCAGCCCTCGCCCGAGCGCTCGAGCTTGGCGATCTCGTCGTCGCCGACCCAGTAGTGCTTGGCGTCGTCGAGCACGGGCAGCAGCACGTAGAGCTGGCGCAGCGCGTGCGCGAGCCGCACGCGACCCGTCAGCGTGACCGAGCTGTACTGCGAGTCGCCCCACTCGGGGTGCTCGGGATCGAGCGGGATGCGCCGCTCGTCGACCTGCCAGCCGCACGGCTCGAACAGGCGGCGCACGAGGTCGGGGTCGGGCCCGCGCGTCGAGACCGCGGGGATCTCGATGCGCAGCGGCAGCGGCGACGCCGCCAGCTCGGGATGGCTGTCGCTGCGGCCCGTCATCGCCGTGCGGAACACCGCGCCGATCGCGACGGCGAACATGCTCGATGCGGCATACGGCCGGTCGTTGACGTAGTGCTCGAGGGCTCCCGCGTCGCCGCGGAACCGCTTGTTGCGCACGAGCCCGACGGGGTCGACCTCCAGCAGCACCGCGACCGTGGTGCGCTCCGGCGTCGCCTCGGGGTAGAACACGTGGATGTCGCCGACCGGCGCCGAGAACGTCTGCACCCGCGCCGGATGCTTGTGCACGAGAAACCCCAGCACCGTCGCATCGACTCCGGGCGGGGAGGTCGCGCCGGGCTCAGGGGTCCCGCCGGGCTCGTCCGTCAGGCCGGGCTCGTACGTCAGAGTGAGCAGCATCCGTCACCTCCCGCCACGGCATCCGTCCCACTCTACGTGGCGTGCCCCGGCCCTCACCTCCCGCCGAGACGGTGGGCTTCTCGCCGAGACGGTGGGTGTTTCCGCGAGACGGCGGGTTTCCCAACGAGACGGTGAGAACCTCCGCGAGATGGCGGGTTTCCCAACGAGACGGTGAGAATCTTCGCGAGATGGTGGGTTTCTCGCCGAGACGGTGGGCACCATGTCGGCGAGAAACCCACCATCTCGGGATGGACAGAAGCCCGGGGCGCGGAAGGAGCGTGTGCGCGGGGGCGGGATGCCGGGGAGGGGGCGATCTAGGCTGGGGCTGTGACCGAGGACGAGGAGCCGGGCGGCGAGCACGGCGACGAGGAGAGGCCCGCGCGCAGGCTCCCCGCGTTCTGGAGCCCGGACGGGCAGAACGTCATGCCGACGACCTGGAAGGCCCTGCTGCTCCTCGCGGTCGGCGCCATCACCGTCGGCGCCCTCGTCTCCTGGCTCTCCTGACCCCCGACGCCGCCGGGCGCCCTGCGCGCGCCGGCGCGATCGTGGGCGCTTGGCGCCGCATCCGCGGCATCCATCCGACGACAAGCGCCCACCAGTTCGGCGGCGGGCCGGTTGGTGGGCGCTTGTGGTCGCTTCGGCGGCGCGGTGGCGGCGACGAGCGCCCACCTCTCGCACCCGCGCGCGCCGCGCAGGAGCGCCCACGATCGAGCCGGCGCGCATGAGCGCCCACGATCGCGCAGCGCGCGCCGCCGCCCACGATCGCGCAGCGCGCGTCGGCAACGCCCCGGGTCAGTGCCCCTCGGCGCTCGGGCGGAAGGGGATGCGGCCGGAGGCGACGGCGGCGACGCTCCCGCCGTCGACGAGCAGGTCGATGCCGGTGACGTACCCGGCCTGCGGGCTCATCAGGAACGTGACCGCGTCGGCGATGTCGCTCGGCGTGCCGATGCGGCCCAGCCCCGAGCGCTCCACCATCGCCCGCATCAGCTCCCCCGAGGGGCTGGCCATCTCCTGCCGGCCCATCGCGGTGGAGATGATCCCCGGGCTCACGCTGTTGATCCGCGCGCCCCGCGCACCCCAGGCCCCGCTCGCGTGCTGCACCTGGATCCGGTTGGCCTGCTTGGCCATCGCATACGCCGCGCCGGCATCGGGGACGGCCTCCGCGGTCAGGAAGGGGATGTCCAGGACCGTGTCCACCGTCGCCTCCCGGATCTGCTGCGCCTGCGCGCCGGTGAACGGCGGGAACAGATACCCCGACGAGCTGGAGATCACCACGCCCGCCCCGCCCGGCGCGACGACCTGCGCGAACGCGTCGAGCATGTACGCGACCCCGCCCAGGTCCACCCGCAGCACGGCCTCGGCCGGCGCCTGCGTCGGCGAGAGCCCCGCGGTGTGCACGACCCGCGTCACCGGGCCCAGGCCGTCGGCGAGCGCCGCGACCTCCTGCACCGACGCGTACGAGGACACGTCCACGCGCACCGGCTCCACGTCGAAGCCGTCGACGGTCATCCCCGCCGTGACCCGCTCCAGCAGCTCTTCGTTGAAGTCCGCCAGCACCGTCCGATGACCCGGCGCCAGCCGCCGCGCGATCGTCTCGCCCATCCCTCCGACGCCGATCACGACCAGCACCGGCGCCACGACCTCCACGCCCATGCTCAGGCCGCCTGCACGCGGGTCGCGGCGGTCGCCAGGGCGCCGCCGTAGTCCTCCGTGGACGCCATCTCGGCGAGCATCTCCTCGAGCATCGCCCGGCCGCCGGGGTTGAGCAGGAACTTGCGCGGCTTGCCCTGCACGTTCGCGCCGTAGTAGTGGCTGTGCTCGACCGAGAAGATGGAGCGCGGCGCGAGCAGCTCGACCATCGTCATCCAGGCGTCCTCCTGCTCACGGGTCGGCTCGACGACGTCGTAGCCGTGGTCGCGCGCGTGGATCAGGGTGTCGACGATCCAGTCGACCTGGCGCTGGGAGTAGCGCGGGTAGTTGCCGCCGCCGGCCCCGTGCGGGCCGCCCGGGAAGAAGAAGTTCGGCAGCCGGTGGGCGCTGAACCCGCCGAAGTCGGAGGGTCCGTCCTCCCAGTCGGTGCTGAGGTCGAGCCCCTCCCGGCCCCGCACGCCCATGCGCGTCAGGGCGCCGGTGCCGAAGTCGAAGCCGGTCGCGTAGACGATGATGTCGTAGTCGCGGTGCCGTTCCGTCGTCTGGATGCCGGTGGCGTCCACGCGCACGATCGGCGTCTCCTTGAGGGAGATCAGGCTCGCCGCGGGCTTGTTGAACGACTCGTAGTAGTCGGCGACGAAGGGCGGCCGCTTGGCCCCGAAGAGGTGGTCCTTCGGGATGAGGCGCTCGGCCGTGTCGGGGTCCTTGACGATGCTGCGGATCTTGTTCGCGACGAACGCGCAGAAGTCGAGGTTCGCCTCGCGATCGGTCGTCAGGTCGATGTAGTTCATCGTGAGCTTGCCGAAGCCGGGCGCGTGCCAGATCCGCTCGAAGAACTCCTGCCGCTCGCTGGGCGCGTCGTCGGCCCAGCGCTTGCCGGGGTTGTCGTGCAGGAAGCCCGACGGCGAGGTGCCCAGCGTCTCGGCGACGGCGTCGAAGTTGTCACTCAGCCACCGGCGGCGCTCCTCGGTGAGCGGCTTGTTGTTGAGCGGCGTCGTCCAGGTGGGGGTCCGCTGGTACAGGTCGACGGCGGCGACGACGTCGACGATCGCCGGCAGGATCTGGGCGCCGCTCGGGCCGTTGCCGATGATGGCGACGCGCTTCCCCGTGAAGTCGAGCGGGGTGGACGGCCAGGCGCCCGTGTGGTGCGCCTCGCCGCGGAAGTCGTCGAGGCCCTCGATCTCGGGGTAGTGCGGGACCGACAGGCCGCCGGTCGCCGCGATGACGAACCGGGCGCGCACGGTGTCGCCGTTCTCGGCCCGCACGTCCCACTGGTTGGCGTCCTCGTCGTACACGGCCGACACGACCTTGCGCCCCGTGCGGATGTGCTCGCGCACGCCGAGGCGGTCGGCGGCGAAGTTGAGGTACCTCTCGATCTCGGGCTGCGTCGCGAACTCCTCGGTCCACTCCCACTCGTCGAAGAGCTCCTTCGAGTGGATGTAGCCGTACGCGTAGCTCTCCGAGTCGAACCGGGCGGCGGGATAGCGGTTCCAGTACCAGACGCCGCCCACGCCGTCGCCGGCCTCCCACGCCTGCGCGGCGAAGCCCGCGCGCAGGGCGCGCGCGAGCGCGTAGATGCCGCTCACGCCGGCACCGATCACGAGCACGTCGAGGTCGTCTGACTGTTCGGGCATGGTGGCTCACTCCTCATTGATGTGATCGGAACACGATCGTGAGGTTATCTAAGCACTCTCGCTCAAATAAGGCAACACCCCTTCTCACCGAATCCTCCGCGAGAAGCCACGCCCATCGAGATTTCTGAGCGCAGATATCGAATCCGCGGCCCACACACCTCAGATCGAGCCCTCCGGCAGCGACGGGTGCTCGCCCTCGACGTCGCGGGGCCGCGGGATGAACAGCGCGAGCACCGCGCAGAGCACGGCGGCGACGAGCCCCAGCACGAGCGCGACGTGGAAGCCCTCCATGCTCGGCACCGAGCGTCCGCCGACGTCGGTCGCCGACCCGGCGAGCACGGCGGCGACGACGGCCGCCGCGAAGCTCGTGCCGAGGCCGCGCATCAGGGTGTTCAGGCCGTTGCTCGCGGCCGTCTCGGTCGACGGCACCGCGCGCATGACGAGCGCGGGCATCGCCGCGTAGCCGAGCCCGATGCCGATGCCGATGGAGGTGTTGACGATCAGCACCGACCACACGCCGAGGTCGAGCAGCGTCGCCGCGCCGTACGTCAGCGCGATCACGACGGCCCCCGCGACGAGGAGCGGCTTGGGCCCCACGCGGCGCTCGACGCGGCCGACCACGGGAGCCATGACGAGCATCCCGAGGCCGGCGGGCATGAGCACGAGGCTCGCGGCGAGCAGGCTCAGCCCCATGCCGCCGTGCTCGGTCGGCAGCTCGAGCAGCTGGGGGAACACGATGTTCGACGAGAAGAGCGCGAAGCCCATCGCGATCGACGCGAGGTTCGTCATCAGCACGGGGCCGCGGGCGCTGACCCGCAGGTCGACGAGCGGGTTGTCGCGCCGCAGCTCGTACCAGCCCCATGCGAGCAGCACCACGACGCCGCCGCCGAAGCAGATCAGCGTCGTCGGCGAGAGCCAGCCCCAGTCGCTGCCCCGCGAGACCGCCAGCAGCACGCCGACGAGCCCGAGCGACAGGCCGACGGCGCCCACGAAGTCGAACCGGCCCGCCGTGCGCAGCGTGCTCGGCGGCACGATCCAGACGTAGAGCGCGAAGCACACGACGCCGAGCCCGGCCGCGAACCAGAACAGCACGCGCCAGTCGAAGTGCTCGGCGACGTAGGCGCTGATCGGCAGCCCGAGCGCCCCGCCGACGCCGAGCGTCGCGCTGACGAGCGCGATCGCCGAGCCGAGCCGGTCCTTGTGCAGCGTGTCGCGCAGGATCGAGATGCCGAGCGGGATGACGCCCATCCCGCTCCCCTGCAGGGCGCGCCCCACGACGAGGGGCCACACGCTCGTGGCGAGCGCCGAGACGACCGAGCCCGCCACGAGCAGCAGGAGCAGCACCAGCGCGATGCGGCGCTTGCCGTACATGTCGCCGAGCTTTCCCGCGATCGGGTTGGTGATGGCGGAGACGAGCAGCGTCACCGTGATGACCCAGGCCGTGTCCTCGCGCGCCGCGCCGAGCAGTTCGGGCAGCTCGCCCTGGATGGGGATGAGCATCATCGTCATGAACGAGGCGCACATCCCCGCCGTCGCGAGTACGCCGATGAGCAGACCGGGACGCGCCGGACGCGCTCCCCCACGACGCCGCACACCAGACACGTCCACCTCCTGTGGAGACCGGGAAGAACAGGGTTGAGATCGGGAAGGGCGGGCGCACGCGCACCGCTTGAGACTCAGTCTCACACTTGAGATGCAGTCTCAGCAAGTCCTAGGATGGAGACATGCTCACCGACTTCCGCGAACAGGCCCGCGAGACGTCGCGCATCCAGCTCGCGGAGGCCGTCTTCACGGTCTTCGCGGAACGCGGGTTCCACGCCGTGACCGTCGACGAGGCCGCGCGCGCCGTCGGCATCTCCCGCGCCTCGTTCTTCCGCCACCTCGGCAGCAAGGAGGACGCGGTCGTGCTCGCGATCGAGTCGAGCCGCCCCGACTACGCCGCGGCCCTGCGCGAGCTTCCCGCCGACGTGCGCTCCCCCTGGCACCTCGTGCGCTGCGCGTTCGAGCCGGCCATCGTCGCGGCGGAGGCCGAGCCGCAGCGGCAGCTGGCGCGCATCGCCGTCATCCACTCCGAGCCGAACCTGCGCGTGCGCCTGTCGAGCTCGCGCATGGGCATGGTCGCGCGGCTGGCGGACGCCCTCGACGAGCGCATCCACGACCCGTTCGGCGCGCACGTGTACGCCGCGGCCGGCATGGCCGCCTACGACGTCGCCTGGAGCGAGTGGGCGGGCAACCCCGAGATCTCCCCGCGCACGCACGTCGACGCCGCCTTCGCCCGGCTCGCGGCCGCGCGCTGACGCCGGGGCGGGATGCCGGGCCGCGGCGCCGCGCTCCCCGGCGGCACGCCGGCTCACCGCCCGCCGACCGTCTCGGCCAGCGGCGCGCGGCGCACGAACCACGACGCCACGCTCGCCGCCACGCCCAGCAGCGCGAGAACGGCGTACACCGGCGCGAGCGCGTCGCCGTAGACGTCGGCGACCGCGTCGCGCTCCCCGCGCTCGGCGAGCAGCATCGCGACCCGCGTCGTGAAGACGCTTCCCACGACCGCGATCCCCAGCATCCCCCCGATCTGTCGGAACAGGCTCGTCGCGCCGGTCGCCGTGCCCACGACGGCGTGCGGGAAGGCGTTCTGCACGATGAGCACGAGCAGCCCCAGGCTGAACCCGATCCCGACGCCGATCAGCCCCTCGTAGACGCAGATGAGCGCGGCCGGGACGCCCGGCCGCAGCGTCGACAGCAGCAGCAGGCCGAGCGCCACCAGCAGGCCGCCGCAGATCGGGAACCACCGGTACGCGCCGGTGCGCGCGACGATCTGACCCGACACGATCGAGCCGACGAGCATGCACGCCGCCATCGGGATCATCAGGGCGCCCGCCTCGGCGGCGCCGTAGCCGAGCGACAGCTGCAGGAACGTCGGCAGATAGCCGACGACGCCGAACATCGCCACGCCGAGGCACAGCGCCGCGAACGTCGGCAGCACGAAGTTCCGCTCGCGGAACAGCCACGGCGGCAGCAGCGGGTCGCGCACGCGGCGCTCGACGAGCACCAGGGCCGCGGCCGCCGCGACGGCCGTCGCGATGAGCGCGAGGATCTGCGGCGAGCCCCACGCGTAGGCGCTGCCGCCCCACACCGTGAACAGCGCGACGGCCGTCGTCGCGACGGCGAGCAGCAGCGTGCCCGCGACGTCCACCCGCGCGTCCGGCGGCCGGGCGGGCCGCGGCAGGCGCAGCAGGAGCACGACGGCGGCGGCCGCGAGCACTCCGAGCGGCACGTTCATCCAGAACGTCCAGCGCCACCCGGGGCCCTCGACGAGCCAGCCGCCGACGAGCGGGCCCGCGATGGAGGCCACCGCGAACACCGAGCTCATGATGCCCTGGTAGCGGCCGCGCTCGCGGGCCGGCACCACGTCGGCGATCGCGGCCTGGGAGAGGATGACGAGGCCGCCCGCGCCGAGCCCCTGCAGGGCCCGCCCCGCGATCAGCCACGCCATGCCCGGCGCCAGCGCGCCGACCGCGGACCCGGCGGTGAACAGGCCGATGGCGACGAGCAGCAGCGGGCGCCGGCCGAAGACGTCGCTCACCTTGCCGTACAGCGGCATCGTCACGACCGAGCCGAGCAGGAAGGCGGCGATCACCCACGGCATCGCGTCGAGGCCGTCGAGATCGGCGACGATCGAGGGCAGCGCCGGCGCGAAGACCGTCTGGTTGAGCGACGCGAGGAGCATCACCGCCGCGAGCGAGCAGAACAGCACGACGACGTCGCGCACCGCCGGCGACGCGCTGTCCGGCGCGCCGCTCTCCATGCCCGTTCTGCTCGCTGCTCGCGTGTCGGCCGGCTCAGTAGACGAGCAGGGGGTTGATGATGACGCCGGTGGAGCGATGGATCGCGGTGGGCGCCGCGACGAGCTGACCCGTGGCCGTGCCGGCGGCGGCGAGCGCCGTCGCGGCGGGTCCGAGGAGGCAGTTGTCGATGATGCAGAGCCCGATCGCGTGGATCAGGCCGTGCACCTCCAGCGCGTGCCGGGGGTTGCTGCGGGCGTCGTGGAAGTCCCACAGCAGCAGACCCGGCTGCCGCGCCGCGATCCACCGGGCGCCCGACTCGCCGATGCCCGGGCGGGGCGCGGGCACGGCGCCCGGCTGGTAGGTGTGACCGGCGGCCTCGAACCGGTCCCTGCCCTGGTAGACGATCAGCGCGTCGCCGGGCTCGAGCGCGACGCCCGTGGCCGCGAGCGCGGCGTCGAGGTCGTCGGCCGTCACGGGCGCGTCCGTCGTCACCCACTCGACCCCGCGCACCGCGGGGATGTCGAGCAGCACGCCGCGCGTCGCGATGCCGTGCTGGGCCCAGTTCACCATCGTGTCCTCGTCGGTCTGCGAGGCCTCGACGGGGATGGGGCCGTGCCAGGTCGCGTCGGCGCCGATGTGGGCGAGCCCGTCCATGTGCGTGTTGTGCACGCCGTGCGCGTCGTACGTGATCACGTCGCCCGCGCTCGCCGACCGTCCGTACACGCCCGCGCGCACCTCGAGCTCGACGCTGCCGTGCCCGTCGGGCAGCTCGGCGACGGCGAGCGCCTGCCACTGGCGCTTCTCGCGCTCGGCGGCCGCGGCCATCAGCGCGAGCCGGTCGGGCCGCGTCTCGATCTCGCGCTCGAGCGAGATCGCGCGCCCGAGCCGCACCGACGCGGCCCCGCGCAGGCGCGCCGCCTCGTCGATCAGCGCGACCGAGCCGCGGCACTGCACGCCGGGCTCGTGACGCGCCCGCACGTGCTCGGCCTCGATGTCCCGCAGCCAGGGGAGGACCGGATCCGGTCCCAGATCTTCCGACATCACCGCTCCCTCGACTCCCGCCCGGCGCCTCAGTACAGGACCAGGGGGTTGATCAGCACGCCGGTCGACCGGTAGATCGCGAGCGGCGCCGCGACGAGCAGCCCCGTGGAGGCGCCCGCCTCCTTGAGGGCGATGGCGGCGCGCGACAGGTCGCTGTTGTCGACGAGGCAGAGCCCGATGGCGAAGATCAGGCTGTGCACCTCGAGCGAGCCCTGCGGGTTGCTGCGGGCGTCGTGGAAGTCCCACAGCACGATGCCGGGATCCTTCGAGGCGATCCACTTCGCGCCCTCCTCGCCGATGCCGGGCCGGGGGAACGCGGTGGCGCCGCTGGGGTAGCTGTGGCCGGCGGCCTCGAAGCGATCGCGTCCCTGGTAGATCAGCAGGGCGTCGCCGGGCTCGAGCTCGACGCCCGTGGCGGCGAGCGCCCGGTCGAGCTCGTCGGCGGTGACCGGCTCCCCCGCCGCGACCCAGTCGACGCCGCGCGCCGCGGCGACGTCGAGCAGCACGGCCCGCGTCGCGATGCCGTGCAGGGCCCAGTTCACGAGGGTGTCCTCGTCGGTCTCGGACGAGGATGCCGGCACGCCGCCGTGCCAGGACGCGTCGGCGCCGATGTGGCCGAGGCCGTCGAGGTGCGTCTTGCCGGTGCCGTGCGCGTTGTACCTGACGACGTCGCCGCCGTGCACGGAGCGCCCGTAGATGCCGATCTCGACCTCGAACTCGATCGGCGACTCGCCGTGGCCCGGCCGGGTCTCCAGCACGCGCTCGAGCGACACGGCCTTGCCGAGCCGGACCGCCGCGGTGCCGCGCAGGCGCGCCGCCTCGTCGATGAGCGCGACCGATCCGCGGCACTTCTCGCCGTCGACGTGCCGTGCCGCGTCGTGCGCGGCCGCGAGCTCGCGCACCCAGGGTGCCATCGGGTCCTTCTCCAGCGTCTCTGACATCGCTGTCTCCTTCGTTGTCCGGGTCTCGTCGTCCGGGTGGTCCGGCGCGGTCTTGTCTGTCGAGTGTGCTCGGCCGAACGGCGAATCGGCCGGGCGGGGATCAGTCGAGCGGGAAGTGGCAGGCGGCGAACTGGCCGGGGCGCACCTCGCGCATGACGGGCTCCTCGCGGGCGCACACGTCGCGCGCGATGGGGCAGCGCGCGCGGAACCGGCATCCCGAGGGCGGGTTCAGGGGCGACGGGAGGTCGCCCTGCAGCGCGGGGCCGGCGAACCCGTCCTCGGCCTCCGGCATCGGCACGGAGTCGAGGAGCCCGCGCGTGTAGGGGTGCGCGGGGCGCTCGTACACCTGCTCCGCGTCGCCGAACTCGCACGTCTTGCCCAGGTACATCACGAGCACGTTGTCGCTGATGCTCCGCACGACGCCGAGGTCGTGCGCGATGAACACGATCGTGAGGTCGTAGGCCTCCTTGAGGTCCTCGAGCAGGTTGATGATCTGCGCCTGCACCGACACGTCGAGCGCCGACACCGGCTCGTCGCAGATGAGCAGGTCGGGCCTGACCGCGAGCGCGCGCCCGATCGCGACGCGCTGCGCCTGCCCGCCCGACAGCTGCCGCGGCAGCATCTCGGCGAACCGCTCGCTCGGCAGGCCGACCTGGCTGAGCAGCTCCGGCACCTGGGCGTCGCGCTCCTTGCGCGTGACGCCGTCGATCGCCTGCCCCTCCATGACGACCTCCTTGACCGAGCGTCGCGGGTTGAGCGAGCTCACGGGGTCCTGGAAGATCATCTGCATCTCGCGGCGCAGGTCGCGCATGCGCTTGCCCGAGGCGTCCTTGATCGACTCGCCCCGGAACCGCACGTGTCCGCCCGCGATCGGGTCGAGGCGCAGCACGGCGCGGCCCGTCGTGGACTTGCCGCATCCCGACTCGCCGACGATCCCGAGCGTCTCGCCCTTCAGCAGGTCGAAGCTGACGCCGGCGACGGCTTTGAACGCGCCGTTCTTCGTGTGGTATTCGACCTCGAGGTCCTCGACCGAGAGGATCGCCTCGTCGCCGCGCAAGTGCGCGCTTCCGCTACCGGCCAACGACCTCACCTTCCTTCACGTTGTTCGACGCCGCGCCCACGGGGTGCAGGCACGCGACGGCATGGTCGCGCTTGATCTTGTCCATCGTCGGCTGGCCCGCCGCGCACGCGTCGGAGGCGGCGGAGCAGCGGGGGGCGAACCGGCATCCGGGCGGCGGGTCCGTCGGCGAGGGCAGCGAGCCCGGGATGACGGTGAGCCGCGCGTGGCGCGGGTGCTCCAGCGAGGGGGTGGCGCCCAGCAGCGCCGCCGTGTACTGGTGGCGCGGGTCGTTGAAGACCTCGTGGCTCTCGCCCACCTCGGCGAGTCGTCCCGCGTACATCACGGCCGTGCGGTCCGTGCGTCCCGCGACGACGTGCAGGTCGTGCGAGATCAGCATGAGCGACATGTTGCGCTCGCGCTGCACGCGCCGCAGGAGGTCGAGCACCTGCCGCTGGATCGTGACGTCGAGCGCGGTGGTCGGCTCGTCCGCGATCAGCAGCTCGGGCTCGCACGCCAGCGCGACCGCGATCATCACGCGCTGCCGCATGCCGCCCGACAGCTCGTGGGGATACGCGCGCAGGCGCCGCTCGGGATCGGGCACGCCGACCTCCTTCAGCAGGTCGAGCGCGCGGGAGTTCGCCTCCGACCGCGAGACGCCGAGATGCTTGCGCATGCCCTCCGTCAGCTGACGATCCACCCGCACCACCGGGTTGAGCGACCGCCCCGGATCCTGGAACACCATCGCGATCTGCTTGCCCCAGATCTCCTGCAGCTCCTTGCGGGAGCGGCCGAGCAGGTCGCGCCCGTGGAACAGCACCTCTCCGGTGCGGTCGGACCGCGCGGGCATCAGTCCCATGATGGCTCGCGCCATCACCGACTTGCCCGAGCCCGACTCGCCGACGATGCCCAGCGCCTCGCCGAGGCCGAGCTCGAAGGAGGCGCCGTCCACCGCCTTCACGACGCCTCGCGGAGAGCCGATGTAGGCATGGAGGTCACGAACCTCCAGGAGCATTTCTGAGCTCATCGCATTCTTCCTTCCGCGCTCTTGAGCGGCGTGCGGACGGGGTGCGCCCGGACCGAGGCCGAGGCGCACCCCGCACGCATCACGGCTGCAGCCAGATGCCTGCCACGTGCGGCGTCGTGAACCCGAACATCTCCACGCCCTGCACCTTGTCGGTCGAGATCGCCCCGTTGAGGAACTGCTGCACGAGGATGTAGGGCACCAGCTCGGCGAGCCGCTCCTGCACGATCGCGAACTGCTCGCGCTGCTCGTCGACGTCGGTCGTCGCGCCCGCGGCGTCGAGGGCCGCGTCGGTGGCCGGGTCGTTGAACCGGGTGTAGTTCGACGGTCCCGCCTCGCTGTGCAGCGCGCCCCACAGGCGTCCCACCGGGTCGGCGAAGGCGAGCGACGAGAACGTCATCTCGTAGTCGCCCTTCGTGGCGAGCACGCCCGCCTCGGAGGCGTCGCGCTGGTCGGCCGTGATGGTCACGTTGTCGTACTGCGCCAGCTGCGGCTGCATGGCGTCGAACACGCCCTGCACCGACGGCCCGGGGGTCATCGCGAAGCCGAACTCGAGGGGCTTGCCCTCGGCGGCCAGCTCGTCGAACAGCTCCTGCGCGCGCTCGGGGTCGTGCGTCGCGAGCGGGATGTCGGAGAAGAGCGGCGAGTCCTCGGTGAACAGCGTCCGCGGCGCCGAGGGGTAGCCGCCGGTCGCGGCGTCGGAGATGGCGTCGCGGTCGAGCGCGTAGGCGATCGCCTGGCGGGCGCGCGGGTCGTCGAACGGCGGCTTCGAGGTGTTGAACATGATGCCGACGCCGCCGTTGAACGTGTACAGGTGCTCCACGAAGCCCGCCGCCTCGGCCTCGGGGAAGAGGAAGGCGTCGGTCGCGAGGATGAGGTCGGCGCTGCCCGCGAGGAGCGCGTTGAGGCGCTGGTTGGAGTCGGACACGCCCTGGATCTCGATCGCGTCGAGGTACGGCCGCGGCGCGTCGTAGTAGTCGGGGTTGCGCGTGACCTTGAGCGTGCCGTTGGGCACCCAGCTCTCGAAGAGGAACGGACCGGCGCCGACGGGGTTCTTGTTGAACGCCTCGGTGCCCGCCTCCAGGGCCGCCGGCGAGGCGATCCACTGCAGGGCGTAGGTCGAGAAGTTGCCGATGAAGCCGGGGTTCGCCGAGGTCATCGTGAGCTTCAGGGTGCGCTCGTCGACGATCTCCATGCTCGCGATCTGGTTGGCGAAGCCGAGGCTCGCCGAGCCGTTCGCGGGGTCCTGGATGCGCTCCCAGTTGTACTGGAGCGCCGCCGCGTCGAACGGCGTGCCGTCGCTGAAGGTCATGCCCTCGCGGGTGACGATCTCGTAGGTGAGGCCGCCGTCCTCGGACGAGAACGACTCGCAGAGGCCGCACTCGTACTGCGCGGTCTCGGTGTTCGGCACGAGGAACTGCCCGTAGATGGCCGAATAGCTCATCGGCGTCGACGTGGAGCTGAAGGCCTGCACGGGGTCGAGCCCGACGATGGGCGACAGCTCGATCGCGCGCAGCGTGCCGCCCGATACGGGCTCGCCGGCCGACGCGCTGCCGCCGCCCTCGCTGCCGCCGGGATCGGGCGCGTCGCCGGACGCGCACGCGCCCAGCGTGAGGGCAGCTGCGGCGAGCAGTGCGATCAGCGCCGACCTCTTCTTTGAAATCATGATGGCCTCTCTGGGGTGCCCCGGGTGAGCCGGGGTGGTGGGAACTCTGGCGTTTTTCGGTGGGATGCGGACACGCGGCCGGATGGGCCGGCTAGTCCTGCATGGTGCGGTCGAATCGCAACCGCAGATGCTCGCCCGCTTGGTTGAGCGCGAACACGGTGAGGAAGAGAACGGTGGCGGGGACGAAGACCATGTACGGGTGGGAGCGCAGCTCCGCGGCACCCGAGTTGATCATTCCGCCCCAGCTGGGCGTGGGCGGCGGGATGCCGAGTCCGAGGAAGCTCAACGAGCCCTCGGCGACGATCAGCGCGGCGATGACGAGCGGCATGTAGGCCGCGATCGTCGGCACGACGTTCGGCAGGATCTCGCGGAAGAGGATGCGGCTGTCGGGCGCCCCCATGTTGCGCGCGGCGCGCACGAACTCGCGGCTCGACCACGACATCGTGTTGGCGCGGGCCAGCCGGATGAACGTGGGGGTGCTCGCGACCGCGAGGCCGATGAGCAGCGTCGGCACGCTCGGCGAGAAGATCGCCGTGAGCGCGAGCAGGAGCACGAGCGCCGGGAAGGAGAGCAGCACGTCGGCGACGAGGGTGATGACCCAGTCGGCGCCCTTGCGGAAGAACCCGGCGACGAGGCCGAGCGTCGTGCCGATGACCACTCCGGCCAGGGCCGAGACGGTGCCGACGACGAGCGACACCTGCCCGCCGTAGATGAGCCGGGAGAGGATCGACCTGCCGACCTGGTCGGTGCCGAGCAGCGCGTCGAGCGTGCCGGCCTGCGGCGCCTGCCGCGGCGCCGCGACGACGGCGTCGTAGGGGGCGATCGGCAGCACGGGGGCCAGGACGGCCAGCAGCACGATGAGCCCGATCCAGAAGTAGGAGAACCAGACGAGCACCGACCACTGCCGCTTCGCCGGCGCGACGCGGGGGGCTCCGAGGCGGGGTCCGGCCTGGGACTTGCCCGGCCGGAGGGAGATGGTCCTGGTCACGAGGGTCACGCTGCCGCCGCCTTCCGTGCTCGCTGCTGCTGGGCCTGCTGCGGCTTGGCCGCCTTCTTCGCCTTGGGCGCCTTGCGCACGCGCGGGTCGATGATCCCGTACCCGATGTCGACGAGCATGTTGATGATCACGAAGGTGACGGCGATGAAGGTCACGACGCCCTGCACCATGATGATGTCGCGCTGAACGATCGCGGTCGCGAGCAGCTGGCCGATGCCGGGGAGCACGAACAGCACCTCGACGATGATCATGCCGCCGATCAGGCGGGCGAAGCTGAGCCCCGAGATCGTGAGCAGCGAGAACGAGGAGGGGCGGAAGGCGTGCCGGAACATGACGTAGAAGCGCGTCATGCCCTTCGCGCGCGCCGCCGAGACGAAGTCCTCGCGCAGCGTCCCGATCAGGTCGGCGCGCAGCACGCGGTGGAACGCCGCGATCTCGACGAGGGCGACGGCGAGCGCGGGCAGGAACGCGGTGCGCAGGTTGGCGCCCAGCCCCTCTCCCATCGGCACCCAGCCGAGCGCGGGGAAGATGCGCGAGTTCACCGCGAAGAAGTAGATGAGCACGGGGCCGGCGACGAAGGCGGGCACCGAGAGGAACACCGACGTCAGCGCGTTGATGCCGCGGTCGAGCGCGCTGTTGGGCGCCGACGCCGAGAGCACCGCGAGCGGGATCGAGATGACGAGCGAGATCACGAGCGCCAGCACGGCCAGCTCCATCGTCACGGGGAGCCGTTCGGCGATCGACCCCATGACCGAGCGGTGCGTGATCGGCGACGTGCCCAGGTCGCCCTGCACGGCATGCGCCAGCCAGTCGAGGTACTGCACGAAGAACGGGCGGTCGAGGCCCAGCGACGCGTTCATCGCGTCGATGTTCTCCTGCGTCGCGGCCTCGCCGAGGATCACCTCGGCGATCGACCCCGGTGCGAGGTGCATCAGCAGGCTCGTCGTGAAGGTGACGAGCAGGATGACCAGCAGCGCGTAGGCAACGCGCCGGAAGAGGTTCATCAGCATCGGGCGATCCCCTCCGCGCCGCTGCGCGGCCACGCGTGTCTGTCACGACCGCTGGGGTAGCTCACGTGTGCTTCGCGCACATCGACTCCTTCGTCATTGCCCGATCCCTAAGGTGTTCTCTTAGGCAGAACAGGTGTTGCGTGTTATGACTACTCGAGCAGTGTGCATGATCCGCACACGACCTGTCAACAGTTCTCCGCCGAGTTCTCGAAAGTCAGCCTGCCCTTATCTCGCTATATGTATCGCGCACAGGAGAGAGGGATGCGACCGAGGTTGACGACGCGGGCATCCTCATGGGATTCTGTAGGTGCGTTTCTTATTACGGTTATATCGTTCCGTTAAACAGAACGACCGAAGGACAAGGAAGTTTCGATGTCGGATTACCTCGGGTACAAGGACAAGGTCTGCGTCGTCACCGGCGCCGCGTCGGGAATGGGCCGGGCCCTGACGGAGATGCTCGTCGATCTCGGCGCATCGGTCTTCGCGATCGACCGCGTGGCCGCGGGCGTGCCGGGCGTCACGCGAGAGATCATCGCCGACCTCGGGGCGAAGGCGTCCATCGACGCCGCCTTCGCCGAGCTCCCCGAGCGGATCGACGTCTTCTTCGGCGTCGCGGGCGTCGCGGGCGTGCACAACTCGTTCCTCGAGACGATGACCGTGAACTACGTGTCGAACAAGTACGTCACCGACGCCTACCTCGTCGACCGGGTCGCGGAGGGCGGCTCGATCGCGTTCGTGACCTCCGCGGGCGGCCTGCGCTGGGAGTTCCCCGACATCCGCGCCGAGCTCACGCCGTTCACCGACCCCGACGCCGACTGGGACGCGCTCGTCCAGCGCGTCGCCGACTTCGACGCCTCCTACGGCGGCGACCTCCCCGGCTTCCGCGGCTACATCCTCTCCAAGCGCGCGCTCAACCTCCTCGTCGCCGAGCGCGTGCAGACGTTCGCCGAGAAGAGGGTGCGGATCAACGCGATCCTGCCGGCGATGACCGCGACCGGCATGATCGGCGACTTCGCCGAGCAGCGCGGCGGCATGGACAACCTCAAGGCCGGCAGCACGGGCCCCGCGGGCCGGCTCGCCGAGCCCGCCGACATGGCGCGCACCCTGGTCTTCCTGGGCAGCGACCTCGCCGGCTTCGTCTCGGGGTCGTTCTTCGACGTCGACTTCGGCATGAACGCGCTCGAGCTGGCCGGGATCGCCCCGATGCGCACGAAGTGGACGATGCACGAGTCCCTCAGCGCACAGCCCGCGTAGCCGGCACCGCCCCTCTTTCCTCCTCCTCCCACGAAGGATCCGCACATGACCACCGACACGATCTCCGCCCGCGACACACCCCTCGCCCTCGCGCACGCCGACCGCCTCTTCATCGACGGAGAGTGGGTCGCCCCCACCGGCTCCGGCGGCTTCGACGTGATCGACTCGGCGACCGAGCAGCCCTTCCTGCGCGTCGCCGAGGCGAGCGCCGCCGACATGGACGCCGCGATCGCCGCGGCGCGCCACGCGTTCGATCACACCGACTGGTCGTTCCTCGAGCCGGCCGAGCGCGCCGTCTACCTGCGCAGGCTCGCCGAGGGCCTGCGCGCCCGCTCCGAGGAGATGGCGACCTACTGGACGCGGCAGGCCGGCCCGCTCTTCGCCATGTCGAAGGGGTCGATCCAGCGCGTGCCGATGGTGTTCGAGTTCTACGCCGACCTCGCCGACTCCTACCCCTGGATCACCCCCGGCACGTCGATGATGTCGGAGTTCGCGGCGGTCGTCAGCGAGCCGATCGGCGTCGTCGGCGCGATCGTCCCCTGGAACACGCCGCTGTCGCTGGCGGGCTACAAGGTCGCCCCGGCCCTGCTCACCGGCTGCACCGTCGTGCTCAAGCTCCCGCCCGAGGCGCCGGGCGAGCTGCTCGTGCTCGCCGAGGTCGCCCAGGAGATCGGGCTGCCGCCGGGCGTGCTCAACGTCGTCACCGCCGACCGCGAGGTCTCCGAGCAGCTCGTGCGCGACCCCCGCGTCGACAAGATCGCCTTCACGGGATCGAGCGCCGTCGGCAAGCGCATCGCGACCATCTGCGGCGAGCGCCTCGCTCGCTACACGCTCGAGCTCGGCGGCAAGTCGGCCGCCGTCGTCCTCGACGACTACGACCTGCAGAAGGCGGCCGCGGCGATCACCGGGCAGGAGATCAGCCTCACCGGCCAGAACTGCTCGTCGCTCACGCGCGTCATCGTCTCGCGGCGCCGTCACGACGAGCTCGCCGAGGCCCTCGGCGCCGCGTTCGGCGCCGTGCGCGTGGGCGACCCGTTCGACCCCGCGTCGCAGATGGGCCCCCTCGCGATGGGACGTCAGCAGGCGCGCGTGCTCGAGTACGTCGAGAAGGGCGTCGCCGAGGGCGCGACGCTCGTCACGGGCGGGCGCCGGCCCGCGCACCTGGAGCGCGGCTACTTCGTCGAGCCCACGGTCTTCGCGAACGTCGACAACCGGTCGACCATCGCGCAGGAGGAGATCTTCGGCCCCGTCGTGTCGATCATCCCCGCCGACGACGAGGCGCACGCGATCGAGCTCGCCAACGGCACGCCCTTCGGCCTCAACTCGGCGGTCTTCACCGACGACGTCGAGCGCGCCTGGCACGTGGCGCGCCGCCTCCGCGCGGGCACCGTCGGCCACAACGGGTTCAAGGTCGAGTCGCTGCTGCTCGGCTTCGGCGGCGTCAAGCAGTCAGGCTTCGGGCGCGAGGGCGGCGTCCAGGGCGTCCACCCCTACATCGAGACGAAGACCGTGCTCCTGGACGGCGCTCCCCGGCGGTTCCAGTGACCCGGCGCCGTCCCACCCACACGTCATAACCAACACGCAAGAGAGAAGAGACGTCGATGTCCACTGTCGAGATCAACCCCAACGAGGTCGACTTCTTCACCGACCGCGAAGTGGCGGCACGGGCTGAGCCGTACTTCGACCACATGCTGGCCCACCACCCGGTGTTCCGGGAGCCCAAGTACGGCGTGGTCATCGTCACCGGCTACGAGGAGGCGCTGCAGGTCTACCACCAGCCCGACGTGTACTCCTCGATCAACCGCACCGGCGGGCCCGTCGTCGACCTCCCCGTGGAGCTCGTCGGCGACGACATCTCCGAGATCCTCGAGCAGCACCGCGAGCTGTTCTCGTCGAACGACCAGATCGTGACGTTCGACCCGCCGATGCACACGGACCACCGCGCGATCCTGATGGGCCTGATCACGCCCAAGCGGCTCAAGGAGAACGAGAGCTTCCTCAAGCGGACGGCCGACCAGTACCTCGACGAGCTGCTGCCCCAGGGCCACTGCGAGTTCATCTGGGACTATGCGAAGAAGTACACCATCCTCGCCGTCGGCGACCTCCTCGGCGTGCCCGAGGAGGACTTCCCGCTGCTGCTCGAGCGCTTCGCCTCGGGCGGCGCGACGCCGGTGCTCGGGAACCTCGAGCTGCAGGTCAACCACTACAACGCCCTCGAGCTGATGTACGACTACTTCGTCGAGAAGATCGAGGAGCGCCGCGTCGCACCGAAGGACGACGTGCTCACGGGCATGGCGCTCGCGACCTTCCCCGACGGCTCGCTGCCCGAGCCGATCGAGGTCGCCCGCATCGCGTCGAACCTGTTCGCCGCCGGCCAGGAGACGACCGTGCAGATCATGGGCATCTGCATGCAGCGGATCGCCGAGGACGCCGAGCTGCAGCAGCGGCTGCGCGAGGACTTCTCGCTCATCCCGAAGTTCATCGAGGAGACGCTGCGCATCGAGGCCCCGATCAAGGGCTCGTTCCGCCTCACCAAGCGTCCGACGACGCTCGGCGGCCTCGACCTGCCCGTGGGCACGGTCGTGATGCTGCTGCACGGCGCGGCCGGCCGCGACCCGCGCGTCTTCGAGGACCCCGCGACGTTCGACGTCGACCGCGCCAACGCGCGGCAGCACCTCGCCTTCGGCCGCGGCATCCACACCTGCCCGGGCGCCCCGCTCGCCCGCGCCGAGGCCGTGTTCTCGATCGAGCGCTTCCTCAGCCGCACGTCGAGCATCACGATCGACGCGGCGCACCACGGCCCGGCGGGCGAGCGCTCGTGGGACCTCATCGAGAGCTACAAGTTCCACGGCCACACGCACCTCTACCTCGACTACGCGCAGAGCGAGACGGAGTGATGACCGGTGACCTGACCGTCGACCGGGACCGGTGCATGGGGTCGGGGCAGTGCACGTTCTACGCCCCCAAGACGTTCGATCTCGACGACATGAGCATCGCGATCGTCATCGACGACCACGGCGACGCCGACGACAAGATCCAGATGGCGATCGACGTGTGCCCCACCCGGGCGCTCGCGCGCGCCGCCCACACCCAGAATGAGAGCGACTGAGATGAGCACGACGACGGCGGGGCGGATATCGCTCCCCATCCCCGACCTGGAGAGCGACGGCCTGCTCGCGGAGTTCCCCGAGGGCCACCGGCTCGTCGGGTCTGTCTGCGACGATTGCGGCCAGGCGATGCTGGGCAGCCGCGTCGTGTGCAGCTCGTGCGTCGGGGGCAGCATCTCGCGCACGGCGCTGCCCGCGACCGGCGTGCTGTACTCGTTCACCCGGCTGAGCCGCGGCGACGGCGGCATCCGCGCGCTCGGGTACGTCGATCTCGACAACGGCGTGCGCACGCTGACCGACCTCCGCGACTCCCCCGAGCTGGGCGCCGGCATCCGCGTGCGGCTCGACGTCGATCCCGACGGCGCCGCGTGGTTCTTCGCGGCCGTGGCCGGCGAGGAGCAGGGCGACGGCGCGCAGGACGCGGAGCAGAAGGAGGACACCCATGTCTGAGAACGTCTACGTCATCTCCGCGGCGATGATCCCGTTCGGCAAGTACCGCAGCTCGTCGTACGTCGGGCTCGCGCTGCCGCCCCTCGTCGACGCGCTCAAGGGCGCGGGCATCGACAAGTCGGACGTCGGCGCGGTCTACGTCGGCCACTCCTACGGCGGCATGATGACCGGGCAGCGGATCTGCAAGGAGATCGGGCTCGGGACGATCCCCACCGTCAACGTCGACAACGCCTGCTCGAGCGGCGCGACGGCGGTGCACGAGGCCTGGCGGGCGATCGCGGAGGGCGTCGTCGACGTCGCCGTCGTCATCGGCGTCGAGAAGCTCACGCAGTTCGGCGGCGGCATGCTGCCGCTCTCCCCCGAGGACCGCGAGGTGAAGCAGGGCATCGTGATGCCCGCCGTCTACGCGATGCGGGCGAACCGGTACATGCACGACTTCGGGGCGACGGCGGAGGACCTCGCGCTCGTGAGCGTGAAGGCGCGCAAGCACGCCGCCCTCAACCCGTTCGCCCAGTACCGCACGGAGGTCACGGTCGAGGAGGTGCTCGCCGCCCGGCCGATCGCCGATCCGCTGACCCTGCCGATGTGCTGCCCGACCGGCGACGGCGCGGCGGTCGTGGTGCTCGCCTCGGAGCGCGCCCGCGCGCGCCTGGGGGCGACGAGGTCGATGCGCATCGCGGCGTCGGTGCTGCACTCGGGCTTCGTCGCCGAGGGCTTCCGCGACATGACCAAGCCCGAGATCACCTACGAGTCCGCGCGCGACGCCTACGCGATGGCCGGCATCGAGGCGAAGGACCTCGACATGATCGAGTGCCACGACGCCTTCTCGATCGCCGAGATCGTCTACTACGAGGCCCTGGGCCTCACCGAGCACGGCACGGGCGTCGGCCTGCTGCGCGACGGCAGGACGACGTTCGGCGGCGACGTCGTCGTGAACCCGAGCGGCGGCCTGCTCTCCCGCGGGCACCCCGTCGGCGCGAGCGGCACGGCGCAGATCGCCGAGGCCTTCTGGCAGCTCACCGGCACCGCCGGCGACCGCCAGATCGACGACGCGCGCTGGGCCCTCACGCACGTCACGGGCGGCGGCACCGCGGGCCTCGACCACGGCGCCTGCACGATCCACGTCTTCGAGGCCGTGTGAGGACGATGGACCAGCCCCCTCTGAAAGGCATCCGCGTCGTCGACCTCACGACCTTCCTCTCCGGGCCGTCTGCGACGCAGCTGCTCGGCGACCTGGGAGCCGAGATCATCAAGGTCGAGTCGCTCGACGGCGACTCGAGCCGGGCGATCGTCGGCCCCGAGCTGGACGGCGAGAGCGCCTACTTCCTCGCGAACAACCGCAACAAGCGCAGCATCGCGATCGACCTGAAGTCGCCGCGCGGCGTCGAGGTCATGAGGCGCCTGATCGCCGACGCGGACGTGGTCGTCGAGAACTTCCGCCCCGGCGTGTGCGCGCGGCTCGGGCTCGACCCGGACGAGCTCACGGCGGCGCACCCCTCGCTCGTGTGGGTCGCGATCAGCGGCTTCGGCCAGGAGGGGCCGCTGCGCGACCGGCCGGCGTACGACATGGTCGTGCAGGCCCTCAGCGGCGTGATGAGCCTCACCGGGCATCCGGGCGCGCCGGCGGCCCGGCTCGGCATCCCGGCCGGCGACGTCGTCGCGGGGATGTACGCCGTGATCGGCGTCGTCTCGGCGCTCTACGCGCGCGCCGAGACCGGCCGCGGCCGCATCATCGACGTGTCGATGCTGCGCGGCCAGCTCGCGATGCTCTCCTACCAGGCCGTGTACACGAACATCACGAACGTGGCGCCCGGCCCGCAGGGCGCCGGCCACGACTCGATCGCCACCTACCGCTCGTTCCGCGGCGGCGACGGGCGCGAGTTCGTCGTGACCGCCAACACCCCGCGCATGTGGGAGGGGCTCTGCCGCACGCTCGGCGTCGAGGAGCTCGTCGCCGACGAGCGCTACCTCGACGCGGCGAGCCGCCTGCGCAATCGCGAGTCGCTCTGGGCCGTGCTGGAGGCGCGCTTCGCCGAGCGCCCGGCGGCCGAGTGGGTCGCGCTGCTCACCGAGGCGCAGGTGCCCGTCGCGCCCGTGAAGAACGTGCTCGAGGCGCTGGCCGACGCGCGCGCGGCCGGCGACGGCACGCTCGTGACGGTCGGCAACGGCGTCGCGGAGTTCGAGAACGTCGCCACGCCGATCACCTTCGTGGGCGCGGAGCAGGTGGAGCCCTCGTACCCTCCCCTGCTCGGAGAGCACACCGTGAGCATCCTGCGCGACGAGCTCGGGCTCGACGACCGCGAGATCGACGAGCTCGTCGCGGACGGCGTCGTCGTGGCATCCGGCGTCTCGGCCTCGGTCGCCTGAGGACAGCGCACCGCACGACGACGCACGCAGAGAACGGAGGAGGGGGCCAGATGATCTGGCCCCCTCCTCCGTTCTCTGCGCATCCCTGCCGAGCCCTGCCGGTCTCCGCGCTGGTCAGCCCTCGGCGAGCGCGAGCGCCCGGCTCGGGCAGATCTGCACGGCGAGGCGCGCGCGATCGCGCTCCTCGTCGGTGCCGGGCTCATCGCGCACGACGATCACCTTGCCGTCGTCGTCCTGGTCGAAGGCGTCGGGGTCGGTGAAGACGCACTGCCCCGACCCCATGCACGTCGCCCGGTCGGCCGTGATCCGCACGGTCACCACTCCACGGGGAGCTCGTACAGCCCGTAGTTGCCGAGCGTCTTGAACCGCAGCTCCGACACCGGCACGGCGAGCCGCAGCGTCGGCACGCGGCGGATCAGCGCGTCGAGCACGATCTCCAGCTCCAGGCGGGCCACGTTCTGGCCGAGGCACTGGTGCGGGCCGAACCCGAAGGCGACGTGGTTGCGGGCGCCGCGCGTGAAGTCGATGCGGTGCGGGTCGGGGAAGACGTCGGGGTCGCGGTTGGCCGTGTTGGCGAGCGCGTACACGACGGAGCCCGACGGGATCGTGACGCCGTGCACCTCGAGGTCGTCCAGGGCGAGGCGCATGCCGCCGACCTCGGCGATCGTGAAGTAGCGCAGCAGCTCCTCCACGGCCCCGGGGACGAGCTTCGGGTCGTCGCGGAGCTGCTGCAGCAGCTCGGGCCGGTCGAGCAGCGTCATGACCGCGAGCGAGATCATGTTGCTCGTCGTCTCGTGACCCGCGATGAGCAGGAGGAAGCCGAGCCCGATCGCCTCGTCGCGGGGCGCTCCGGCGGCGAGCTGCCTGCTCAGGATGTCGTCGCCCGGGTTCTCGATGCGGTCGTCGACGAGGGTCGCGATGTAGTCGCGGATCGCGGTGGACGCCGCGGCCCGCTCCTCGAGGTCGGCGGTCGGCTCGGTGAACGTCGCGGTGCTGTTCTGGAAGAACTCGTGGTCCTCGTACGGGACGCCGAGCATGTCGGCGATCACCATCGAGGGGACGGGGAGCGAGAGGAGGGTGACGAGGTCGCCGCCGCTGCCGCTCGCGAGCATGGCGTCGATCGTGTCGGCGACGATCTCCTCGACCCGCGGACGCATCGCGGCGACCTTCTTGACCGTGAACTCGCCCATGATGCGGCCGCGCTGCACGGAGTGCTCGGGCGGGTCCATGGCGATGATCTGCCCCGCGTGCGTGTCGGGGGAGTACGCGAGGTGCGCCGGATGCGCGGGGTTGGCGCGATCGGAGCTGAACCTCGTGTTGGCGAGCATCGCGCGCACGTCCTCGAGCTTCGTGACGGCCCACACGGCGCCGCCGCGCGACGGCCAGTCGAGCTCGGCGACGGGCTGCTCCGTCTGGAGCCGCAGGTGCTGCTCGGGCGGGTCGTACGGGTCGGTGCGCTGGTCGGAGAACGTGGTCTTCGTCATCGAAGCCTCCAAGGGGTCGGTGTCAGTAGACGTCGCGCAGGTAGCGCTTCTCATGGTTCAGCCGCTCGACGAGCTCGGCGCCGGCGGTCTCGCCGAGCTCGGCGACGGCGAGCTCGAGCAGGGCGGCGTCCACGTCGGCGGCCATGCGCTTGCCGTCGCCGCAGACGTACAGGTGAGCGCCGTCGCGCAGCCATCGGACGAGCTCGGCACCGTGCTCCCGCATGCGGTCCTGCACGTACAGCTTCCGGGCGCCGTCGCGGGAGAACGCGGTGTCGAGGCGGGTGAGCACGCCGTCGGCCAGGAGGGCCTCCCACTCGTCGCGATAGCTGAAGTCGGTCGCCTCGTGCTGGTCGCCGTAGAACAGCCACGCCGGCCCGCGGTCCTCGTGCTGCGCGCGGTCGGCGAGGAAGCCACGGAACGGTGCGACGCCGACGCCGGGGCCGATCATGACGATCGGGGTCGCCGGGTCGGCCGGCAGCCGGAAGGTGCGGTTGGGGAACGGGAACACGCGCACCGTGTCGCCGGGCCGCACGCGATCGGCGAGGAAGCCGCTGCCGACGCCCGAGGGCAGCGCGGCGTCGCCGGCGTTGCGCTGGGTGGCGACCATGAGGTGCACCTGGTCGGGGTGGGTGCGGGGGCTGGAGGCGATCGAGTAGGCCCGGTACCGGATCGGCGTCATGAGCGGGCCGAGCTCGTCGAGGGGCAGCGGGACGGGCAGCTCGCGCAGCGTCTCGCTGACGCTGCGGGTACGCACCCACTCCTCGCCGGCCGCGTGCCCGTCGGCGGTCATGCCGCGGCCGAGCGCGGTCTCGGGCGCGCGGCTCGCGACGACGTCGAGGAGGCGGCCCGACGGGAAGCGCAGCTCCCAGCGCTGCTCGGCGAGGGAGCGCACCGGCTCGCCGTCGTAGCTCTCCGAGCCGGAGAGCCCGGCGGCGGCGAGGAAGCGGTCGACGGCGACGGGGTCGTTGACGGGGACGACGGCCAGGGAGTCGCCGGGCTGGTAGTCGATGCCGCTGCCGGACAGGTCGAGCTCGTAGTGCCGGATCTCCTTCGCGCTGCCGGGGGCCGACAGCAGCCGCGCGGCCGTGAGCGTCGCCTCGAAGGGGGTGTCGCGGGTCCACGGCGAGGGCACCGGCGAGGTCGAGGCCGCCGCCGGCCGCGGCGCGGGATCGGGGGCGACGTCCGCGCCGCCCGGGGCGGGGACGAGCTGTGCGACGCGGGCGGCGATCCAGGCGTCGGAGGGCTCGACGTAGCTCACGTCGCAGTCCACGCGGTCGGCGATGCGGGTCGCACCGAGCTCCGCGAACCGGGCGTCGACGCGCACGCCGGCCTCGCAGAAGTACGTGTAGCCGCTGTCGCCGAGGGCGAGCACGGCGTAGTGCAGCCCGGCCAGCGAGGGCGCGTCGGCGGCCGTCAGGCTCCGCCAGAACTTGTCGGCGGTGTAGGGCATGTCCCCCTCGCCGCTCGTCGAGGTGACGATCAGCACGACGCCGAGGCCGGCCAGCTCGTCGACCGGCTGGTCGTTGAGGGCGACGCACTCGGTCTCGACGCCGCGGGCGCCCAGGGCGTCGCCGAGGTTGTCGGCGACGAGCTCGGCGTTGCCCATCTCGGTGCCGAAGAGGATGCGCAGGGTCGCGGGCAGCGCGATCCCGGCGCCGGCGGGAGGGGCGGCGCCTTCGGCGGCGCGGGCCTCATCGACTTCCACAACAGACATCGGTCGCCTTCCTCTCATGCACCGGCGCGCGCTCGCGCGGGCGCCGCCGAAAGCTCGTCGACGACCGTCTCGGCCGTCGCGCCCGCGGCGAGCATCCGCCGCACCTGGTTGAGCGCGCGGATCCAGTTGACGGTCACCGCGCCGCACGCGACGCCGGCGGCGTCCGCGTGGATCACGGCGACCTGCCCGTTCCCGGCCAGGTCGCCGACGACGGTCGAGCGGCCCTCGGGATCGCGCCGGCCCACCGTGTGCACCTTCCAGTCGTACTGATCGGACCACACGTAGTCGCTGGGCTCGTACGGCCCGGCGTCGCCCTGCACGAGCGCCGCCGCGAGATACCGCGCCTGGTCGCTCGCGTTCGTCCAGTGCTCGGCGCGCACCGCGACGCCGTGACCCGGGTGCGGCCAGCGCGCGACGTCGCCGATGGCGTAGACGTCGGGCGCGCCGGCGGCGCGCAGCCGGTCGTCGCACACGACGCCGTTGTCGACGAGGATGCCCGAGCCCTCCAGCCAGCCGGTCGACGGCACGGAGCCGATCCCCACGACGACCGCGTCGGCGGCGAGGAGCTCGCCGTCGTCGAGGGCGACCGTGAGCGCGCCCTCCTCGCCGTCGATGCCGACGACGCCGCGCCCGAAGAGGGTGCGCACGCCGTGGCGCGCGTGCAGCTGCACGAGGGTGCCCGCGATCTCGGAGCCGACCAGGCGGGCCATCGGCTCCGGCAGGGGGTCGACGATCGTGACGTCGCAGCCGCGGGAGCGGGCGGCGGCCGCGATCTCGGTGCCGATGAAGCCGCCGCCGACCACGACGAGGTGGCCGCCGCGGGCGAGCCGCTCGGCGATCGCACGGGCGTCGCCGAGGGTGCGGAGCTGATGGACGCCCGACGCCGGGCGCCACGGCGACGGACGCGCGACGGCACCGGTCGCGATCACGAGCACGTCGTAGCCGACGACGGCGCCGTCGTCGAGCGCGACCGTCTTCGCGCCGGTGTCGAGCGAGACGGCCGCGGTGCCGAGGCGCACATCGACGTGCAGGTCTCGCAGCTCCTCCGCCGAGGCGAGGCGCACGGCGGCGACGGCCTCGTCGGACCATTCGCGCGTCAGGAGGTCCTTCGACAGGGGCGGGCGATCGTAGGGAAGCTCCGCCTCGGCGCCGATGAGCGTGACGGGCCCCGTGTGGCCGAGCGCGCGGAGGCCCTGCACCAGGCGGGTCCCCGCGAGGGAGGCGCCGACGACCACGACGCGACGCTCGGTATCGACGGTGTTCATTCCTTCGCCGTCCTCACTTCCTTGTCCGGATCCGCGAAGCGCCGATCGTCGGCGTTCGTGGGAGAGCGTGTCGGTCGGTGACTGTTTTGTATTACGGAACAGTCGACCGATATTACGCAACACCAGTATGTTCCGCGGGCGCGCCGATGTCAACAATCGGATGCGCGAGCGTCATCGTGTGACGAGCCCCGCGACGAGCTCGAGTCGCGCAGGCGGGCGCGAGGCAGGTACGAAGAGCGGGCGCCCGCAAGAGGCGAGGACGGCCGCGACGGAGGGCCCGGCGGACCCTCGCCTAGGTGCGTGGGTCAGATCCTTCCGTTAACGCGCCGGGGTGAATCCGGTGGATAGCGCGGGGTGCTGGGAGAATCGATTCATGACGGTGACTGCCAGCCTGGAGGGTCTGTTCGAGGTCGAGCCGGGTGAGGCGCGGGCGCCGGGCTCGGCTGCACCGGCGGGTGCGGGCAAGACGTTCCGTGGGTATGACCAGGGGCAGTGTTTCCTGCTCCCGCCGAGTCTGGATGACTGGCTGGACGAGGATGATGAGGCCCGGTTCATCTCCGAGGTCGTCGAAGAGCTCTTGGATCTGACGCCGGTCTACGCGTCGTACGCGTCCGCCTCGGGTGCGCCTCCGTATGACCCGCGGATGATGTTGAAGCTGCTGCTGTTCGCGTACGCGACGGGCGTGACCTCGTCTCGTGAGTTGGAGCGGCGCTGCAAGCGCGATATCGCCTTCCGGTGGCTGTCGGGCAACCAGGCGCCCGACTACCGGTCGCTGGCCCGGTTTCGTCGGCGTCACCTGGATGCCCTGCCGGGGTTGTT
The DNA here is from genome assembly GCF_001314225.1 of Microbacterium sp. No. 7. NCBI lineage: Bacteria > Bacillati > Actinomycetota > Actinomycetes > Micrococcales > Microbacteriaceae > Microbacterium > Microbacterium sp. No. 7. The sequence goes on from NZ_CP012697.1 coordinate 4,174,751, forward strand.
CCTGCAGGTGCTGCGGGTCTGCGCGGAGGCGGGGCTGGTGCGGTTGGGGCGTGTCGCGCTGGATGGCACGAAGCTGGCCGCGAACGCGTCGCGGCATAAGGCGATGAGCTACGACCGGATCGTGCCGAAGATCGATCAGCTCCAAGCCGAGGTCGCTGCGCTGCTCGCCGAGGCGGAGGCGGTCGATGAGGCCGAGGATCAGCAGTTCGGCCAGGACCGGCGCGGGGACGAGGTCGCCCCGGAGCTGGCCCGCCGTGAGGGGCGCCTGGCAAAACTACGTGCCGCGAAGGACGCGATCGAGGCCGACGCCGCCGAGAAGGCGGCAGCCGTAGCGCGGAAGAAGGCCGACGCCGCCGGTCAGCCCCCTGAACAGGCCGACGCGGCCGTCGCGACTGCAGTGGACACGGCGGCGCCGAAGCCGAAAGCGCAACGCAATTTCACCGATCCTGAGGCGCGGATGATGAAGACGGTCCGCGGCTTCGATTACGCGTTCAACGCGCAGGCCGTTGTCGATGAGGGCCACCAGATCGTGCTGAGCGCCGAGGTCACCCAGCAGGCCACCGATATCCAGCAGTTCGTCCCGATGGCCGAGCAGACCCTACGGAACCTCGACGCGGCAGGAATCGAGCGTTCCCCAGAGGTCGTCCTCGCTGACGCGGGCTACTGCTCGGAAGCCAACCTCGAAGCCGCCGACGATCTGGACGCACAGGTGTTGATCGCGACGGGACGGCAACGTCACGGCGAGAGCTTCCCTACCGCCGGCGCCCCGGACCCGGCCCCAGAGGACGCGAGCCGGCGGGAGCGGATGGCGCACGCGCTGCGCACCGAGCAGGGCCGCACCGACTACGCGCGCCGCAAAGCCATCGTTGAACCCGCGTTCGGGCAGATGAAGACCCGGCAAAACGCCGGACAGCTCCGGCTACGCGGACTCGCCGGCGCCCAAGGCGAATGGCTACTCCACACGATCTGCCACAACCTCCGCAAGCTCCGCGTCGCTACAGCCGCCGGGCTGGCGCCCGCATAGGCCTCCCCAGGGGTCCCGGGGCGTCACAGCACGCACCGACAGTCGCCACGAGCCCCTCGCCGTGCGATCCCGCACGCTCTCACACCGCAACGGCCCGCCCGTTCCCGTTCGCGACCGTCAGCGCGCGATGCCAGAGTCAACGCCGCGCGCCACGCCACCCGATTCTGACCCGCGCACCTAGGAGCGCGGCACTCCCGTGTGCGGGTCGCGGGCGCCGGTCATGTACCCGGTGATGCGGTCGGCCGCCTGCCGCACGAGCCCCGCGAGCGACGTCGAGTGCGCCGCGTTGAAGCGCGACTCGGGCAGCGAGATGCCCACGACGCCCACGACGCCCGACGCGCCGAACACCGGCGCGGCGATCGCGATCGCGCCCTCGATGCGCTCGCCGTGGGTGATGGCGTAGCCCTGCTGCCGCACCATGTCGAGCCGGGCGGACAGCTCGTCGGCGTCGACGAGCGTGCGGTCGGTCAGGGCGGGCAGGGGGCCCAGCGCGATCTCGCGCTGGATCGCCTCGGGCAGGAAGGCGAGGATCGCCAGGCCGCTCGCGCCGGCGTGCAGCGGCAGCCAGTCGTTGCGGGGCAGCGTGTAGCGCAGCGGATGCGGCGAGTCGACGGTGAGGGTGAACATCATCTGACGCCGCTGCTCGTTGTAGACGCCGAAGAACGACGACTCGCCGCTCTGGTCCGTGAGCTCCTGCAGCGTGTCGCTGGAGACCTCCTGGATCGGGAAGCGATTCGTCGTCGTCCACGCGAGGCGGAGGAACTCGAGCCCGAGCCGATAGGCGCCCGACGGCGTGCGCGAGACCAGGCCCAGACGCTCCAGGTCGGTGATGAGCCGGTGCACGGTGCTCGGGCTCACGACGCCCAGGCGGCCCGCGAGCTCCCGCACGCCGTGCGTGTCCTGGTCGCTGTCGACCATGAGCGTCAGCAGCTCGATCCCGCGCGCGAGCGGCTGCCGCCGACGGCTCGCCTCCGGCGAGTCCGGAGCGTCGGCGGTCTCGTCCCGTCCGGCCTGGGTTCTCATGTGCTACATCCTCGCTCACCGCTGCGCGATTCGGCGTACCGCTTGACAGACGTCAACTTCACCCGTCATCCTTGATCTCGCGACACAACCGAACAGCTGTTCTGTTATAAAAAACACTACCGCATGAGACCAAGGACGCACACATGACGACGGTGAACATCGCCCGCACGCCCCGCGAGGAGAACCGATGACCGGGAACGGCCGCGTCGCGGTCGTGACAGGCGGATCGGCCGGCATCGGACTCGCGATCGCCGAGAGGCTCGCGCACGACGGGTTCCGGGTGGCGATCCTCAGCAGCGGCGAGGGCGGCGCCGCAGCCGCGGCCGCGAGCATCGCCGAGCAGGGCGGCACCGCGCGCGGCTACCGTGCCGACGTCAGCGACCGCGCCCAGGTCGACGCCGCCATCGACGCCGCACGGAGCGAGCTCGGCCCCCTCTCGGTCGTCGTCGCGAACGCGGCGATCGCCGAGCAGCAGCCCTTCCTCGAGATGACGCAGGAGCAGTGGGATCGCACGATCGCGATCAACCTCACGGGCACGTTCCACACCGTGCAGTCCGCGCTCCCCGACCTCGTGGCCGCCCAGGCGGGCCGGGTCGTGCTCGTGTCGTCGTCGAGCGCGCAGCGCGGCGCCCCGCGCATGGCCCACTACGCCGCCTCGAAGGGCGGCCAGCTCGCGCTCACGAAGGCGCTCGCCGTGGAGTTCGCCTCGTCGGGCATCACCGTGAACACGGTCGTGCCGTCGTCGATCCAGTCGCGCAGCACGCAGCGCAAGCAGGAGGCCGGCACGATGCCGCCGCCCGAGGCGATGGCCAAGCACATCCCGGTCGGCCGCATGGGCCGCGGCGAGGACATCGCGGCCGCCGTCTCCTACCTCGTCTCCGACGACGCGTCGTTCGTGACGGGACAGGCGATCAGCGTCAACGGCGGATCGTTCATCGGCTGAGGCCGGGCACCGACGAGACCAGCGACGACACCAGGGACGAGACCAGGAGAGAACCGATGCCCGAAGCACGAATCCAGCCGCTGCCCTCCGAGCAGTGGAGCGACGAGATGTGGGACGCGATCGCCATCATCGGCGCGAAGCGCCCCGAGCCGGGAGCCCCTCCCGGGCCCTCGTCGAACATCCTCGGCATCTACGCGAACAACCCGCCCCTCGTCAAGGGATGGATGCCGTTCTCGAACCACCTCAAGCACCCGAGCATCTCCGACCGGCTCCGCGAGATCGCCATCATCCGCACGACGTGGCTCGGCGGCGGCGAGTACGAGTGGGCGCAGCATCGCCGCATCGGGCGGGTCGCGGGGCTGACCGAGGCCGAGATCGACGCGCTGTCGGACGGCCCGGGGATCGAATGGGCCGAGGCCGAGGGCATCGCCATCCGCGCGATCGACGAGATGATCGGCGACCGGCAGGTCTCGGACGCGACCTGGAACGCGCTCGCAGCCCACTACTCCGTGCCCCAGCTGATCGACTTCGTCTTCCTCGTCGGCACCTACGAGATGCACTGCCTCGCCTTCAACACTCTCGGACTCCAGCTCGACCCGGGCCTGAAGGGCTTCCCCGCCGACCGTCCGCGCGGCGGCGCGCGCTGACATGTCCGCGGACGACGCGCGCGACGACGCCGGCTCCCTGCGCTGGGGAGTGAAGGAGTCGTTCGTCCGCTACGTGCTGGTGGTGGCGCGGGGAACGCTGTCCACCGCCGGCGAGGCGCGCGTCGAGGACGACTTCGCGTTCGTCTTCCCGCTGCGAGCCGCAGACCGTCACGACGACACGTGGCGGCTGCGGTTCGCCGGCACGGTCGCCTTCGAGGCCCACAACGGGTTCCTCTCGGTGCTGCTCCCGAACCCCGAGCTCGAGGTGTCGCCGCACGGCGGGCTGCTCTCGCTGGAGACCGACTCGGGGGCGCGGCGGATGCCGCTGGCGACGCTCGACGCCGCCGAGCCGGACGAGGCGGACGGCGACCTGGTCTGGCGCTTCCCCGCGCCGAGGCTCACGCCCGAGGGGTCGGAGCTGTTCGGCACGACCTACGCGCCCGGCACCGAGCTCGCCCCGCTCACCGTGCGCGTCGGCGCCGCGGTCACCCGGCGCGCGTAGTCCGCTCGCCGCGCGGCGAGCGGATAGTCTAAGACGCATGTCTCAATCCGTCGTGCCTCCCGCGCGCCGCAGCACGGCGCGCACGGCCGGCGAGCGATCCAACTCCCGCGGCGAGGCGACCCGCGCCGCCATCCTGATGGCCGCCGAACGGCTCTTCGCCGAGCGCGGCATCGCCGCTGTGCCGCTGCGCGACATCGGCATCGCCGCGGGCCAGCGCAATCACGCGGTCGTGCAGTACCACTTCGGCGAGCGCACCCAGCTGATCCACGAGATCCTGGAGCTGCGCGGTGCCGCCAGCGAGGTGCGCCGCGCCGCGATGGTCGCCGACCTCGCCCTCTCGAAGACCCGCCCCGAGGTGCGCGACATCGTCGGCGCCTTCGTATGGCCGCTCGCGATCCACCTCGAAGAGGACAACCACTACCTGGCCTTCCTCTCCCGGTTCATCACCGAGGAGGGCGGGTACGAGGGCCTCTCCGACACCGGGGTGATCCACGCCGGCGTCTCGGTCGGCACCCTGCGCACGCTCGTGGGACGCCTCGCCCCCGGCATCCCGGAGCCCGTGCTCGACGAGCGCTGGTGGGTGACCCTGACGAGCGCCGTGCACACCCTCGCGCGCTACCAGTCGACGCAGCGCAAGCGCGCGCACCTGCCGGCGCCGGTCGAGGTGCTGCTCGACGACCTCGTCACGTTCCTGAGCGCCGGGCTCGTCGCGCCGCTCGTCGACACGGACCCCCGGGGGCGATAGCCGCCGAACGCGAGACGGGGGCGCGCGCCGCCGGCGCACGCCCCCGTCTCGACGGAGCGGGCTACGACCCGACGTGCGCCAGGAAGCGCGCCGCCCAGTCGTCGAGGCTCGTCGGCACGTAGTAGTCGGCGCGGTCGTTCACCTCGTCCCAGTGGGCGGCGATGTCCTCGATGCCGGGGTCGCCCTCGCCCTCGTGCAGGTATCCCCGCGTGACGCCCAGGAACATCCGCGAGAAGCGCCGGGCGCCGGCGACGTAGATCTCCCCCGACACGTCGCACCTCTCGTGCGAGAGGTAGGCGACCATCGGCGCGACGAGCGAGGTCTGCAGGGCGTCGAGGTGCGGCGACGCGGGCGGCGCCTCGCTCAGGCTGTTCGGCGTCTGCGACGTGCCCCGGCGCGTGACCGCGTTGGGCGCGATGCAGTTGACGGCGATCCCGGCCGGCCGGCCGGCGATGCTGAGGCTGCGGGTGAGGCCGATGAGCGCTCCCTTCGCCGTCGCGTAGGCGAGGTTGTCGGGGAGGCCGAACATGCCCGTCGAGGTCGTCATGACGACCCGGCCGTAGCCCTGCTTCACCATGTGCGGCCACGCGGCGCGGGTCGTGTGCCAGGAGCCGCGCACGTGCACGTCGAGCGTGCGCTCGAGGTTCTCGGCATCCGCCTCGGGAAAGCTCGCCCACCGGGAGATGCCCGCGTTGTTGACGACGACGTCGACCCGGCCGAACTCGCGGATCGCGGTGCCGACGAGCGCGTGGCATCCGTCCTCGCTCCCGATGTCGTTGGTGTCGGCGACGGCGATGCCGCCGGCGGCGATGATCTCTGCGACCACCTCGTTGGCCGGCCCGGCGTCGCTGCCGTCGCCCTCCTTGCTGCCGCCGAGGTCGTTGACGACGACCATCGCGCCGCGCCGGCCGAACTCGAGCGCGTGCGCGCGGCCGAGCCCGCGGCCGGCGCCGGTGACGACGACGGCGCGGCCCGCGAACCGGAACTCCTGCTTCGCTTCCATCTCCGTCCCCCCGCTCAGACGATCGCTCCGCCGTCCACCGGGATGGCGACCCCGGTGATGTAGCGCGATGCGTCGGATGCCAGGAAGAGCGCGAGCGCGGCGTCGTCCTCGGCCTGGCCCATCCGCCGCAGCGGCACGTGGTTGATCACCGCCTGGATGACGGCGTCGTCGTTGTTGCGGCGCATGCCCGCCGTGTCGGTCGCGCCGGGGCAGATGGCGTTCGCCCGGATCCCCTCGGGCCCGAGGAGCACCGCGATCGACTTCATGTACTGGATGACGCCCGCCTTCGTCGCGGAGTAGACCGGCAGGTTCGGCACCGCCTTGAGGCCCGCAGTCGAGGCGGTGAAGATGATCGACGCGGAGGACGACGCGCGCAGCAGCGGCAGGAAGCGCTGCGTCAGCAGCATCGGCGCCCAGAGGTTGAGCGTCATCGCGGCGTCCCAGCTCGCCTGGTCGTAGTCGAACCCGCCCGGGCCGCGGATGCCGGCGTGGTTGTGCAGCACGTCGATCACGGTGTGCGTCGCGAGGATCGCCTCGGCGAACGCCTCCACGGCGGGCGGGCTGCTGAGGTCGGCCGTGTGCGCCTCGGCCGATCCCCCCGCCGCGGCGATCTCGTCCACGGTCGCGGCGACGGCCTCGGGGTTGAGGTCGGCGGCGATCACGTGGGCGCCCTGCGCTGCGAACAGCAGGGCGATCGCCTTGCCCATCCCGGACCCGGCCGCGGTGACGAGGGCGGTCCTCCCTTCCAGGCTGAGGCTGATGTACTCGGGGGCGCTCGTAGACACGGATGACTCCTGACTCACTCATCGTCGCGCTTCGGCATCGAAGGCACGTGGCGCAATTTCAGCACGAATGTGGAAATAGCGCAAGGGTCGCCGCGGCGACGGACACGCGCGCCTGGCCGCTCGCGACCTCGCCGCGCGCACCCCGGCATCCGAAAAGATCCTTGCCAGTTTTGAGCACTTGTGCTTAACTATCTCTCATCCGGCACCGACGCCGGCAGGAAAGAGGGCAAGAAATGAGCGAATCCGCGGTGCGCGAGATCGACGTCGACGTCATCGTGATCGGCGCCGGTGTCATCGGCCTCTACGAGCTCCACCAGCTGCGCGAGCGGGGCTTCTCCGTCACGCTCCTCGAGGCGGGCGACGGCGTGGGCGGCGTCTGGTACTGGAACCGCTACCCGTCATGCCGTTTCGACTCCGAGAGCTACACGTACGGCTACATCTTCGATCGCGAGCTGTTCCACGACTGGCGGTGGAGCGAGCACTTCGTCACGCGCGTCGAGATCGAGAAGTACTTCAACCACGTCGTCGACCGCTACGACATGCGCAAGGACATCCGCCTCGGCCAGCGCGTCGACTCGGCCGTGTACGACGAGGCCACGGGCACGTGGACCGTCACGACCGAGAAGGGCCTCGAGCTCACGGCGCGGTTCGTGATCGCCGCGACCGGCGGCCTGTCGTACCCGCACTACCCCGAGCTGGAGGGCATCGACGACTTCCGCGGCATCGCGTACCACACGGGCGCCTGGCCCGACGTCGAACTCGACTTCACCGGCAAGCGCGTGGCGATCATCGGCAACGGCCCGAGCGGCGCCCAGACGCTGCCCGCGATCGTCGACCAGGTCGAGTACGTCGACCTGTACCAGCGCACGCCCACGTGGGTCACGCCGCTGAACAACCGCCCGATCACCGAGGAGGAGCAGGTCGAGCTGCGCGAGAACTTCGACCGGATCGCCGAGACGCTGATGAGCACGGTGTCGGGCTTCCTGCACGAGTTCTCCGGCCGCTACTGGGCCGACGAGACGCCGGAGCAGCGGCAGCAGTTCTTCGAGGAGGTCTGGACGAGACCCGGCTTCGGCAAGCTGACGATGAACTACCTCGACCTCACGACGAACACGGAGGCGAACGCCGACTTCTGCCGCTTCCTCGCCGACAAGGTCCGCTCGATCGTCGCGGACCCGTGGACCGCGGAGCACCTCATCCCGAAGGACCACCTCTACGGCGCCAAGCGCCCGCCGTTCGTGACGGGGTACCTCGAGGCGTTCAACAACCCCGCCGCGTCGCTCGTCGACCTGCAGGAGACGCCGATCGTGCGCGTCACCGAGACCGGCATCGAGACGACCGCCGGGCACCGCGAGTACGACATCATCGTCTACGCGACCGGGTTCGACTTCGGCACGGGCCAGCTCACCCGCATGGGCGTGAAGGGCCGCGGCCTCGACCTCTCCACCGACTGGGCCGACGGACCGTCGACCTACCTCGGCCTGTCGGCGCACGGCCTGCCGAACTTCTTCCTCCCGGGCGGCCCGCACGGCGCCGGCGGCGGCAACTACCCGCGCTACGGGCAGCACCAGGCCGACTTCATCAACCGGCTGCTCGTGGAGATGCGCGAGCGCGGCGCCACCGTGTTCGAGCCCACCCAGGCGCACCAGGACGCGTGGATGGAGATGGTCGAGACCCTCGCGCCCACCGTGACGTTCTCGAAGAAGCACAGCCACTACTACGGCGCCAACGTGGCCGGCAAGCCCGCGAAGTACCTGATGAACCCCGGCGGCCGCGCGAAGCTGCTCGAGTTCATCGACGAGCTCGTCGCCAGTGATTACGAAGGAGTGCTTACAACTCCTGATAAGGTGCTGGCTACCGCGTAGTGCTCCAGGCGGGGTGCGGACCGATGTGCTCGGTCCGCACCCCGCGCGAGAATTTTCAAAGAAGAAGGTGAAAACCATGACCGGTCCCGTCGACTCGACCGACCGTCCGTACGCCGTGAGGATGATGTTCCATCCGACCCTCCACGTTCCGAGCCTCGACGAGGCCGAGGAGTTCTACGAGCGGGTCTTCGGCCGCCCGAGCACCAACATCTCGACCATCATGGCGGGGGCGGCGAGCCCCAACCACGCCACCGACTACTCGACCTTCACGGCGGTCGCCGACGTGCTGCTCGACACCCTCGACCCCCGGCGCTACGTCACCGACGGCGAGCAGCGCTACCCCGACGTCGCGCAGGGCCACCTCAAGACCACGGGCTGGTACGTCGACGGGGTGGGCGAGCTGTACGCGGAGCTCCGCCGCCGCGGCATCCGCGTCGTCACCTCGAAGGACGTCGAGCTGACCGCGCCCGAGTGGCCGGGCGGCCTCGCGCCGTTCCACAGCCTGCGCGACGACGCCGGCATCCGCTACCACTTCTTCGAGACGTTCCCCTTCCCCGCCGACCCGCGCTGCACGCCGGGCTGGACGATCCCGCCCGTGCAGGACGACGACCCGCTCGGGATCGTGCGCACGTCGCACCACACCATCGTGACGAGCGACCCCGACCGCGCGCTCCGGCTGACCGTCGACGTGCTCGGCGGCACCGTCATCCACACCGGCCGCGACGAGCTGCGCGACACCAGCGGCCCCTACGTGCAGCTCGCCGACGCCGTCATCCAGTACGCGACGGCCGACGAGGGGTCGGCCGCCGCGGCCGACGCCGCGGACGAGCCGTTCGACACCTACCACGCGATCACCTTCACGGTCGTCGACCTCGACCGGGTGCAGCGGCACCTCGAGGCGCAGAACGTCGGCATCGCGCGGCGCACGGCGACGGGGCTCGTCACCGACCCCGCCACGAGCCTCGGCATCCCGTGGGGCTTCACGACCGACACGATCCCCGGCGACGCGCGCGTCGCGGGGGCCTGACACGAAGGGCACCGTCCGATGACTTCACCGCAGGACGCACCGCGCGAGGTGCTGATCGCCTTCGTCAACGCCGTCGAGGGCAAGGAGGACGAGTTCAACGACTGGTACTCCGGCACCCACATCCCCGAGATCCTCCGGCTGCCCCAGTTCGCGGGCGCTCAGCGCTACGAGGTGGCCGACGCGCCCAGCCCCGTGGCGCCGTTCCGCTACGCGACCGTGTACGAGGTGTCGGGCTCGGCCGTCGACGCCCGCAACGCCCTGTTCGGCGGAGACTTCACCCCCACCACCGCCCAGGACGGCACCCAGCTGATCGTCGCGGCCCTCACCCCCCTCGGCCCCCCGCACACCCCCTGACCCTCGCTTCCTTTCCCTGCCGAGATGGTGGGTTTCTCACCGAGAAACCCACCATCTCGGCAGGGTGTCGCGTGCGGGCACGGGTGTCGCGCGGGGCGTGGGTCAGGTGCCGTGCGCGGCGCGGAGCAGGGCGTCGGCGCCCGCGGGCGCGCCGCCGTAGGCGCGGATGCGTGCGCCCAGCTCGCTCGCGCGGCGGCGCAGGTCGTCGTCGTGCAGCAGGCGCTCGATCGCGGCGCGCGTGGTCGCCGCCGGCGCACGGCGCGGGAGCCGGATGCCGACGCCGGCCCGCTCGACGATCCGGCCGATGCCCGGCTGGTCGGAGGTCGCGTCGAGCGGCAGCACGAGCACGGGGACCCCGTGGGCGAGCGCGGCGATCGTCGTGCCGTGTCCCCCGTGCGTGACGACCGCGGAGACCCCGGGCATGATCTCGGAGTGATCGCCCCAGCGATGCGTCTCGACGTTCGGCGGGGCGTCCAGCTCCGCGGGGTCGAGGGCAGGCCCCGTCGTCGCGATGACGCGCGCGGGCATGCCGGACACCGCGCCCATCAGGCGCCGCCACGTGTCGGCGAGGTGCGGGAACCCGAAGGTGCTCAGGCTCAGCAGCACCGTCGGCCGCTCCGCCCGCGCCGCCACCGCCCGCACCATCGGGCCGACGTGCTGCGCGTCGGCGCCGGCGCGCGGGTCGAGCTCGCGCACCGAGGCGACGACGACGGCATCCGCTCCGTCGAGCGCGCTCCGCACGTCGAGCCCGACGGGCCGCAGCATCGGCCCCGACTGCCGCATCCTGACCCGCAGGAGCGTGTCGACCGTCGGCTCGAGCAGCGCGTACCGCTGACCACGGCGCCGCAGGGCGCTCAGCGTCGAGACCAGCAGCGCATCGCCCACGACGAGGTTGACCGGGCGCGCATCCAGCTCGTCGTCGACGTCACGGGCGGCGTCGCGATCGCGCATCAGCGCGAGCAGCCTCCGGGGCGACGACCCCACCTCGAACCCCCCGGCGCGCGGATAGGGGGAGAACGGGATGCCGGCATCGCCGAACTGCGCCGCCTGCACCGCGTGGCCGAGCACGCGCACGTCGTGGCCGCGCCCCCGCAGCTCGCCCGCGATCGCGCGCACGGGCACCGTCGTTCCCCCGCCGTTCCACGTCAGGAACAGGAAACCCGCCATGACCGGAGCCTACTGCGCCTGCTCCTCGCCCGCACAGCCCGCCGAGATGGTGGGTTTCTCGACGAAGAAGGCACCTGCTCGGCGACGAATCCACCGTGCGCGGGAACGGAAGAACCCCCTGCGCATGCAGGGGGTTCTCGATGGCGGTGACGGTGGGATTTGAACCCACGGTAGGGGGTTACCCTACACAACTTTTCGAGAGTTGCACCTTCGGCCGCTCGGACACGTCACCGTCGTCTAGTTTACGACAGATTGACGGATGCCGCGAACCAGGCCCCCCGGCATCCCTCCGCCGCCCGCACCACCCCTTCAACCGCGCCCTTCAACCGCGGCAGAGTGCGGGTCACGATGGCCAGCACCCGCACTCTGCCGCGGTCGAGCGCGGAGCGCCCCGGCTCAGCCCCACCCACCCCCACTCAACCGCGGCAAAACGTGGATGCCACGTGCCAGCACCCGCACTCTGCCGCGGTCGAACCGCGGTCGAACCGCGGGGCGCGCGGCGCGCGGCGCGGGGCGCAGGCCGCCCGACCGCGGGCCGCCCGACCGCGCGGCGCGCAACAGCGCGACCCAACCCCGCACCAGCCACACGACCCGGCATCCCCCGCCCTCACAGCGCCAGCAGCACGACGCCCGCGACGACGACGGCCGACGCGGCGAGGCGCCGGCCCGGGTGCGCCTCGCGCAGCACGAGCGCGCCGAACAGGCTCACCAGCAGCACGCTCACCTCGCGCACCGGCGCCACGAGCGCGACGGGGGCGATCGTGATCGCCGTGAGCACGAGGATGTACGACAGGGGCGCGAGCACGCCGAACGCGAGGATCCGCCCGCGGTGCAGCCGCCACACGGGCAGCAGCTCGCGATGCCGGCCGCGCAGCAGCACGAGCGAGATGATCGGCACCTCGCACAGCACGCACCCGACCATGTACGCGACGGGCGAGATGCCCCACGCGCGCAGCGCGAACGTGTCCCACACCGTGTACGCCGCGATCCCGACGCCCGTCAGCAGCCCGTACACGAGCGCCAGGTCGACGCCGCGCCGCGCGTGCCGCGTGCCGCGGTCGACGAGGCCGATCGCCACGATGCCGGCGACGACCGCGACCACGCCGACGACGGCGATCGGCTCGAGGCGCTCGCCCAGCAGCGTCACGGCGAGCACGACCGTGATCAGCGGCCCCGAGCCGCGGGCGGTCGCGTACACGGTCGACAGGTCACCGGCCGCATACCCGCGCTGCAGCACGAACATGTAGGCGACGTGCAGCACGGCCGACACGGCGACGCCGATCAGCAGCCCGGCGAGATCGTCGGCGCCCCAGCCGCCCGTGAACGGGATCGCGACCGCCCACACCAGCCCGCCGACCAGCGAGCCCCACCACAGGAAGGCGGGACCGCTGCCGCTCGTGCCGTGGGCGAGGACGTTCCAGGCCGCGTGCGCGACGGCGGCGGCGAGGACGAGGAGCAGGGCGAGACCGGACACGAGAACCTTCCGCTCGTCGCGGGCGCGACGAAGCCAGGTCCTCCGGGCTTTTGTCCTGTCAGATGACGCCCCGCCGATGACGACGGAGGCGTGGCGCCGCTCGGACCAGTCGAGCCGTGCTCCGGAACCCTAGGCGCTGTCGATCTCGACGCTAGCAGCCGCCCGTCCCGCGCCCCGGGCGGCGTCACCGACTGTTCATCGACTCGCCACCGGTGCGCTCCCGGCCCGCCACGGCCCCGTGCACCTTGCCGACGTAGCTTCGCTCGCGTCCCCACCATCCTCACCGGGCGAGGCAGCCACCCAGGCACGCCCGGAGAAAGGCTGCATGAACATGCGTCTGAACACTCGCCGGATCGCCGCCCTCGGCGGCACCATCGCGCTCCTCGCGGCCCTCGTCGGCTGCTCGTCGAGCGACACCCCCGACTCCACGACCGACGCCGGCTCGGGCAGCACGAGCGACGCGGCCACGAGCGAGGCGGGCGCCGAGGGCACCTTCGCCTCGGGCAACGCCGACACCCTCGTCTTCGCGACGCTCCCCGACCACGAGGGCGCGGAGCAGGATGCCGAGCCCATCGCCGACTGGATCGCCGAGATCACCGGCAAGAACGTGCAGTTCTTCCCCGCCACCGACTACACCGCGGTCGTGCAGGGCCTCGCCGCGGGCCAGATCGACATCGCGCAGATCTCGGCCTTCACGTACTACCAGTCGCAGGCCGCGGGCGCCGACATCGTGCCGATCGGCGCGCAGATCACCGAGGAGGGCGCGGAGCCCGGCTACTACTCGGTCGCGGTGAAGAACCCCGCCTCGTCGGCCACGGCGCTCACCGACTTCGCCGACCAGCCCGTGTGCTTCGTGAACGCGACGTCCACCTCGGGCCGCGCGATCCCCGTGAGCCAGCTGCTGGAGGCGGGCGTCACGGTCTCGACCGAGAACACGGTCTACGGCGAGGCCCACGACCTCAACGCCATCAAGATCTCGGAGGGCACCGACTGCCAGGTCGGCTTCGTGCAGGACGTCGACGCCAACCCGCTCATCGCGAGCGGCAAGCTCGTCGAGGTCGACCGCTTCCTGGTGCCCGCGGCGCCCATCGTGATGCAGGCCGCGCTCCCCCAGGACGTGCAGGACCAGCTCGTCGCCGCGATCGCGGACAGCACGCAGGCTTCGCTGACGGATGCCGGCATCGAGCTCAACACGTTCCTCGAGGAGAGCTGGTTCGGCTTCGGCGCCGTCGACGACGCGTACTACGACACGATCCGCACGGTGTGCGAGCAGATCGCCGACCAGGTCGAGGCCTGCCAGGCCTGACGCCCGGCATCCCCGGCGTCCCCGACATCCGGCATCCACGGAAAGAATCACGACGATGACCAGCAGCGACACCCCCGCGGTCGAGATCACCGGCCTGTCCAAGACCTATCCGGGCGCGGCCGCTCCGGCCCTCTCGGGGGTGTCGCTGTCGGTCGCCCCCGGCGAGATCGTCGTGCTGCTCGGCCTGTCGGGCTCGGGCAAGTCGACGCTCCTGCGCCACATCAACGGCCTCGAGACGCCCAGCGCGGGCACCGTGGTCTCCCTCGGCCAGAGCGTGGCCGCGCTCACGGGCCGGCCCCTGCGCACCCTGCGCGGCCGCATCGGCTTCATCTTCCAGCAGTTCGAGCTCGTCGGACCGCTCACGGTGCTCGAGAACGTGCTCACGGGCTCGCTCTCCACCCTGCGCTCCCCGCGCGTGGGCACGTGGAGCTACCCGAAGGACCTGCGCCGCCGCGCCCTCGGGCACCTCGACCGCGTGGGCCTCCTCGAGCGCGCCTATCAGCGCGCCGACACCCTCTCGGGCGGTCAGCAGCAGCGCGTGGCGATCGCCCGCGCGCTCATGCAGGAGCCCGACATCCTGCTCGCCGACGAGCCCGTCGCCTCGCTCGACCCCGAGTCGAGCAGCCAGGTGATGTCGCTCATCCGCGAGATCGCCGCCGAGCGCGACCTCACGGTCGTCTGCAGCCTGCACCAGGTCGACCTCGCGCTCAGCTGGGGCGACCGCATCGTGGGCCTGCGCGGCGGCCAGGTCGTGCTCGACACGAGCACCGAGAGCCTCTCACGCGAGCAGGTCATGGAGATCTACGGCCGCGTCGCGACGACGACGGCCGAGATCGCCGCCGTCGAGACCGAGCTCGCCGAGGCGCGCGAGCAGCTGCGGCTGCGCGGCGTGCCGGTGTCGTCCGGCGACGACCCGCACCACGAGGCGCCGCTCGGGGAGCAGCGATGACCGCGCTCGCCCCCGCGCCCTCGCCCGCCGCCGAGGAGCGGTACGCGCACATCGCGCGGCCCCGCCCGCGCACCTCGACGATCGTCTCGTACGGCGTCATCATCGCGATCGCCGTGCTCGGCGTGTGGTCGTTCGTCGCCCTCGACTACAGCTTCAAGAGCATCGAGGCGACGATCGGCAACCTCAACCGGTTCCTCGGCATGGCCACGCCCCTGCAGTGGCCGGGCTGGAACGTCATCGGCACGCGCCAGCCCGACGGCACGACGACCTACGTCACCGAATGGGTCGGCATCGAGCCCATCCTCGACACCCTCGGCAGCATCGCCATCACCCTCGCGCTCGTGATCGCGGGCACGACCCTCGCCGCCGCGCTCTCGGTGCCCGTCGCGTACGGCGCGGCGCGCAACACGACGCCCGGCCGCCTCGTGCTCTCGCTCTGCCGCGGCATCGGCGTGACGCTGCGCGCGATCCCCGACGTCGTGTTCGTCGTGTTCCTCGCGTTCCTCTGGTTCAACTCGGGCACTCTCCCCGCAATCGTCGCGATCGGCCTGCACTCGGTGGGCATGATCTCCAAGATGTTCGCCGACGCGATCGAGCAGATCGACGAGGGCCCGCGCCTCGCGATCCGCGCGGCGGGCGGCTCGAAGGCGCAGGAGTTCTGGTCGGGCGTCGTGCCGCAGGCGCTCCCCGCCTGGATCGCCGTCGCCCTGCACCGCGCCGACATCAACCTGCGCAGCACGGTGATCCTCGGCGTCGTCGGCGTCGCGGGCCTCGGCTACGACCTCGACGAGGCGCTGCACGCGGGCCCCGCGGGCATGCGCCGCGTCATCCCGATCGTGCTCATCATCATCGCGCTGTGCATCCTGTTCGAGATCGTCTCGTCGGTCATCCGCGCCCGCCTGCTCGGCGTGCGCCCGACGGGCAAGGGCGCGGGCGACTCCATCGTGCGCGCCATCGCGAGCCGGTCGCCGCGCGTCGCGCGCACGATCGAGCGGACGGATGCCACGTCGACGCAGCGCGAACGCGTCGAGGCGTCGCTGCATCGCCCGTGGGACCGCTCGCGCGTCGTGACGACGCTGTGGCTGTGGGTCGCCGTCGGCGTCATCGCCGCGTCGTTCGTGTACGCCGACCCCGACCTGTCGCGCCTGTTCGCCGAGTGGCGCATCGACCAGGTGTCGAACCCCGACCTCGACCGCGCCGTGTGGCCGCCCACGTTCGGCGGCCGCGAGCTCGCGACGGTGCTGGCCGCGGTCATGACGACGCTGCAGGTGGCGTTCGCCGCGACGCTCATGGGCGCCGTGATCTCGGCGGTCGTCGGACCCCTGTCGGCGCGCAACGTCGCCCCGAACGGCGCGGTGCGCAACTTCTTCCGCGGCATCACGCTCGTGCTGCGCGCGATCCCCGACCTCGTCGTCGCGATCCTCTTCATCATCGCGACCGGCTTCGGCCCTCAGGCCGGTGCGCTCGCCCTCGGCATCGGCGGCGTGGGCCTGCTCGCCAAGCTCATCGGCGACTCGATGGAGGAGGTGCCGAACGGTCCCGAGCGCGCCCTGTCGGCCGCCGGCGCGACGCGCCCGCAGGTGTTCTTCTCGTCGACGCTGCCGATGTCGGTGCCGGCGCTCGTGAGCCACCTCATGTACCTGCTCGAGCAGAACGTGCGTGCGGCGACGCTGCTCGGCATCGTCGGCGCGGGCGGCATCGGCTTCCTGCTGCTCAACGCCCTGCAGGGCCGGCACTTCGACCAGGTGTTCGCCTACGTGCTCGTCATCATCGCCATGGTGGTCGTCGTCGAGACCGCATCCATCCTCATCCGACGAGCGCTCAAATGACCTCCCCCGCCCCTCTGGCCGCCCCGTCACCGCTTCGACCGCGGCAGAGTGCGGGTGTCGGCGTCGCCGACCCGCATTCTGCCGCGGTCGAAGCCCAGTGCGGGGGAGACCGGTGCGGGGCAGAAGCCCGGCGCGGCGCAGAAGGGGGCAAGCGAGGGTGAGCTTCGATCTGGCGGTGGTGGGGGCGGGCATCGTGGGGCTCGGGCACGCGGCGGCGGCGGTCGAGCGCGGGCTGCGGGTCGTCGTGGTCGAGCGGGCGACGGCGATCACGGGCGCGACGGTGCGCAACTTCGG
Source organism: Microbacterium sp. No. 7 (assembly GCF_001314225.1). Classification (NCBI taxonomy): domain Bacteria; kingdom Bacillati; phylum Actinomycetota; class Actinomycetes; order Micrococcales; family Microbacteriaceae; genus Microbacterium; species Microbacterium sp. No. 7. Next base: position 4,191,688 of record NZ_CP012697.1, read on the forward strand.
GCACGTGGGCGTCGGCGCGCACGGCGGCGAGGCCGGCGAGCACGCGCAGCGCAGCCGCGAGCTGTGGCTGCGGCTCGCCGAACGCGCCGGGTTCTGGGTGCGCGAGGCGGGGGCGCTCATCGTCGCGCGGCACGAGGACGAGCTCGCCGTGCTGCACGAGTCGGGCGTCGAACCGCTGCTCGGCGCCGACGAGGTCGCCGCGCTCGCGCCCGTCGCGGGCGCCGTCGGCGGCGCCCTGCTCCCCCGCGACCTGCAGGTCGACCCGCGCGAGGCCGCGTCCGCGATCGCGGCGCACCTCGCCGAGCGGGGCGTGACGTTCCGCTGGCGCACGTCGGCGCTCGGCGCGGAGCCCGGCATCCTGCACACGTCGCGCGGCGAGATCCGGGCGGATGCCGTCGTCTTCGCCCTCGGCCACGACGTCGACCAGGTCTTCCCCGCGCTCGCGGAGGAGCACGGGGTGGAGCGCTGCGGCCTCGACATGATGCTGGCCGACGGCGTCGGGCTCGACCTGCCGCTGCTCACGGGCACGTCGATGCTGCGCTACTCCGCGTTCGCGTCGGCGCCGTCGACCGCGGCCGTGCGCGAGCGCTACGCGCGCGACGAGCCGGGGCTGTTCGCGCACGACGTGAACCAGATGTACACCGAGCGACCCGACGGCACGCTGCTCATCGGCGACACGCACACGCTCGGCACGACGATCGCGCCGTTCCAGAGCGAGGCGGCGTTCGAGCTGCTCGACCGCCTCGGCGCCGGCCTGTTCGGCGTGCCGCTGCGGATGCGCCAGCGCTGGCAGGGCGTGTACGCGAAGGCGCCGCACGAGTTCCTGCGCGCCGCGCCGGCCGACGGCGTGCGCGTGGTGTCGGTCGCGACCGGCAGCGGCATGACCTGCGGCCTCGGCCTGGCCGAGTCGGTCGTCGCCGAGCTCTGGGACGCGAAGACCACCTGAACGAGACCCCGATCGTCCCCGATCGACACACCGAGGAGTGAGAATGACCCGCATCGAGACCGTCGTGCTCGACATGGCCGGCACCACCGTCACCGACGACGGCGTCGTGCTGAACGCCTTCGAACGGGCGTGGGACCGGCTGCGCGCCGACGAGGGGGCGCAGCGGCGCGAGGAGGCGATCGAGCACGTGATCGCGACGATGGGCCAGTCGAAGATCGAGGTGTTCCGCGGGCTCGGCGACGAGGACTCGGCGCAGGCGCTCAACACGGCGTTCGAGGAGGCCGCCGCGGCGCTCGTCGGCGACGGCGCCGTCGCCGCGATCCCGGGCGCCGAGGACGCCGTCCGCGCCCTGCGGGCGGAGGGCCGCGCCGTCGTGCTCACCACGGGCTTCGCGCGCCCCACCGCCGACGCCGTGCTGCGCGTGCTCGGCTGGGAGGACCTGGCCGACGCCGTGCTCACCCCCGCCGACGCGGGACGCGGCCGGCCCGCGCCCGATCTCAACCTCGTCGCCGTGCTGCGCACGGGCGCCTCGTCGGTGTCGGCCCTCGCGGTCGTCGGCGACACGGAGTCCGACGCGCGGGGCGGCGTCAACGCGGGCGCGGGTCTCGTCGCCGCCGTGCTCACGGGACAGCACGCGAGCGAGCAGGCGCTGCGCGCCGCGGGGGCGCAGCACGTGCTCAGCTCGGTCGCCGAGCTGCCGGGGCTGCTCGCCCAGCTGGGCCGATGACGCCCTGGCGGGCCCGGGCCGAGAGCGACGCGCACGGCGACGGCGGCACGGGCACCGGCATCCGTCCGTCGCCGCGCGCCGAGTACGCGCGGCCGCCCGTGCTGCCGCGCCGCGAGCACACCCCCGAGGCCCTCGTCTTCCGCGGGAAGGCCGAGGGCTTCGACCGCATCGCCGTGCCCGTCGTGCGGCTGGGCCCCGGCGACCTGCTGGTGCGGGTCGAGCTCGCGACCGTGTGCGGCTCCGACCGGCACACCGCCGCGGGGCATCGCGACGAGCCGACCCCGCTCGTGCTCGGCCACGAGCAGGTGGGGCGCATCGTCGAGATCGGCGCGGGAACGGTCCCGCACAGCGTCGACGGCCGGCCGCTGCACGTGGGCGACCGCGTCGTCTGGGGCGTCGTCGTCTCGTGCAAGGCGTGCCGGCGGTGCCTCGGCGGCATGCCCGACAAGTGCCTGCACCTGCGCAAGTACGGGCACACGCGCGTCGACCGCGGCTGGGAGCTGAGCGGGGGCTTCGCGACGCACGTGCACGTCATCGCGGGCTCCGACGTCGTGCACGTTCCCGACGACGTGCCGGCCGAGGTGCTCGCGCCCGCGTCGTGCGCGACCGCGACCGTCGTCGCCGCGGTGGAGGCGGCCGCGCGGCCCCTCGACGGCGAGATCGTGGTCGTCTCGGGATGCGGGATGCTGGGTCTCACCGCGGTCGCGATGGCGCACGCGGCGGGCGCGACGGTCATCGCGGTCGACCCCGACCCGCAACGGCGCCGCCAGGCGCGCGCGTTCGGCGCCGCCGTGGCCTGCGGGACGGGCGCCGCCGCGCTGCGCGGCGAGATCGCGCACCTCGCGGGACCGCAGCGGCGCCTCACGGCCCTGTCGGGATTCGCGGTCGCGTTCGAGATGTCGGGCTCCAACGACGCCGTCGGCGCCCTGCTCGCGACGGCCGACGTCGGCGCGACGATCGTGCTCGTCGGGCACGTCTTCCCCGCGCCGCCCGTCGGCATCGACGCGGAGCGGATCGTGCGGCGCATGCTCACGATCCGCGGCGTCTACAACTACCGCGGTGAGCACCTGCTGCGCGCCGTCGCGTTCCTCCGGGACGCCGACCACCGCACGTTCGCGTCGCTCGTGGGCGACGTCGTGCCGCTCGCCGAGGCCGCCGTCGCGCTGGCCCAGCCGCCCGCGCGCGGGGCGCGCACCGGCATCCGCCCCTGACCGGGCGCCGGGGTGCCCTGCGGGAGCGCCCCTGATATCCCTGCGGGAGCGTCCCTGGCATCCCTGCGGGAGCGTCCCTGGTGCCCCGTTGGGACGCCCCTGGCGCACTCGCGCCCGCCCCTGGTACCCCTCGCGGGGCCCGCTCCGGGCGTGTACCCGCGTGCCCGCCCCTGGCGCCCCTGCGGGTCCGCCCCCTGGGTTCGACCGCGGCGAAGTGCGGGTCGCGGCGTCGCAGACCCACACTTCGCCGCGGTCCAACGGCGGAAGGAAGCGAGGCCGAACGACGGGAGAAACCCGGGGCCGAACGGAGGGGGCGGGCGGCAGGAGAAACCGGGGTCGAGAAGCGGGGGGAGAAGCGCTGGCCCTGGCATCCGCGCGCTGTCAGACTGGCAGCATGAGCCTCATCGAGAACTCGAAACTGACCGTCGTGGGTGCCGGAGCCGTGGGGTCGAGCGTCGCGTACGCGGCCCTCATCCGCGGCTCGGCCCGCCACGTGGCCCTCTACGACATCGCCCCCGAGAAGACCGAGGCCGAGGTGCTCGACCTCGCGCACGGCGCGCAGTTCACCGGATCGAGCGACATCATCGGCGGCAGCGACATCTCGGTCGCCGCCGGATCGCACGTGGTCGTCATCACCGCGGGCGCGAAGCAGAAGCCCGGGCAGACCCGCATCGAGCTGGCGGCGACGAACGCCGGCATCCTCAAGACGCTCATGCCGCAGCTCCTCGACGTCGCCCCGGAGGCCGTGTACGTCATCGTCACCAACCCGTGCGACGTGCTCACGGTGCTCGCGCACGAGGCCACCGACCTGCCCACGGAGCGCGTGTTCTCGTCGGGCACCGTGCTCGACACCTCGCGGCTGCGGTGGCTGCTGGCCCGGCGCGCGGGCGTGTCGATCTCGAGCGTGCACGCCTACATCGTGGGCGAGCACGGCGACACCGAGTTCCCGCTGTGGTCGCAGGCGCGCATCGGCGCCGTGCCGATCCTCGACTGGGTGCCGAAGGACGGGCAGCCGCCGTTCACGGTCGACGAGCTCGACCGCATCGCCGTCGACGTGCGCGACGCCGCCTACAAGGTGATCCAGGGCAAGGGCGCGACCAACTACGCGATCGGCCTGTCGAGCGCGCGAATCGTCGAGGCGATCCTCGGCGACCAGCACGCGGTCATGCCCGTCTCCACGGTGCTGTCGGACTACCGCGGCGTCGACGGCGTCGCGCTCTCGGTGCCGTCGGTCGTGAGCGCGTCGGGCGCCCAGCCCATCCACGAGACCGCCTTCTCGCCGAGCGAGCTCGGCCTCTTCCGCCGCTCCGCCGACGCCCTCCGCGACGTCGCCGCCTCCCTCCGCTGACCGCGGCTCCGGGGTTCACGGCCCCAGGGGTTCACCGCCCGCTGGGGCTCACCGCCCCGGGTTCTGCACCCCGGACATCCACCATCCGGCATCCCTCTTCCTTCCCGCGAGAATGCATCTGGCGGCCGAGCATGCATCGCACAGCAGCACTCTCGGCCGCCAGATGCACTTTCGGCGGGTGGATGCATGTTCGGGGGATGCCGGGGACCGGTGTCGGCGGGGGTGGTTAGCCTGGGGGGATGGCGGGCAAGCGTGCGGTGACGGCTGCGTATCGGTGCACGGAGTGCGGGTGGACGGCGGCGCGGTGGGTCGGGCGATGCGGTGAGTGCCAGCAGTGGGGCACGGTCGTCGAGGCCGCCACGGCGACGGGCATCGTGCAGGCGGTCGTTCCGGCGAGCCCCGCGCGCAGCGCCGTGCCGATCACCGCGATCGACACGGCCGAGACGCCCCGCCGCACGAGCGGCGTGGGCGAGTTCGACCGCGTGCTCGGCGGCGGCATCGTCCCCGGCGCCGCGATCCTGCTGTCGGGCGAGCCCGGCGTCGGCAAGTCGACGCTGCTGCTCGAGGTCGCGGTGCGCAGCGCGCACGCGGGCCAGCGCGTGCTCTACATCAGCGCCGAGGAGTCGCTGAGCCAGGTGCGGCTGCGGGCCGAGCGCACGGGCGCCCTGCACGACGAGCTGCTGCTCGCGAGCGAGACCGATCTCGCCACGATCCTCGGGCACATCGACCAGGCGCGCCCGCAGCTGCTCGTCGTCGACTCCGTGCAGACCGTGTCGTCGGGCCTCGTCGACGGCGCGCCCGGGCAGCCGAGTCAGGTGCGGGAGGTGGCATCCACCCTCATCCGCGTCGCGAAGGAACGCGACCTCCCCGTCATCCTCGTCGGCCACGTCACGAAGGACGGTCAGGTGGCCGGGCCCCGCATGCTCGAGCACCTCGTCGACGTCGTGTGCCACTTCGAGGGCGACCGGCAGACGTCGCTGCGCTTCGTGCGGTCGCTGAAGAACCGCTTCGGCGCGACCGACGAGGTCGGATGCTTCGACATGACCGGGTCGGGCATCGCCGAGGTGCCCGACCCGAGCGCCCTGTTCCTGGGTCACGGGTCGCGCGAGCCCGGCTCGTGCGTCACGATCGCGCTGGAGGGCCGGCGCGCGCTGCCCGTCGAGGTGCAGGCGCTCACGATCGAGACGGGCGCGCCGAACCCGCGGCGTATCGTGAGCGGCGTCGATGGCGCCCGTGTCGCGATGATCCTCGCGGTGCTCGAGAAGCGCGCGAACATCCGGGTGTCGAACCAGGACGTCTACGTCTCGACGGTCGGCGGCGTGCGCCTCGTCGAGCCGGCCGCCGACCTCGCGATCGCCCTCGCGGTCTCCAGCGCCGTGCTCGGCCGTGCGAACCCGGCCCAGGTCGCCGCGATCGGCGAGCTCAGCCTGTCGGGAGAGATCCGCGCCGTCACGCAGCGCGAGCAGCGGCGCGCCGAGGCCGCCCGCCTCGGCTACACGCGCGTCGTCGACCAGTCGTCGTCGACGCTGCGCGGCGCCCTGCGCGACCTCGCCCAGCACCACCGCCCGGCCCCCGACGACGCCCGCCCCGCGTTCTGACCCGAGGGGCGCCCCGCATCCCTCGACCCCGCTCCCTGCCACCCTCCCCGCGAGAGCGCACCCCACGGCCGAGAGCACATCCCACGGCCCAGAACGCATCCGGCCGCCCAGAGTACACCCGGCAGCCGAGAGCGCATCCGGCCGCCGAGAGTGCATCCGGCCGCCGAGAATGCATCCGGCCGCCGAGAATGCATCCGGCCGCCGAGAGCGCATCTGGCGGCCGAGGATGCGGGTGTGCGCTGCATTCTCGGCCGCCAGATGCACTCTCGCGCTTCCGCGGGCGCGGCACGAGCACGAGCGCGGCACGGGCACGATACGCGCGGGCGCGCGCCGCGGCGCTAGCTAGACGTCGAGGGCGGCGATGAGGTCGGCGGGGGTGGCCTGCATGGGGTGGGGGCCGGCGATGTCGAAGAACACGGTCGTGATCTCGTCACCGTGGGTACCGAGGAACGCGCGCAGCCAGGCGGGCGACTGCAGGCCCACGGCGGGCGGCAGCGCCGCGGGCTTGTGCGCGGCGTCGCTGAAGAGCAGCAGGGCGACGTCGCCCGTCTTCGGGTCGCGGTAGGTCCACACCTCGCCCGCGTCGAGCGGGTCGTCGCGCCGGCCGGGCCGCAGGAGCGGCACGACGGTGGGTCCGTGCCGCAGCGCGAACGCGAGGGCGGCCATGTCCTGCGTCTGCAGGGCGTCGGCCAGCTGGGTGTTGCGGAACTCCAACGGCGGCTTCTTGCCGCGCTTGCCCTTGGCCATGCATCCAGCCTAGAAGACGGTCACGCAGAGGACCGTCGGAGAACGAACAGGCCCGCCCGACTCAGCAGCGGAGACAGAGCGAGCGGGCGGGCCAGGGCTCGCCGAAAAGCGGTTGACGTCGGGTCTAAAGACGGGAGATATATGACGTTCGCTGCTGGGGACAACGCCGCTTTTCGGGGGGCTTATATGAGAGTGTAAAGGCGCACGCCCCCCGCGTCGCCTCCTTCTGGTAAGAGCTTGGTGAGAAAGCTCTCATACTCCGCCCACAACGGAGTTCGCAACGGAGTTCGCAACAGAGCTCACAACAGGACGAAAGACGCCGTCTCGCTCGAAGGGATGCCGCCCACCGTCACCGTCAGGTGATAGGTGCCGGGCAGCGCGTCGGGCCGGGCATCCGTGCACGTCTCGGGCGCGGATCGCGTGCGATCCCACACGACCGGCGCCGCGCTCGCGACCTCCTGGCCGGGCTCGAGCTGCACGACGTTGTCGCTCGGCTCCAGCTGGCAGTCGGTCGAGCGCCACCACACGTCGCTGCCGCTCGTGACCACGAACGACTGCGCGGCCGTGCCGACGTTGAGCGAGCACGGCACGGCGCTCACGTTCGCGAGCATGATCGACAGCTGCGGGTTCTCGCCCGGCGCGTACTCGGTCTTGTCGGCGACCGCGGTGACCGAGACGTGCTGCTCGGTGCAGGCGACCGGCTCGGCGGGCTCCGGCTCGGGCGTGGGGGTGACGGATGCCGTCGGCTCCTCGCTCGGATCGCCCGTAGGCTCCGGCGTCTCCCCCGTCGGCGCGGGCGTCTCGCCCGTGGCGGCCGGCGGGGTCTGCCCCGTCGCCGCGGGGTCGGGCGCGTCGCCGCCGCGCCACGGCTGCCAGACGAGCAGCACGATCGCGGCGACCACGGCGAGCAGTCCGAGCAGCACGACGAGCCTCCGGCGGCGGTACACCGCGGGCGAGTGCTTGCGCGAGGACGGGGTGCTCACCCTCCTAGGCTACGTCCGCGCCTACAGGTTCTTCAGCATCCTCGTGTTGCCCAGCGTGTTCGGCTTGACGTGCGCGAGGTCGAGGAACTCCGCGACGCCCTCGTCGGGGCTGCGCAGCAGCTGGGAGTACACGTCGGCATCCACGATCTGCTCCCCGATCGGCGCGAAGCCGCGGCGCGTGAAGAACTCGACCTCGAAGGTCAGGCAGAACAGGCGCGTGAGACCGAGCTGGCGCGCGTTGCGCTCCAGGTACTCGACGAGCTCGCGTCCCACGCCGCGGCCGAGCCACCGCTCGTCGACGATGAGGGTGCGGATCTCGCCGAGGTCCTCCCACATGACGTGCAGGGCGCCGCAGCCGACGATCCGGCCGTCGGCCTCGGCGACCGCGAACTCCTGCACCGACTCGTAGAGGGTGACGATCTCCTTGCCGAGCAGGATGCGCCGCTGCACCCACGGGTCGAGCAGCGCGGCGATCGCCCGCACATCGGCGGTCGTCGCCGGTCGCACACGGAACGAGCTCACCGCACCACTGTATTCCCCTCGCCCGCTCCCCCTCGCGAGAGGCCCGCGCGCCCTCTTTCGAAGAGACCCGCCCTCACGAGAGGAAATTCGGGCGCAGGCGTAACCATTCGGCAACAGTCGTGGACCAAGATCGTCTCATGTCGATCAAAGTGGCGCTCGAGCACTACACGGGGTACGAGTTCGCGCGGCCGGTGTCGGTCGCCCCGCACATCGTGCGGCTCAGGCCCGCGCCGCACGCGCGCACCCCGATCGAGGCCTATTCGCTCGACGTGTCGCCGAAGAACCACTTCATCAACTGGCAGCAGGACCCGTTCGGCAACTGGCTCGCGCGCATCGTCTTCCCCGAGAAGGTGAGCCGCCTGGAGATCACGGTCGGCCTCGTCGCCGACATGATGGTGATCAACCCGCTCGACTTCTTCATCGAGGACTATGCGGAGCGCTTCCCGTTCACGTACGAGCGGAGCCTCGCGGCCGACCTCGCCCCCTACCTGCGCCCCGTCGAGAACGCCGAGCGCGCCGAGCGGTGGCGCACAGCGCTCCCCGCCCTTCCCGACGACGGCGTGCCGACCGTCACGTTCCTCGCCCAGCTCAACCGCGCCGTGCACGACGTCGTCGAGTACACGGTGCGCATGGAGCCCGGCGTGCAGACGCCCGACGAGACGCTCGAGCGCGCGATCGGCTCGTGCCGCGACAGCGCGTGGCTGCTCGTCGCGCTGCTGCGCCAGTACGGCCTTGCCGCGCGCTTCGTGTCGGGCTACCTCGTGCAGCTCACGAGCGACCAGAAGTCGCTCGACGGGCCGAGCGGCCCCGAGGCCGACTTCACCGACCTGCACGCGTGGGCGGAGGTGTTCGTCCCCGGCGCGGGATGGATCGGGCTGGATGCCACGAGCGCGCTGTTCGCGGGCGAGGGCCACATCCCCCTGTCGGCGACGCCGCATCCGTCGAGCGCGGCCCCCATCGAGGGGGCGACGGAGCCCGTGGAGGTGACCTTCTCGTTCCACAACGAGGTGCGCCGCATCCACGAGGACCCGCGCACGACCAAGCCCTACACGGCCCCGCAGTGGGCGCGCATCGACGCGCTCGGCAAGGCCGTCGACGAGCGCCTGCACAAGGGCGACGTGCGCCTCACGATGGGCGGCGAGCCGACGTTCGTCGCCCTCGACGACGCGCGCAGCGCCGAATGGAACACCGACGCCGACGGCCCGCACAAGCGCGAGCGTGCGAACGACCTCGCCGAGCGCCTGCGCCGCACGTACGCGCACGGCGGCGTCGTGCACCGCGGCCAGGGCAAGTGGTACCCGGGCGAGCCGCTGCCGCGCTGGAACATCGCGCTGCAGTGGCGCACCGACGGCCTGCCGCTGTGGCACGACCCCGGGCTGTTCGCCGACCCCTGGGGCGGGCGGGCCTACGCGAACGCGGGCGCCCACGCCGAGGCCCTCGCGCGCCGCGTGACCGAGCTGCTGGGCCTGCCGGCCGAGCAGCTGCTGCCCGCGTTCGAAGACCCGCTCGCCGCGCTCGCCGCCGAGCTGCGCCAGCCGCACGGCGAGAGACCCGAGACCGACGAGGATGCCACCGAGGACACCGTCGCCGCGCTCGACCACGACGTGACGACCCCGAGCGGCTGGGTGCTGCCCCTCACGACGGACGACGAATGGACGAGCCCCGCGTGGCGGTTCCGGCGCGGACGGCTCGTGCTGACGCCCGGCACGAGCCCCGTGGGCCTGCGGCTGCCGCTCGACGCGATCGCGTGGAAGGACCCCGAGTGGCCCGGCGAGCCGTCGACGCTGGAGGCCGGGCCGCCGCTGCAGCGCGGCATCCCCGCCGTCGAGATCGTCGACCCCGAGGGCGCGGCGACGACGGCGCTCGCGTTCGAGGCCCGCGACGGCCACGTGCACGTCTTCCTGCCGCCCACGACCACGCTCGAGGCCTACGCGAACCTGCTGCACGTCATCGAGCGCGCCGCGTCCGACACGGCCGTGCGCGTCGTGCTCGAGGGCTACGGGCCGACGCCCGACCCGCGGCTGACGCAGCTCATCGTGACGCCCGACCCCGGCGTCATCGAGGTCAACGTGCAGCCCACGACCTCGTGGGCCGAGCAGCGCGCGCTGACCTTCGAGCTGTACGAGCAGGCGCGGCTCGCCCGGCTGTCGACCGAGAAGTTCGACGTCGACGGCACGCACACCGGCACGGGCGGCGGCAACCACCTCACCCTCGGCGGACGGCAGCCGATCGACTCGCCGCTGCTGCGACGCCCCGACCTGCTCGCGAGCCTCGTCACGTACTGGCAGCGGCATCCGTCGCTCTCCTACCTGTTCTCGGGGCGCTTCATCGGCCCGACCAGCCAGGCGCCGCGCTTCGACGAGGGCCGTCCCGAGGCGGTGTACGAGATGGAGATCGCGCTGCAGGAGATCCGCCGGCTCACGGCCGAGACGACGGAGCCGCGCCCGTGGATCGTCGACCGCGCGCTGCGGCACCTGCTCACCGACCTCACGGGCAACACGCACCGCGCCGAGTTCTGCATCGACAAGCTCTACAGCCCCGACTCGGGGCGCGGCCGGCTCGGGCTGCTCGAGCTGCGCGGCTTCGAGATGCCGCCGCATCCCGAGCTCGCGCTCGTGCAGGCGCTGCTCGTGCGCAGCCTCGTCGCGATGTTCTGGGAGAAGCCGCTGCGGGCGCCGCTCGTGCGCTGGGGCACGGCGCTGCACGACGACATGCTGCTGCCGCAGGGCGCGGTGCGCGACGCGCACGAGGTCGTCGCCGACCTGCGCGCGCACGGCATCGCGTTCGAGGAGACGTGGCTCGACTCGTTCACAGAGTTCCGGTTCCCGCGCATCGGGCTCGTGCGCATCGCCGCGAAGCCCCCGGCACGGCCGGCGGGCGTGGATGCCGTGACGGATGCCGCCCCGGATGCCGCCGACGCGGATGCCGCGACCACGCAGCCCACGCCCGAGCAGCCCGCCGACGTGCACGACGGCGGCGACTGGACCGGGTTCGGCTCCGGCGCGGCGGCCGCGATCATCGAGCTGGAGCTGCGCCAGGCGATCGAGCCGTGGCACGTGCTGGGCGAGGAGGCCACGGCGGGCGGCACGGCCCGCTACGTCGACTCGTCGGTCGAGCGCGTGCAGGTGAAGGTCAATGGCATCGACCCGCAGCGGCACCTCGTCGCGTGCAACGGCGTGGAGGTGCCGCTCACCTCGACGGGCCGGCTCGGGGAGTACTACGCGGGCGTGCGGTACCGCGCGTGGCAGCCGTGGTCGGCGCTGCACCCCTCGATCTCGGTGCACGCGCCGCTCACGTTCGAGGTCGTCGACATCGAGGCGCAGGCGAGCCTGGGCGGCGCGACCTACCACGTCGTGCACCCCGGCGGACGGGCCTACGAGCACCCGCCCGTCAACGCGAATGAGGCGGAAGCCCGCCGGTCCGGTAGGTTCGAACCGCGCGGGCACACCCCCGGCGCGTTCGATGTGTCGGCGGCTCGCACCGCCGGACGCCGGGCCGCCACGTCCGACTACCCGCGCACTCTCGACCTGAGGAGGGTCCCGCCGGCGTGAGTGTGCTGCGTGACTACGCGACGGCCGTGTCGACCCCGACACTGCCGTTCTCGGCGACCACCGGGCTCTTCGACGCGTCGGGCAGGCTCCTCGACGCGTCCGCCGGGATGCCGCGCTACGACGAGGTCGTCGACCCCGACGGCGGTCTGCGCCCCGCGTGGAAGGCGATGGCGTCCGTCGCGCTCGCCCTCACGCCCGAGGAGCTCACGCGCGTCGAGGGCGAGATCGCGCGCTTCCTCGCCGACGACGGCGTCACGTACGTGCGCGCCGACTCGGGCGCCGAGCCGTGGCAGCTCGACGTCGTGCCGCTCATCATCGACGCCGCCACGTGGTCACGCCTCGAGGTGGGGCTCGCACAGCGCGCCGAGCTGCTCAACGCCGTGCTCACCGACCTGTACGGGCCGCGCACGCTGCTGAGCTCGAGCGTCGTGCCGTCGGCATCCGTCTTCGCGCACTCCGGCTTCATCCGCCCGGTCGCGCGGCGCAGCGCCGCCGACCCGCACCCGCTGCTGCTCAGCGCGACCGACCTGGGCCGCGACCAGGCCGGCGAGTGGTGCGTGCTCGCCGATCGCGTGCAGGCGCCCTCGGGGCTCGGCTTCGCGGCCGAGAACCGCCGCGTCATGTCGCAGGTGCTCTCCGACCTCTACCACGAGGGCGACCTGCACCGCATGGACCCGTACTTCGCGGCGCTGCGGGCCACGCTGCTCGCCTCGGCGCCCGAGGGCGTCGAGACGCCGCGCGTCGTGCTGCTCTCCCCCGGCCCGCACTCCGAGACGTCCTTCGACCAGGCGTTCCTCGCCACCGCGCTCGGCTTCCCGCTCGTGCAGGGCAGCGACCTCGTCGTGCGCGACGGCTGGGTGTGGATGAAGCCCGCGGGCTGGCCGCGCCGCGCGCCGCGCGAGCGCATCGACGTGATCGTGCGCCGCGTGGATGCCGAGTGGTGCGACCCCCTGGAGATGCGCGGCGACTCGCGCCTGGGCGTCGCGGGACTGAGCGAGAGCGTGCGCCGCGGGCGCGTGCGCGTGCTCAACGGGCTCGGCGCGGGCGTGCTGGAGAACCCCGCGCTGCTGCCGTTCCTGCCCGCCGCGAGCGAGCACCTGCTCGGCGAGCAGCTGCGCCTGCCGTCGGTGCCCACGTGGTGGTGCGGCACGCCCGACGACCGCGCGCTCGTCGAGAGCCGCATCGCGGCGGGCGACCCGGGCCTCATCGTGCGCCCCATCGACCAGCCGCGCAAGGCGCTCGCGGGCCTCCCGCCCGACGAGGTGCTCGCCCGCATCGCCGCGGCCCCGCACCGCTACGTCGGGCAGGACCTGCTGCCGCTCTCGCAGGCGCCCGTCTGGGTCGGCGGCGAGAGCGCGACGACGGCGCGCGGCGTCGTGTTCCGCGCGTTCACGCTGCGCTACCACTCGGCCTACCGGCCGCTCGTGGGCGGCCTCGCGACCGTGCGCGAGTCGCCCGACGCCGCGCCCGTGACGAAGGACGTCTGGGTGCTCAAGGCGACGCCGGGCGACCCCGACCAGGGCCTCGTCGACATCACGCCGATCCCCGCGGGCCGCAGCGTCCCCGAGCTGTCGCCGCGCGCCCTGGAGGACATGTTCTGGGCGGGCCGCTACGCGGAGCGCGCCGAAGACCTGCTGCGCCTGCTCATCACGGCGCACGAGCAGATCGACCAGCTCGGCGGCCACCCCACGGCGCAGGCGTCGGAGAGCACGCAGGTGCTGCTCGCGGCGCTGCACCGGCTCGCCGGCACCGTGTGGACCGACCCCGACGAGGACTTCCGCTCGATGCTGCTCGACGCGCACCGCTCCGGCTCGGCGGCGCACTCGCTGCGCCGGCTGCGCGGCGCGCTGGAGGGCGTGCGCGACCAGCTGTCGGGCGACACGTGGCGCGTGTTCTCGAACGTCGACCGCGCCCAGCGCGCGCTGCGCCTGTCGATCCGCGACCGCCGCACGGGCGAGTCGGGCGGCCGCATGCTCACGGCGATGCTGTCGCTGCACGGCATCACGGCATCCATGATGCGCGACGCGGGCTGGCACATGATCGAGGCCGGCCGGTTCCTGGAGCGGGCGCTGCAGGTGTGCCACCTGCTGTCGTCGACCGTCACCGTGCGCCGCACCCTGCGGGTGGACCGCGAGGTGCTGGAGGCCATGCTCACGTCGGCGGAGAGCATCGTCACGCACCGCCGCCGCTACCGCGGCTCGCTGCGCATCTCGGACGCGCTCGACCTGCTGCTGCTCGACCGCGAGAACCCGCGCTCGATCGCGTTCGCGCTCGCGAGCCTGCGCGCGCACCTCGCGGTCATGCCCGCCTCGACCGGGTCGACGCGGCCCGAGCGCCTGCTCGGCGACCTGGAGACCGCGATCGAGCAGGTCGACGTCGACGCGCTCAGCCGCTCGCACGAGGGCCAGCGGCCGCAGCTGGAGGCGTTCCTGGAGGAGATGGTCGCGCAGCTGCACAAGCTCGGCGACGCGATCGACGACCAGTACTTCGAGATCGGCCCGCCGCCGCTCGACCTCGCCGACCTCACCCTCATCGAGGAGCTCGAGGTGCGCGTATGAGGTACCGGGTGTGGCACCGCACGACCTACGGCTACAGCGCGAAGGTGCAGGACTCCGTGGGCGTGTTCCACCTCGCGCCGCGCGAGCTGCCGTGGCAGCGCGTGGGCGATCACGCCATCGCGGTCACGCCCGCGCCGGGCGACATCGAGCGCGACGTCGACTACTTCGGCAACGCCGTGACGTACTACCACCTCACCGATCCGCACGGCGAGCTCGTCATCGAGGCGAGCACCGAGGTCGAGGTCGTGCAGCCGTCCTATTCGGATGCCGCGCTCGCGACGCCGTGGGAGCTGGCCCGTCCGCTCGTGCACACCGCGACGCCGGGGGCGTGGGCGGCCGCCGAGTTCGCGCTCGAGTCGGTGCGTGCGCGGCACGTGCCGGATGCCGCCGCGTACGCCGCCACGTCGCTGACGCCCGGCCGTCCGGTCGGCGAGGCCGTCACCGACCTCATGCACCGCATCTTCGCCGACTTCACGTACGACTCGACCGCGACGACCGTCACGAGCACCGTCGCCGACGTGCTCGACAAGCGCGCGGGCGTGTGCCAGGACTTCGCGCACCTCGCGCTCGCGTGCCTGCGCTCGCACGGCCTCGCCGCCCGGTACGTGAGCGGCTATCTCGCGACCCAGCCCCCGCCCGGCAAGGAGCGCGTCTTCGGCGCCGACGCCTCGCACGCCTGGCTCGCCGTGTGGATGCCGGACGGCGGCGGGGCGGCGGGCGCGGGGTCGGGCGGCGCGGGCAACGGCGAATGGCTCGCGATCGACCCCACCAACGACCAGTGGGCGAACGACCGCTACGTCACGGTCGCGTGGGGCCGCGACTACGCCGACGTCTCCCCCGTGCGCGGCATCATCTTCACGAAGGCGAAGAAGTCCACCCTCAAGGTCTCCGTCGACGTCGCCCCCGTCGCCCCCGCCCCCGCACCCGCACCACACACCCCCGCTGGTTGAGTAGCCGCCGGAGGCGGCGTATCGAAACCCGTGTAACGCACCGTGGGAAGGGTCTCGATACACTCGCGGCTCCGCCGCGAGCACTCGACCAGCGGGATGGAAGGCGCGTCAGGCGACGACGATGTCGACGGCGGCGGCGCGGAGCCGGGCGGCGATGGGGTCGGGGGGCTGCTGGTCGGTCACCAGCACGTGGATGTCGTGGAAGTCGCCGAGGTGCACGAGCTCCGACCGGCCCATCTTGGACGCCGTCGCCACGAGCACCACGCGGTCGGCCGCCGCGATGATCGCCCGCTTCGTCAGCAGCTCCAGGTTCCGCTCGATGTAGAAGCCGCGCTCGTTGACGCCCGCCGCGCCGATGAACGCCGTCTCCGCGCGCAGCCCGGCCAGGTTCGAGATCGCGATGTTGCCGACGAACGCCTGGCTGTCGTGCAGCAGCTCGCCGCCGAGGCCGATCGTCGTCGCCTCGGTGAGGTGCAGCGCCGTCTGGATCACCGGCGCCGAGTGCGTGATGATCGTGCCGGCGAAGTCCTGCGGCAGCACCCGGGCGATGCCGTGGGCCGTCGTGCCGGCGTCGATGAAGATGCGCTCGCGGGGGGCGAGCAGGTCGCGGCAGGCCTCCGCGATGCGCTGCTTGGCGTCGCGGTCGACGAGGGCTCGCCCGGCGAACCCGGCGACGTGCACCGTGCCGTGCGGCAGCATCAGCCCGCCGTGCACCGATCTCGCCAGGTCGCTCTGCTCCAGACGCCGCGCGTCGCGGCGGATCGTCATGTCGGAGACGTCGTACTTGGCGGCGAGCTCCGTCGTCGAGACGAAGCCGTGCTCCTTCAGGTCCTGCAGGATCGAGCGCTGACGCACCGACAGGCCGCCATCGCGTGTCATCCCGCCCTCGCACCGTCGGTCACGGCGCCGGCACGATCTCGACGATGCCCTTCACCAGGATGAGCAGGGCGCCGGCGAACGCGATGACGACGACGAACGCCCGCGCCGCCCGCGGCGACACCCATCTCGACAGCAGCTCGCCGACGATGACGCCGCAGATCACGGCCGCCGCGCACGCCGCCCACTGAGGGGGATCCAGACGGGGAAGCGACCATTTGGCGAGCAACGATACCCCGCCCAAGACGCAGAAGTAAAGCTGCGCCGTCGCCGCGAACGCGCGCTGCGGCCAGCGGCTGGCGATCGCGTACGCCGAGATCGCGGGCCCGCCCACGCCGGCCGTCACGTTCATGAACCCCGAGACGAAGCCCGCCGCGACCGCCCCCCGCTTTCCCCCGAACAGACGGCGGTTCCGCACGACGAGGCTGCCGACGAGGGCGACGATCAGCAGCCCTCCGACGATGATCATCAGCAGCGGCGGCGAGACCGTGCGCGCGACGATCGCCCCCGGGATCGCGGCGATCGTCGCGGGCACGAGCAGCAGCAGCGCGCGGCGGTACTCCACCTCGCGGAACACCCGCAGGAACACCACGGCGGCGGTGATCAGGCCGAACACGTTGACGACCAGCACGCCCTCGAAGGGCCCGAGCAGGGCGACGAGGAAGGGCGAGGCGACGAGGGCGAACCCCATCCCGGTGATGCGCTGGGTGGCCGTCCCGAGGAAGACGGCCACCCCGAGCCCCGCGAGCAGGGGCCATTCGCTCACGCCGCGCTCTCCCGCTCAGAGCCTCCAGGCCACATACTTCGTCTCCGTGAACTCCTCCAGGCCGATCGCGGCGCCCTCGCGCCCGAGGCCCGACTGCTTGGCGCCGCCCATGGGCGCGAACGCGACCGACGGCACGGGGTCGTTCACCCCGACGATGCCGGCCGCGAGGCGGTCGGCGACGCGCCAGCAGCGGGCCGCGTCCGACGAGAACACGTACGCGGCGAGGCCCATCTCGGTGCGGTTGGCGCGCGCGATCGCCTCGTCCTCGGTGCGGAACCGGAACACGCCGGCCACGGGACCGAAGACCTCCTCGTTCGCGAGGCGGGCGTCGTCGTCGACGTCGGTGAACAGCATGGGGCGCAGGAAGGTGCCGCCCTCCGGCACGTCGCGCGGCGTCGTCGCCTCCCTCGCGCCGCGCGCGATCGCGTCGTCGGCGAGCGCGCGCACGGCGTCGACGGACCCCTGGTCGATCATCGGCCCCAGGTCGGGCGTCGGCTCGGCGAGCCCGTCGCCCAGCGTGAGCGCGTCGAGCCTCGCGGCCAGGCGCGCCACGAACTCGTCGTGCACCGACTCGTGCACGAGGAAGCGGTTCGCCGCGACGCACGACTGACCCGTGTTGCGGGTCTTCGCGAGCAGCGCCGCGTCGACGGCCCGGTCGAGGTCGGCATCCTCGAACACGAGGAACGGGGCGTCGCCGCCGAGCTCGAGCAGGGGGCGCACGATGCGGTCGGCGGCCTGCCGCATGATCGCGCTGCCGACCGGCGTCGATCCCGTGAAGGTGACGACGCGCACGGCCGGGTGGGCGAGCAGCTCCCCCGTGATCTCGCGGGAGGGCCCGTGCACGAGCCCGATGACCCCGGGCGGCATGCCCGCGTCGGTGAACGCGCGGATCATCTCGGTCACCGCGAGCGGAGCGCGCTCCGACACGCGGATCACGACCGTGCAGCCCGCGGCGAGCGCGGGGGCGAGCTTGCGCGCCTGCAGCGAGCACGGGAAGTTCCACGACGACAGGCTCACGACGACGCCCGCGGCGCTGCGCGTGCTGAGGTGGCGGCGCGCCGGGTCCTCCTGCGCGTGCACGAAGCCCTCCGGCCGCCGGGCCTCCTCGGCGAACCAGCGGATGTACTCCGCCGAGAACGAGATCTCGCCGAGGGCCTCCGGCAGGCGCTTGCCCGCCTCCTCCGCGAGCAGGCGCGCGAGCTCCTGCTGCCGCTCGAGGATCAGCGCGGCGGCGCGCAGGAGGATGTCGGCCCGCTCGCGGCCCGACCGCGCCGACCACGCCGCGAAGGCGCGCTGCGCCGCGTCGGCCGCCGCGCGGGCGTGGCCCGCGTCGCCCCAGCAGACCGTTCCGATGACCCGCCCCGTGGCCGGAGCGGTCACCTCCCGGCGACCGGGAAGCGCCGTCCATTCGCCGTCGATGAGTGTCGTCGCCTCGTTCATTCCGTGTTCTCCTCGTGCCGTCTCGTTCTGCTGCGGATGCCGTCGGTCGGCATGTCGGCCCGTGTTCCCGTCATCCCTTGACCGCGCCGCTCGTCATGCCGGCCACGAAGTAGCGCTGCAGGAAGACGTAGGCGATGACGATCGGGATGGACGACAGCACGACCCCGGCGAACAGCAGCGGGTAGTTCGTCAGGTACTCGCCCTGGAAGCGCAGCAGCGCGAGCGGCAGGGTGAGCTTGTCCTCGGTCGAGATGAAGAGCAGCGGGTAGAGCAGCTCGTTCCAGTGCATGACGAAGAGGAACGTCGCCGTCGCCGCGATCGAGGGCGCCGACAGCGGCATCGCGATCGACCAGTAGGTGCGCCACGGCCCTGAGCCGTCGATGTCGGCCGCCTCGTAGAGCTCGTGCGGGAGCGTCCTCATGAATCCGCCCATGATGAACACCGACACCGGCAGCGTCACGACGATGTTGATGAGGATGAGCCCGAGCTGGCTGTTCAGCAGGCCGAGCTGGTTGAACTGCACGAACTGCGGGATCATGTTCGCCTGCGCCGGCACCGACATGCCCAGCACGATGAAGCCGAAGATCAGCCATCCCTTCCAGCCGGGGATGCGCGAGACGCCGTAGGCGGCGAGCGACCCGATGAACAGCGTGATCGTGACCGACGACACGGTGATGATCGCGCTGTTGAGGAAGGCGACGCCCAGGTTGCCGCCCGTGAGCACCTCGCTGTAGTTGGAGAGGTTGAGCGACGTCGGCGGCGCGAACGAGTTCTCGAAGATCTCGGCCGTGGTCTTGAAGCTGCCGAAGAAGACGACGAACAGCGGGATGGCGATGATCGCCGCGTAGATCGCGAGGACGACCCCGCGGGAGAGTCTGCCGGCCATTATTCGCCCCTTTGCACCAGGCGGAGGAACCGCCGGATCACGAAGGTGATCACGAGGATGAAGATGATGAAGAGCACGGACTGCGTGGCGGCGTACCCGAACTGGGAGTTCGCGAACGTCGAGTAGATCCGTGTGGAGAGGATGTCGAGCGAGGCGCTCGGCGGGTTGCCCGAGATGCTCAGCACGACGTCGAACGCCTTGAACGACTGGATGGTCGTGTAGGCCACGACGATCGACATCGCGGGCGCGATGAGCGGCCACGTGATCGACGTGAAGCGCCGCCAGGGGCCCGCCCCGTCGACCTCGGCCGCCTCGTAGAACTCGGCGGGGATCGCCTGCAGGCCGGCGACGAAGATCACGATCATCATGCCCGCGTGGAACCAGATCTGGGTGACCGCGAGCCAGTAGATCGCCTGCGCCGGGTCGCCGAGGAACGACGACTTCAGCCCCGGCATCCCGAGCGCGTCGAGCGAGCTGTTGATGACGCCGAAGTTGGGGTCGTAGACGAACTTCCAGATGAAGCCCACCGACACCGACGAGAGGATCGTGGGGAAGAAGTACAGCGCCCGCAGGAAGATCGTCGTCTTCGTGTTCTTGACGAGCAGGATCGCCATGATGAGCGCGACGGCCGTCTGCCCGATGACGACGACGACCATGAACCTCATGTTGTTGCCGAGGGCGTTGGTGAACAGCGCGTCGCCCGCGATCGCGCGCACGAAGTTGTCGATGCCGACGTAGTCGAACTCGGGGCTGTAGCCGTCCCAGTTGGTCACCGAGTACTGGAACGTCTGCAGCGTCGGGATGACGAAGAAGACCGTGTACAGCACGAGGGCCGGGATGGGGAAGAGGTAGAGCAGTGGCGACACGTGCCGCGACGACCGCTTGGCCCGTCGCCGCGGCGCGTCCCGCGTCACGATCGCAGTGGTCTCGGACATGCGATCACCCCGCCGCGGCGATCCGCTGGTCGACGATGAGCTGCGCGTCCTCGGCGGCCTTCTCGGGCTGCGTGCCGGTCAGCGCGTACAGGCCCGCGGCCTCGACCGCGGTGCGCATGTCGAGATCGGTGAACTGGAAGCGCGGCGCGAGCATGAGGTCCTTGTCGAGCCACGGCGTGAGGCGCATGAGGTCGGGGTCCTTGTAGGTCGCGCCCTTGACGGGCGTGTGCTGCGACGTGCCGTCGCCGTAGAAGCTCGCGATCTCGGGGTCGCTGAGGAACTCGAACCACGCGAGCGCGGCGGGCTGCACCTTCGAGGCGGAGTTGATGCCGAGGATGAACGTCGCGTTGTAGATGCCGACGTACGTCGCCGCGCCCGGGTCGTTGGTCATCGCCGGCACGAGGTCGATCGGGAACTCCGCCCCGAGCGAGCGCACCGACGCGATGTGGTAGCTGCCCGTCGAGAGGATGGCGCCCTTGCCCGTCGCGAAGAGCTGCTGCGCGGGCTCCACGGCCGTGCCGGCCGCGTTGTCCTGCGCGTACGCCCCGAGCTCCTGGTACTTGTACAGCATCTCGATGAACCAGTCGTCGGTGCACTTGTACTCGCCCGACTGGATCTTGGCGAACATGTCGGGCGACGGCGCGATGTTCATCGACATCGAGTTGATGAGCTGGCCGGCGTTGCCGGCATCCGCCCCGGGGAAGACGAAGGGGGTGATGCCCTTGGACTTGATCTTGTCGAGCATGTCCATGTACGCGTTCCAGTCGGTCGGCTGCTCGGCGTAGCCGACCGACTCGAGGACGTCCATGTTGGCGATCGGCACGTTGAACACGATCTGGTACGGCAGGCCGTACTGCTTGCCGTCCTTGGCGCCGACCTCGATGCGGCTCGCCTCGTACTTCTCGACGAGGCCCGTGTCGGTCAGGTCGACGAACTGGCCGACCTTGATGAAGCTCTCGAACTGGTCGCCGCGGCCGGCCGGCGCGATGTCGCCCACGGCGCCGTCGCGCATGCGCCGCAGCGCCTGGGCGTTGTAGTCGGTCGACGTCGAGATGTCCTGCGTGATCTCGACGTCGGGGTACTTCTCGACGAAGCGCGCGATCAGCTCCGCGAACACGTCGCGGTCCTCGCCGCGCCAGTGCGCGAACGAGACGTGGCCTTCGATCGCGCCGCCGGTCGCGATGCCGGTGGATGCCGGACGCGCGGTGCCCGGGCCCGCGCAGGCCGAGAGCAGGGCGGTGAGCCCGACGACGCCCGAGGCGCTGAACAGCTGCCGGCGCGTCATGCCGCCGTTCGCACGGCCGGAGGCGGGGGTGAGGTGGAATGCAGAGGACATGTCGTAGAACTCCTTTGTTCCCTTGTTCTTGTTGCGTGGTGGTCGGTGGAGGGGTCAGCGGGCTCGCGTGCCGACGACGTCGTCGACGACGTCGACGAGTCGCTGCAGCCGCTGAGTGGCGTTCGTGCGCAGGTCGGCCTCGACGTCGGCGGCGGCCAGCGAGGGCGCCCAGACCGCGCGACCGGCGAGGAAGCCCGACGCGCCCGCCTCGCACGCGATGCGCACGGCGTTCGGGAAGACCTCGGGGTCGACGCCCGACGAGAGCACGACCCACGGGCCGTCGATCGCGTCGGTGAGGCGGGCGCACTCCGCGCGCAGCTCGTCGTCGCCCACGGCGGCGCGACGCGGCACCTCGGCCTTGTAGAGGTCGGCGCCCAGGCCGCCGAGCTCGGCGGCGGCGCGGTGCACGCCCTCGTTCCAGTCCCAGTCGTCGCCGCCACCGAGAGGCTTGCGGGAGACGGGCTCGATGATGCTGGCGAGACCGGCGTCGGCGCAGAGGTCGATGAACTCGCGCGTCATCGCGATGCGCCCGTCGGGGCTCTCGTCGGGCCGGTGGAGCACGAGCAGCTTGAGCGCGACCGCGCCGCGCCGCTTGAGGTCGTGCGCGTCGATCAGCCGGTCGATCGTGACCTCGCCGACGAGCTCGCCGTGCGCCGGCTCGAAGTGGTCGGCGCTGCCGATGAGGCCGCACGTGCCGGCGACGACCCCCTGCTCGATCGCGGCGTCGAGGGCGAACTGGCGGTCGATCAGCACGGCCGACGCGAGGGGCGTGAGCACGCGCGCCGCCGTCAGCTTGAAGTCGCGCACGTCGTCGTCGGTGACGGGGGCGTCGGTGTGCTCGGCGAGCATGTTCCGCAGGGCCTCGCGCTGGTCGACGGCGAGCATCGCGAAGGCTCCCGAGGGGCGGCGCAGCGGGTCGAGCACGGAGTTTCCCGGAGTTGTCGTGGTCATGTCATCGTCCTGTCGTCAGGTGCTTCTCGGCGAGATGGTGGAGGTTCTCGTCGTGGGTCGGGATGGCGCTGCGGCCGTCGATCCCGCGACACGAGAGGGTGGCTGCCGTGGTCGCGTAGGCGACGACGGACTCGAGCCCGGGGGCGATCGCGCCCTCGGAGGCGTGGATGAGGCCGGCGACGAGCGCGCCGTGGAAGACGTCGCCCGCGCCGAGCGTGCTGACGATCTCGGCGCGCGGCGGCATGACGGCGGCGTACTCGCCGTCGGCGCGGAGCCCGTACGACCCGGCCCCGCCGTCGGTGACGACCACCGTGCGGGCGCCCTCGTCGAGGGCCGCCTGCATGAGCGCGCGGGCGCTGAATCCCGCGTAGCGCTGCTGGATGGCGGCCATCGTCGGCACGTAGAGGTCGGTGTCCTCGAGCGTCAGGCCCGGGATCGCGTTGCCCGCGTCGACCGACAGCCGCAGTCCCGCGGGCAGCAGGCCGCGTCGCGCCTGCACCGCGGGCCAGCCGTGCTGGTCGACGTGCAGCCACTCGGCACCGTCCAGCTGCGCGAGCAGCGCGTCGTCGAGCTCGAGCGCCGGGCCGACCTGGTTGACGATCGCGCGCGAGCGCTCGGGGCCGCTGATGACGACGACGCTGCGCGAGGTCGCCGCGCCGGGCACGGTGCGGATGCCGGAGACGTCGACGCCCTCGTCGGCGAGGCGGCGTCGCACGAGGTCGCCCGCCTCGTCGTCGCCGACCGCCGCGACGACGGCGGAGGGGATGCCGAGGCGCGCGGCGGCCACGGCCGCCGTCGCGGCCGGGCCGCCCCCGCCGAAGATCAGGTGCCGGGCGACGGTGCGCTCATCGGCTCCGGGGTAGCGGTCGACGACGGCGATGGCGTCCTCGGTCGCGACGCCCGCGAACACGGCCCGTGGCGTCGCGCTCATGACACGGCCGCATCGAGCAGGCCGGCGGCGAGCGCCGGGGCCATCGCGGGGGCCAGCGGCAGCCGCGGCACGAGCAGGCAGTGCATGAGGTGGTAGATGTCGGGCTTGCCGTCCCACACCTCGTGCGACACCTCGTTCTCGGGCGAGAGCTCCTGCCACCACGACCCGTTCTCGGTGTCGATCAGGTATTGCTTCGCGTAGTCCCAGAACCGCTGGTACCACTCGTCGTAGCGGGCGTCGCCGGTCGCGGCGTGCAGGGCGGCCGCGCCGCCCATCGCCTCGACCACGACCCAGCGGATGCGCGCGCGCACGACCGGCTGCCCGTCCCAGTCGACGGAGTACACGAAGCCGGGGTGGCCGTCGGGCTCCCACGCGTCGCGCACGGCGGCCTCGAACAGGCCGGCCGCGTCCTCCTGCAGCCAGTCGGGCGCGTCCATGCCCCGCGCGCGCAGCGCGTCGCGCAGCGAGAGCAGCAGGCGCGACCACTCGGTCCAGTGCCCGGGCGTGCCGCCGAAGGCGCGGAACCGGTGCGCGCGGTTGTCGCTGTTGTAGTCGAACAGCGGCTGCATGTGCTCGTCGAAGTGCTCCACCACGCGGTAGCTGTTGCCCCGGGCGACGTCGTGGATGACCTTCGCGGCGATCGCGAGCGCGCGGCGCAGCCAGAGGTCGTCGCCCGTGACGTCGGCGACGACGAGGAACGCCTCGACCGCGTGCATGTTGACGTTGCCGCCGCGGTACGCCTCGGTCTCGGTGAACGCCTCGTCCCACGACTCGAGGCAGATCTGCTGCTCCTCGCTCCAGAACCGCTCCTCGATCAGGGCGAGGGCGTCGTCGAGCAGCTCCCGCGCCCCAGGGCGGCCGGCCGCCGTGGCGCTCGCCGCGCCGAGCACGACGAAGAAGTGCTGGTAGCCCTGCTTGCTGGCATCCGCCGGGCCGTTCTCGTCGATGGCCGCGTACCAGCCGCCGTTCTCGCGGTCGCGGAACGGGCCGTTCAGCGCGGCGATGCCGTGGTCGACGAGCGCCCCCGCCCCCGGGCGCCCCATCAGGGCGGCGAGGGAGTAGACGTGCACCATCCGGCTCGTGATCCACAGCTGCGTCGGCACCTCGGCACGCACGGTGCCCTGGTTGCTGAGCCAGCCGAACCCGTTCGCCACGCGGGCGTTGCGCCCGAACTCGAACGTGCGGTCGGCCTCGGCCTCCAGCCAGCGCGCGTGCGCGGGGGTGTTGAGCCAGGTCATCGGAACTCCTTCTGTCTTCTTTGACGTCATCGATGCGAGCGGTTCGGCGTCACCGCGCCGAGAAGTCGAGCTCGACCGGCACGTGCTCGGCGGCCGACCGCTCCGCGGCCATGCCCATGAGAACGGCGCGCAGGCCGTCTTCGAGCGTCACCTCGACCTCGGCCTCGCCGCGCACGACCTGCTGGAACCGCAGGTGCTCGTAGTACGTGGAGCCGTGGTGGCCGCCCGCCTCGAGGATCGCGGGATCGACGGGCACGGGGCGCTGCACGGGTCCCTGCGGGTCGCGCGGGCTGAGCTCGACGTAGGCGTCGGCCCGGGCGCCCTCCCAGTGGGCGCCCGACACGGGGACGAAGCACTCGACCTTCGCCGTGTCGCCCACGACCGAGACGTGCTCCTGGAACCGGGTGCCCTCCGCGAACATGCACAGGTTCAGCAGCGCGCGGCTGCCGCCCGCGAAGTCGACGACGACGAAGGCGTTGTCGAGGATGTCGGGGACGTGCCCGTCGTACGACTCGTCGCGGTGGTTGACGTCGGCGGCGCCCGAGGCGTAGACGCGCACGGGCTCGTCGCGGAGGATGAGCCGCATGAGGTCGAAGAAGTGGCAGGCCTTCTCCACGAGCGTGCCGCCGGTGCGCGCGGCGTAGCGGTTCCAGTTGTCGACCTTGTCGAGGAAGGGGAAGCGGTGCTCGGTGATCGCGAGCATCCGCGGGGTGCCGAGGCCGCCGCCGTGCGTCTCGTCGAGCAGCGCCTGCATCGGCGGCATGTACCGGTACTCCATCGCGACCCAGATCGGCGCGTCGTAGTCGCGCGCCGCGGCGCGGAGCCGCTCGACGTCGTCGGGCGTCGTGCACAGCGGCTTCTCGACGAGGATCGGCAGGCGGCGCCCGCCGCTCATGACGTCGATGAGGATGTCGGCGTGGGTGTCGTTGGGGGTCGCGACGATCAGCGCGTCGAGGTCGGCCTCGGCGAGCATGGTCGCGTGGTCCTCGTACTCCGCGGCCGTACCGCCCAGCAGCTGCTGGGCGGCCTCCCGCGAGGGGGCGTGCGGGTCGGCGATCGCGACGATCTCGCTGCCGTCGATCAGGCCGACGTTGCGGATGTGCTCGCGACCCATCGTTCCCGTGCCGATCAGTCCGTAGCGAATGCTGGCCGGCTCCGTCTGCGCCTCGGTAGACACGCTGTTCCTCCACTGCTCCCTTGCAGCGCTTGCACACTGCCAAACGTTTGATACTCAACATCTAATGTTGATATATCAACACTAGCTCGTCAGGGCGCTCCGGTCAAGGGGTTTTTCGGGATCGAAGGGGCGCGTCAGTGCGCGGCGTCGACCCAGCCGAGCGACCGCTCGACGGCCTTCCGCCACAGGCGCAGCTGCCGGGCGCGCTGGGCCTCGTCGACCCGCGGCAGCCAGCGGCGCCCCTCCTGCCAGTTGGCGCGCAGGTCGTCGAGCCCCGCCCAGAAGCCCACCGCGAGCCCCGCCGCGTAGGCGGCGCCGAGCGCCGTCGTCTCGGCGACGACGGGCCGCACGACGGGCACGCCGAGCACGTCGGCCTGGAACTGCATGAGGGTGTCGTTGGCGGTCATGCCGCCGTCGACCTTCAGCTCGGCGAGCCGCATGCCCGAGTCGGCGTTCACGGCGTCGAGCACCTCGCGCGTCTGGAACGCCGTGGCCTCCAGCGCGGCGCGGGCGATGTGGCCCCGGTTCGCGAACCGGGTCATGCCGACGATCGTGCCCCGGGCGTCGGGGCGCCAGTGCGGTGCGAAGAGCCCGGAGAACGCGGGCACGAAGTAGACCCCGCCGTTGTCGTCGACGCTCCGCGCCAGGTCCTCGACCTCCGCCGCCGACGAGATGATGCCCAGCTGGTCGCGCAGCCACTGCACGAGCGAGCCCGTGACGGCGATCGAGCCCTCCAGCGCGTAGCGCGCCGGCCGGCCCTGCAGCTGGTATCCGACGGTCGTCAGGAGCCCGCCCTGCGAGTGGACGATCTCGGTGCCGGTCTGGAAGAGCAGGAAGTTGCCGGTGCCGTAGGTGTTCTTGCTCTCGCCCGCCTCGAACGCGGCCTGGCCGAAGGTGGCGGCCTGCTGATCGCCGAGGATGCCGCAGACCGGCGTCTCGCGCAGCAGCGACGAGTCCTCGGCGTGCCCGTAGACCTCCGACGACGACCGGATCTCGGGCATCATCGCCCGCGGCACGCCGAACGCGGCGAGGATGTCGTCGCGCCACTGCAGGGTGCGCAGGTCCATGAACAGCGTGCGCGACGCGTTCGTCACGTCCGTCGCGTGCACGCCGCCGTCGGGACCGCCCGTGAGGTTCCACAGCACCCAGGAGTCCATCGTGCCGAACAGCAGCTCGCCCGCCTCGGCCCGCTCGCGCGCCCCGTCGACGTTGTCGAGGATCCAGCGGATCTTGGTGCCCGAGAAGTACGTGGCGAGCGGCAGGCCGACGATCGGCGCGAACCGCCCGACGCCCTCGTCGCCCGCGAGCGCGTCGACGAGGTCCTGCGTGCGGGTGTCCTGCCACACGATGGCGTTGCAGACGGGCCTGCCCGTCCTCCGGTCCCACACGACGGCCGTCTCGCGCTGGTTCGTGATGCCGATCGCGGCGATGTCGTGGCGCGTGAGGTCGGCCGTCGCGAGCACGATGCCCACGACGAGCTGCACGTTGCGCCAGATCTCCTCGGGGTCGTGCTCGACCCACCCCGCGCGGGGCAGGATCTGCCGATGCTCCCTCTGCTCCGACGCGACGATGCGGCCGCGACGGTCGAAGACGATGGCGCGCGTCGACGTCGTTCCCTGGTCGATCGCGATGATGTGGTCGGACATACGGGCGACTTCCTTGTCTCCGGGCGAGCCGGTCCCGGGGCTTGGTTCCAGACGGTGCCGGTCTCCGGCCGGGCGCGGCCCGCGCGGCTAGCTGCGGACGTTCTCGCGCCCCGCGTCGGCGAGGCGGACCCCGTGCTCGTCGGCCAGCAGGCGGGTCGCCGCCGCGCACTGCGCGGCGACCTCGTCGGCGTCCCAGCCGAGCGGCCCGGCGATCGCCTCGGCGACCTCCGTCAGGGTCTCGGGGGTCATCCCGCCGACGAACGCGAGCGAGGTGCGGCGCAGGAGCACGTCGGCGAGCGAGACGACGTGCTCGGTCGCGGCGAGATGCGCGAGCTCCTCGCGGTAGTGGCCGCGGGCGTGCGGGAGGGGTGCCGGATCCGCGGGCAGGGCCGCGAGGACGCCCGCCGCGCGCGTGCCGTAGCGCTCCAGCATCCGCTCGGCGAACGCGACGTCGTGGACGCCGCGGTGGGCCTCGACCCACGCGCGCCGGGCCGCGATCCCCCGCGGGAAGCCGGCGCCGCCGCCGATCGCGAGGCCGACGGTCGAGACGCGCCGGGTGCGGCCCAGCTGCGCGAGCACCGCGTCGGTGACCGACTCGCCGAGCGCGCGGAACGTCGTCCACTTGCCGCCGACGAGGCTGAACGCCGGGGTCGAGCCGATGGTGCCGCGCTCGATGCGGTAGTCGCGCGAGACGAAGCCCGGCGACACGTCGTCGTGCCGCGGGAGCGGACGGATGCCCGCGAACGAGTACACGATCTGCGACCTGTCCACCGTGATGTGCGGAAAGACCTGGGCGACGAGCTCGAAGAAGTAGTCGACCTCGGCCTCGGTGCAGCGCGCC
Organism: Microbacterium sp. No. 7; assembly: GCF_001314225.1. NCBI lineage: Bacteria > Bacillati > Actinomycetota > Actinomycetes > Micrococcales > Microbacteriaceae > Microbacterium > Microbacterium sp. No. 7. Next base: position 4,219,852 of record NZ_CP012697.1, read on the forward strand.
GGCTGGGACGGGTCGGCGTCGATGTCGGTCGTGCCGACCATGACGCGCCCCTTCAGCGGGTAGATCAGCACGATGCGGCCGTCGGCGGCCTCGAAGAAGATCTCGTTGCCCCTCGTCGCCTCGGCGAGCGCGGGGTTGTCGAGCACGATGTGCGAGCCCTTCGTGCCGCCCATGTAGGCGGTCGGCACGCCGAGGGCGGCGTTGGTCAGGTCGGTCCACGGACCGCTCGTGTTCACGACGACCTTGGCATGGAACGCGAACCGCTCGCCCGTCGTCTCGTCGCGCAGCTCGACCGCGCCGTCCGACGCGCCCACGGCGGCGAGGTAGTTCGCGGCGCGCGCGTGGTCGCCGGCCTCGAGCCCGTCGCGCAGCACGTCGAGGGCGAGCCGCTCGGGGTCGTGCATCGAGGCGTCGTGATAGGTGGCGGTGTAGCGGAAGCGGGTGTCGAGCTGCGGGAAGGCGCGCTGCGACGCGCGACGTCCGCGCACGCGGTGACGCGGCACCGCGCCGCCGTCGCGGGAGAACGTGTCGTAGATCATCAGGCCGATCTTGATGAGCAGCGCGCCGCGCTCGCGCGGGGCGCCCTTGCCGTGCGTGACGAGCAGGCGCAGCGGCGCGGTGAGCACGCCCGAGAACGTCCGAGCGATGGGGATCGTGGTCGGCAGCGGCTTGACGTAGTGCGGCGCCGTCCTGACGAGCCCGTTGCGCTCGGCGACCGACTCCTTCACGAGCCGCAGCTCGCCGTTCTCGAGGTAGCGCACGCCGCCGTGGATCATGTGGCTCGACGCCGACGAGGCCCCCGACACGAAGTCGCCGCGCTCGACGAGCGCGACGTCCACGCCCTGCAGCGCCAGGTCGCGGAACGTCGCGATCCCGTTGATGCCTCCGCCGATGATGAGCACGTCGGCCTCCGGCCGCTCCCGCAGGCCGCTCACGGCATCCCGATCTCGCTTCGTCGTGGCTGGCATGACCTCTTCGCCTCTCGTCCCGGTGTCTGCGCCCTAGACTGTCGGTGCGTGCACGTCGGTGCAACATATTCGGGAGGAGTTGCAGCGCGTGCCGCGCCATGACACGAACGTGCAGCAGAAGGAAGGCGTCACCGTGAGCGTTTCGCACACGCGTTCAGAGGATGCGCTGCGCGCGGCGCAGCTGTACTACCTGCAGGACCTCAACATGGACGCCGTCGCGCGGGAGATGAACCTGTCGCGCTCGTCGGTCTCGCGCCTCATCTCCTACGCGCGCGAGTCGGGGCTCGTGCAGATCACGGTCACCTCGCCGCAGGAGGCGATGGGCGACGTCGCGCACCGCATCGCCGACGCGTACGGGCTCGTCGCCCACATCGTGCCGACGCCGCCCCGCGCCACCGAGGCGGAGCGGCTCGAGCGCACCGCGCTGTCGGCCGCGCGGATCCTGGCGGTGATGGCCGACTCCAACACCGTGATCGGCATCGCCTGGGGCGCGACGGTGTCGGCCGTCGGGCGGCAGCTGCCCACGAAGACCCTGCACAACGTGCACGTCGTGCAGATGAACGGCGCCGCGAACACGCACTCGTCGGGCGTCGCCTACGCGGGCGCCCAGCTCGAGCGGTTCGGCCAGGCGTTCGGCGCCGAGATCCACCACTTCTCCGTGCCCGCGCTCTTCGACGACCCGCTCACGAAGCAGGCGATGTGGCGCGAGCGCTCCGTGCGCAGCATCCTCGACATCCAGCGGAACGTGAACCTGTTCGTCTTCGGGGTCGGCTCGCCGGCGGCCGACGTCCCCTCGCACGTCTACGCCGGGGAGTACGTCACCGCGGCCGACCTGCGCAGCGTCGTGCGCGACGGCGTCGTCGGCGACTGCGCGACCCGGTTCTTCCGCGCCGACGGCTCGAGCGACGGCATCGCGCTCAACGAGCGGTCGAGCGGCCCCGAGTTCACGATGGTGCGCCAGATCCCGCACCGGCTCTGCGTCGTGTCGAGCATGTCGAAGCTCGACGCGCTGCGCGGCGCGCTCAACGCCGGCCTCGTCACCGAGCTCGTCGTCGAGGAGTCCGTCGCCCGCGCCCTCGCCGAGCCGCGCCGCTGACCGCGGGGCGGGGCGGGGTGCGGGCGGAGCGGGTGTGATCGGGCGTGATCGGGTGTGGGTGGAACGGGTGTACGCCGTCGGGCGCGGGCGGGCGTGGATCGTGGGCGGTCGGTGCCGCTTTCCGACGCGGGATGCGACCACAAGCGCCCACCGTTCTCCACCCCGCCGGAATCGTGGGCAGACGTGGCCGCCTCCCAGCGCACGTGCGACCACGAGGATCGCCTCCCACGACCGTTACACGGGTCTCGATACACTCGCGGCTCCGCCGCGAGCACTCGACCAGCGGAAGTCGGGACGCGACCAGCGGGGGTCGGAACCCGACCAGCGGGAGTCGGAACCCAACCAGCGGGAGTTGGGACACGACCAGCGGGAGTCAGAACCCGACCAACGGGAGTCGGAACCCGACCAGCGGGGGTTGGGACGCCCGACCCGCCCGACCGGCCCGCGGGCGGAGACGTCCGACCCGCCGACCCCCGCCGGTTCTACAGCCCCGCTGCCCGAGAGGCCCGGCCCGCAATCACCGCTGGTTGAGTAGCCGCCGCAGGCGGCGTATCGAAACCCCTCCCGCGCACCGACGCATGAGATCCTGGGCGCTTGTCGCCGCTTCCCCGCGCGGGATGCGGCGACGAGCGCCCACGATCTGCGGCATCCCGCGCGAAGTGGGCACTTGTCGCTGGATGCGGGGCGGCGATGCGACCACAAGCGCCCACCATGTGCGGATGCCGGATCCGCGACGCCGCGGTGCCGCGCCCCTCACCCCGCGCCGAGGGCCGCGTTCACGAGGGGCTCCAGGGCGTCGACGCGGTCGAAGGTGCCGAGGCCGCGCGTGACGTAGGCGAACGAGTAGTCGTCCGTGAACGAGTGCCACGCGCAGCTGCCGCCGAGGCCGCCCATGCCGAACTCGCCCGGATCGACGCGGAATCCGAGCGACCACGACGCCTCGCCGCCCACGAACGCGTCCTCGCCCGTCGCCTGCGCGCGCAGGTACTCGCGCCACAGCTCCTCCCCCAGCATCCCCGCGACGACGCCGGTCGAGCGCGACGCGTCGTCGTAGAACCGAGCGAGGGCGGATGCCGACGTGAACAGCCCGTCGGCGGGGAACGACGCCCGCCGCGCGTCTGCCGAGTTCGTGTGCGCGGGATCGAGCCGGCCGCGCGGCACGGTGAGCGCGCGACGCGGGAGGTCGCGCTCCAGATACGGCTCGACCCAGGCGGTGGTCGTGATCTCCAGGTCGGCGACGTCGGCGAGCCGCTCGTCCGGCACGCCGAACCACAGGTCGGCACCGAGGCGCGAGCCGAGCCCGGCGACCGCCTCGCGGACCGACGGGGCCCCCGCGGCGGCGAGCACGCCGTCGATCAGGTGCCCGTAGGTGAGCGCGTGCTCGGCGATGACGGTCCCCGGCACGCCGATCGGCTCGGCGGCGGCGAGCGCCGACGTGAGCGCCTCCTTGTCGAGCGGATCGGCTCCCGCGACGGATGCCGGGAACGCCGGCACCGCGGCCGTGTGGCTCAGGACGTGACGCAGCGTCGTCGCCCGTTTGCCGTGCGCGCCGTAGGCGGGCCACCACGTCGTCACCGGGTCGTCGAGCGTCACCTGGCCGGCGCGCACCGCGAGCAGGGCGCCGAGCGCGGCGAGCGGCTTGCCCACGGAGTACGTCATGGCGAGCGTGTCCGCGGTCCACGGCGCCGTGCGCGCGGCATCCCGATGCCCGCCCCACGCCTCGAGCAGAGGGCGCCCGCCGCGCCACACGCTGAGGGACGCCCCGGGCTCCTCCCCCGCGGCGACGAACGCGGCGAAGCGCTCGGCCACGGCATCCAGTCGCGCATCGGCGATCCGCACGGTGACCATCTGACATGCGCGTTCCCTTCGTCGGCCCTCGCAGAGCCTCGCACGAATCCCGGAGAATCTCGCGAGCCCCGGCGCCTCTCGCCGGGATCGTCCGAGCCTCGCGTGATTCTCCGAGCCTCGCGCGCCCCCGCCGGCGCGACGGCCCCCTGCCCCGCGGCGCGCGCGTGTGAAAGGATCGCAGCGTGAAGGCCTACGCCTGCCGCGCGTGCGGCAACCCCCTGTACTTCGAGAACTCCGTCTGCGTCGGATGCGGCACCGGCCTCGGCTACTCGCGCGGCGAGCGCGACATCGTGCCGGTCGACGAGCGCGGCGTGTACGTGGATGCCGCGGGCTGGATCTGGCACGTCTGCCGCAACCTCAACCTGTCGGGCTGCACGTGGCTCGCGCCGCTGGAGGGCGGGCAGTGCGCGGCGTGCGACCTCACCCGAACGCGTCCCAACGACGCCGACGCGGCCGGCATCGCGAACTATCCGCTCGCGGAGCGCGCGAAGCGGCACCTCGTGGCCGAGCTCGACGCGCTCGGCTTCCCGGTCGTGGGCAAGGTCGACGACCCGGTGAACGGCCTGTGCTTCGACCTGCTCTCGTCGACGCAGCAGCAGGTGATGATCGCGCACGCCGACGGCGTCATCACGATCGACCTCGCCGAGGCCGACGACGCGCATCGCGAGCACGTGCGCGCGCAGCTCGACGAGGCCTACCGCACGATGCTCGGGCACTTCCGCCACGAGGTCGGCCACTACTTCGAATGGCAGCTGGTCGAGGGCGGCGACGCCGACGTGCTGGCGCGGGCCCGCGAGCTGTTCGGCGACGAGACCGTCGACTACCAGCAGACCGTGCAGCGCCACTACGACGAGGGCCCGCCCGCCGACTGGCCGTCGTCGTACATCTCGTCGTACGCGACGATGCATCCCTACGAGGACTTCGCCGAGACGTGGGCGCACTACCTGCACATCTGCGACACCGTCGAGACCGCCGTCGAGTACGGTCTCGTGCGCGCCGCCGACCTGCTCGGCCGCGAGCGCTTCCGCGACCTCGTCACGGGCGTGTGGATGCCGCTGTCCACCGCCCTCAACCTCGTGAACCGCTCGATGGGCAACGACGACCTCTACCCCTTCGTCATCGCCGACCCCGTGCTCGACAAGCTCGACTTCGTCGCCTCGCTCCGCCCCGCCGCCTGAGCCCCACCCTCGCTGACGCCCCGCCCCGCGAGCCGAGCGCCCCGGTCCCCACCCCTCCATTTCAACCGCGGCAAACGGCGGGTGCGCGCCGCGCCAACGCGCACTTTGCCGCGGTCGAACAGGACGACCTTTCACTCAACCGCGGCGAAGTGTGGGTCAGGCGCCCGCGCACCCGCCGTTTGCCGCGGTTGAAGGGATGTCCAGGCCACCCGTCTCGCACAGAAACGACGGAGGGGCGGATGCCGGTGGCATCCGCCCCTCCGGGCGACGGGAACCCCGCGGGCTCAGCCCGCGGCGGCGATGTCGGGGGTCGCGGCGATCTCGCCCGCGGTGCCGACGCCGACGGCGACGCGCTCACCGCGCGGGCCGTTCTCGAACGTGAAGGTCACGCCCTCGACGTCGACCTTCACGTGGTCGCCCGCGACGAGGTCGCCGTGCAGGATCTTCTCGCTCAGCCGGTCCTCGACCTCGCGCTGCATGGCGCGGCGCAGCGGCCGGGCGCCGAGCGTCGGGTCGAAGCCGATCTCGATGAGGCGGTCCTTGGCGGCATCCGTCAGCTCGACCGTCATGTCGCGGTCGAGCAGGCGCTCCGACAGGCGCTTGGTGAACAGGCCCACGATCTGGCGCAGCTCGTCCTTGTTCAGCTGCGGGAAGACGATGATGTCGTCCACGCGGTTGAGGAACTCGGGCTTGAAGTGCCGCTTGAGCTCCTCGTCGACCTTGCCCTTCATGCGCTCGTACGTCGTCTGCGCGTTGCCCTCGACCTGGAACCCGACCGGGCCGCCGGCGATCGCCGACGAGCCGAGGTTGGTCGTCATGATGATGACGGTGTTCTTGAAGTCGACGACGCGGCCCTGACCGTCGGTCAGACGCCCCTCCTCGAGGATCTGCAGCAGCGAGTTGAAGATGTCGGGGTGCGCCTTCTCGATCTCGTCGAACAGCACGACCGAGAACGGCTTGCGCCGCACCTTCTCGGTGAGCTGGCCGCCCTCCTCGAAGCCGACGAACCCGGGAGGGGCGCCGAACAGCCGCGAGACGGTGTGCTTCTCGCCGAACTCGCTCATGTCGAGCGAGATCAGCGCGCCCTCGTCGTCGAACAGGAACTCGGCGAGCGCCTTGGCGAGCTCGGTCTTGCCGACGCCCGTAGGCCCCGCGAAGATGAACGAGCCCGAGGGGCGGTTCGGGTCCTTGAGCCCCGCACGCTGGCGGCGGATCGTGCGCGAGAGGGCCGCGATGGCCTCCTCCTGCCCGATGACGCGCTGGTGCAGCGCCTTCTCCATGAACATGAGACGGCTGGTCTCTTCCTCGGTGAGCTTGAAGACGGGGATGCCGGTGGCCTGCGCCAGCACCTCGGCGATGAGCCCCTCGTCGACGACCGCGTGCGACGCGACGTCGCCCGAGCGCCACTGCTTCTCGAGGCGCAGGCGCTCGGCGAGCAGCGACTTCTCCTCGTCGCGCAACGCGGCGGCCTTCTCGAAGTCCTGCTCCTCGCTCGCGTGCTCTTTCTCCTCGCGCACCTTGGCGATCTTCTCGTCGAACTCGCGCAGCTCGGGCGGGCTCGAGAGGATGCTCAGGCGCAGGCGGGCGCCCGCCTCGTCGATCAGGTCGATCGCCTTGTCGGGCAGGAACCGGTCGCTGATGTAGCGATCGGCGAGGTTGGCCGCGGCGACGATCGCGCCGTCGGTGATCTGCACCTTGTGGTGCGCCTCGTAGCGGTCGCGCAGGCCCTTGAGGATGTTGATCGCGTGCGGCAGGCTCGGCTCCGCGACCTGGATCGGCTGGAAGCGGCGCTCCAGGGCGGCATCCTTCTCGAAGTGCTTGCGGTACTCGTCGAGCGTCGTGGCGCCGATCGTCTGCAGCTCGCCGCGCGCGAGCAGCGGCTTGAGGATGGATGCCGCGTCGATCGCGCCCTCGGCGGCGCCCGCACCCACGAGGGTGTGGATCTCGTCGATGAAGACGATGATGTCGCCGCGCGTGCGGATCTCCTTGGTGACCTTCTTGAGGCGCTCCTCGAAGTCTCCGCGGTAGCGGGAGCCGGCGATGAGCGAGCCGAGGTCGAGCGAGTAGACCTGCTTGTCCTTAAGCGTCTCGGGCACCTCGCCCTTGACGATCGCCTGCGCGAGGCCCTCGACGACGGCGGTCTTGCCGACGCCGGGCTCGCCGATCAGCACGGGGTTGTTCTTGGAGCGGCGCGAGAGGATCTGCATGACCCGCTCGATCTCCTTCTCGCGGCCGATCACGGGGTCGAGCTTGTTCTCGCGGGCGGCCTGCGTGAGGTTGCGGCCGAACTGGTCGAGCACGGCCGAGCCGCCCTGGGCCGACGGGGTCTGCTCGCCGGCGCCGGTCGCGACGGCCGCGGGCTCCTTGCCCTGGTATCCGCTGAGCAGCTGGATGACCTGCTGGCGCACCTTGTTCAGGTCGGCGCCGAGCTTGACGAGCACCTGGGCGGCGACGCCCTCGCCCTCGCGGATGAGACCGAGGAGGATGTGCTCGGTGCCGATGTAGTTGTGGCCGAGCTGCAGCGCCTCGCGCAGGCTCAGCTCGAGCACCTTCTTGGCGCGCGGCGTGAACGGGATGTGACCCGTCGGCTGCTGCTGGCCCTGGCCGATGATGTCCTGGACCTGCTCGCGCACGGCATCCAGCGAGATGCCGAGGCTCTCCAGCGCCTTGGCGGCGACGCCCTCGCCCTCGTGGATGAGACCGAGCAGGATGTGCTCGGTGCCGATGTAGTTGTGGTTGAGCATCTTCGCCTCTTCCTGGGCGAGCACAACCACGCGACGGGCACGGTCCGTGAATCTCTCGAACATTCGTCGACACTCCTCTGCGCACCGGGTTCTGGTGCTTACGAAAGACGATAACGACCGTGGGATGCCGGTATGCCCGTGTTCGCCGTCGGCGCACCGCCGATGCAGTGGGGGCTGGGGTGGGCGGGCTGCGGGATGCTCGTGTCAGGACGAGAGCGGGGACCCCGCCGCTTCGCGGGGGCCCGATTGTCCTGACACGAGCACCCCTTCGCCCTTCGCCTCGGCTCTCCCCCTTGCCCTCGCTTCTCCCGCTTCTTCGTCCAACCGCGGCATGTTGTGGGTACAGACGGGGTGGCATCCACACTTTGCCGCGGTTGAGTTCGGCGCCCTGGATTTCAACCGCGGCAATACGTTGGTGCTGGCGGGGTCGTACCCGCACTTTGCCGCGGTTGAAGGGGAGGGGGGTTGACAGGAGTTGGGGTCAGGCATATCGTTTTTCGATAACAACGAATATCGATAAGGAGTGGGAGCGATGTCGACGAACGAGAACGGAACGGGAACGGGAACGGGAACGGATGCCACGATGTCGCGCGCCGACGCGAGCGCTTGGTGGTTCTTCATCGTGATCGGGGCGGCGTTCGCCGTGTGGACCGTCGTGCGGGCCGTGATCCGCATCGCGGAGATCGTGCCGAACAGCGACGTGCGCGTGTTCGCGCAGTTCCGCGAGACGCTCGCCGAGGCGCCGATCGGCCCGGACGGCGCGCCCGTCGCCGTCGAGCTCCAGACCGCCTACCTGCGCGCACCGGAGCTGCCCGTGGCATCCGTCGGCGCGCTCGTCATCGAGCAGGTCGTGATCGCCGTGTCGGTCGTGACCACGATCGCGTGCCTGCTGTTCGTCGTGCGCAGCGTGCTGCGCGGCCGCATGTTCTCGCGTACCAACACGCGCCTCGTGAACACGGCCGGCGCGACGGCCCTCGCGGGCTTCGTGCTCGCGCCGTTCTTCGCCAACATGGGCGCCAACGGCGCGTTCGCGTGGATCTCCGACCGCACCTTCGACAACGTGCTCATGTCGGTCGACCTCACGCAGCTGTTCGCGGTCGCGTTCGCTGCGGCCCTGCTGATCGCGACCTTCGCGGTCGGCGAGCGCCTGCAGCGCGACACCGAGGGGCTCGTGTGATGACCGTGTTCCCCGGCTGGCTGTTCACGGTCCTCCTCCCGATCGTCGTCGCCCTCGCCGTCGCCGTGTTCTTCTTCGTGCGGGCGGCGCGGAAGGCGCGGCGCACGGGCGACCCCTCCCCCGTCGTGTCGGTGACGCTGTCGGTCTCCGCCGTGGTCGCGGGCGTCAGCGTGATGGCCGCCGTGTCGGCGGCGATCGCCCCCTTCCTGCCGATGGCCTCGGTCAGCGTGCCGACGTGGGACTTCTGGCCCGCGCTCCCCGAGGGCATCGAGCTCGAGGGGATGACGGCGGAGCGCGTCGGCGGCGGCTTCCGCGAGGCCGCCCTCTTCCTCGACGGGCTCAGCACGGGTGCTCGCGTCTGCCTCGCGATCGGCGGCGCGCTCGGCTGGCTCGTCCCGGGCGCGATCGCCGCGCTCATCGGGGTGGCGTGCTTCCAGCTGCTCGCGGGACGCGCGTTCGCGCCCGTCGTGGCGCGCGTGACGATCATCACGGCCGTCGTCGTGCTGGTCGGCGGCATCGCCGCGGGCGTCCTGAACGACGTCGGCAGCAGCCTCGCCGCGCAGGAGGCCCTCGCCTGGACCTCGGCCTCCGTGGCGGGCGACCGCCCGGGCGACGCCGAGCTCCTCACGTCGCTCTGGCCGCGACCGGCCTGGCGCGTGGACGTGCCCGTGTGGCCGATCGGCGCGGGCCTCGGCCTCGCCGCGCTCTCGGCGGTCTTCCGCTACGGCGCCGGCCTGCAGCGCGACACCGAGGGGCTCGTGTGAGCCCCGCGGAGGAAGAGGTCACCGGCATCCACTGCCGGCTCGACGAGCTGCTCGCCGAGCGCGGGATGACGCTCACGCGGCTGTCGGAGCTGGTCGGCGTCTCGGTCGTGAACCTCTCGGTGCTGAAGAACGACCGCGCCCGCGCCATCCGCTACTCGACGCTCTCGGCCATCTGCCGCGCCCTCGACTGCGAGGTCGGCGACCTGCTCGTGCGCACCGACTGAGGCCGCGGTCGAAGGAACGACCTTGATTCTCAACCGCGGCAAAGTGCGGATGCGGCGACCCTCGACCCGCACTTTGCCGCGGTTGGGGCAGAGAGGGCAGAGGGGCCAAAGAGCAAGAGAGGGCAAAGAAGAGGAGGGGACCAGCACGGTCCGCCCGGCTCAGCGGGCGGCGAGGGCGTTGCGCACGCGCGCGATGGTCTGGTGGGGGCGGTCGTCGAGGTCGGCACGGGTGACGCGGATGACGCGCCATCCCGCGGCCTGCAGGCGCTCGATGCGATCGACGTCCTTGGCCCACTGCCCGGCATCGGTGCGATGGTGGTCGCCCTCGTACTCGATCGCCAGCTTCTGCGCGAGGTAGGCGAGATCGACCTGCGCGATCCATGCCCCCGTGCTCGACGACATCGAGGTTGACGAGCGGCAGCGGAAGCCCCGCGTCCACGAGGGCGAGGCGCAATCGCGTCTCCTGCCTCGATCGCGAGCGTGTGCTCACGCGCGGCAGCGCGTCGCGGAGCCGCGCGGCACCCCGGCGACGACCCGCGAGGAGCGCGCTGCGCAGGTCCTCGACGCTCGCCAGCGGAGGCGGATCGGTATGGTGCAGGGGCTCGCGCACGACGGCATCCGCGGCAGCGACCAGATCGTACGGATCGGTCAGCACGGCGCCGAGCATCGCCCACGTCGTCGCCGGGCATGTCAGCCGGTAGCCGAGCTCAGGATGCTCGACGACGTGCGCCATGCCGGGCTTCACGCAGTGCGTGACGATGCCCCGCCCTTCGGGATTGCGGCGAGGACTGAGCACGCAGGCGTCGATCGGTGTCGGCGGCGCTCGAACTCTGGACGCTTTCGGCGCTCGAAAAGTGAACGGTTGCGGGCAGTCTAGCTAGGTGTTTCGTCGGTGGTGGTGCGGATGCTGGGGAGGCTGTCGATGCCGCGGCCGCGGAGTCGGTAGCTGGCGCCTTTGAGGGTGAGGACGTCGGCGTGGTGAACGATGCGGTCGATCATCGCGGCGGCAACGGCCTGGTCGCCGAAGACCCCTCCCCAGCTGGAGAACGGCAGGTTCGAGGTCAGGATCAGTGACGCGTGCTCGTAGCGGCTGGAGACGAGTTGGAAGAACAGGTTCGCTGCGTCTTGTTCGAACGGGAGGTAGCCGACTTCGTCGACGATGATCAGCCCGTAACGCCGCAGCCGGGCGAGCTCTTTCGGGAGGTTGCCTTGCCGGTGGGCGTCGGTGAGGCGGGTGACCCAGTCGGTCGCGGTCGCGAACAGCACTCGGTGCCCGTGGCGGGCGGCGACGATTCCGAGCGCGGTCGCGAGGTGGGTCTTCCCGGTTCCGGGAGGGCCGAGCAGGACCACGTTCTGCGCTTCGAGGAGGAACCCTCCCGAAGCGAGCGCCGCGATCTGCTGCCGAGTGGCTGGTTGCGCGTCCCAGTCGAAGTCCTCGAGCGTCTTCCGGCTCGGGAACCCGGCCGCTTTGATCCGCAGCTCCGCGCCGGAAGCGTTGCGAGCGCTCACTTCGCGTTCGAGGACGGCGGCGAGGTAGTCCTCGAACGACCACCCGGCGTCGCGTGCTTGGTCCGCCATCCGGGCTGCGGCCTCCGTGATCCGGGGTGCCTTGAGTGCGCCGGCGAGGTAGGTGATCTGCTTCACCGACTCGCTGGTCTTCGAGGTAGCCATCAGGCGACTCCTTCGATCCCGAACGCCCGGTCGTAGTCCGCGAGATCACGCGCCAGGTCATCAACGGGATCAGGACGTGGGGTCTGGAACTGTTGCCGCAGCCGTTTCGCGGCCTCCAGATGTGCGGGATCGGTGATCGTGGAGCCGCGCGCCCAGACCCGCGCGTGGTCAGCGACCAGCCTGTCCTCCAGGCGCACCCGAACACGGTCGAGATCGGCGATTACGTCGACAAACCGGCCTATCGCGGCGGGATCGACGGAGTAGTCGCTCGCGTCGAGGCGGACGTAGTAGTCCCGCCCGAGGCGGACTCGTTCTCGCCAGCCCAGTTGCAGCGGGATCGGCGGCAACGGGAGCATCCGTGAACGGTCGTGGCCGATCAGATCGACCGGGCGTGCCTTGATCGTCCGCACCACCCTCGCGTTCGCTCTCTCCAGCCAGCCCTCCAGCTGGGCGTTGAAGTCCGCCGGGGAAGTGAACGTGCGGCCGGGCATGAACGAGGTCTCGAGCCAGCCGTTGCGGCGCTCCACGATCCCTTTCGATTCCGGGTCGTAGGGCCTCAGCTGCACGACCTTCGTCGCGAGGGTCCCCGCGAACGCCGCAACACCTTGCGCGAGGCGGCCGCGCTGCCCGATGCCGGACTCGTTGTCCCAGATCAGCCGCCGCGGGACCGCGCCGAGCCGTTGGATGAGATCCCAGTGCCCGAGCAGCAGATCCTCCGTCTTCCTGGTCGGGATCATCCGCGCAGTCACGAACCGCGAATGCGCCGCGACGATCACCAACACCGGCAACAGCGCCGTCGTGCCGTCCTCGAGCGGGATCTTCCGCGGCGGGAACCAGAGATCACATTGAGCCGCATCGCCCGCCGCCCACGAGAGCCGATCCGCCGGGTCGACCGGGTGATGCTCAGGTCGCAGTCTCACGACATTGTCCCGGAACCAGCGGATCGAGCCCTCCCAACCAACCCGCTCCGCGAGCACCGTCGCCGGCATCCGCGGATGCTCGGCGAGCAACGCCCGCACCCGCACCTCGAACGGCGTGAACGACGTCGGCCGCGGCGACCGCTCATACTTCGGCGGCCCGTCGGAGTTCACCGCCTTGATCACGGTCGTCCGCGAGATCCCCAACCGCGCCGCGATCTGCGCTTTCGGAACCCCGTCCGAAGCCAGCCTCCTGATCAGCGCCCAGTCTTCCAAAGTGATCACTCTCCAATCGTTGAGTGTCCACTTTTCGAGCGCCGCTATCGATCAGTTCTCAAGCGCCGTCGACAATCGGCCGGCCCCGCACGACGGCGAACGGCAGGGGCAGGCCCCAGATCACCGCCGCGGTCACGTGACTGAAGAACTCGTCGCCGCCCATTCGCGGCGCGTATCGCCGAGCCCGTTCGCGCAGGAGGGTCTCGGGTCCCGGTTCCTCGCGGTCGTGAGGAGCGGCCGGCAGGCTTCTCAGACGCACGCCGTGATGCGGACGCTCAAGATCCATCGCGCGAAGGCGGGATGCGGGAACACCCGCCGCCCGCGCCTCGGCGGTCGTGAAGAGGTCGCCGAGCGAGGCCGGCAGGGATGTTCGACGCATGTCCCCACCGTCGGGCACCGCATCCCGGCATCCGCGGTTGTCCACAGCTTTTCTGCGCGCACGCGAGAAACTCCCGCCTGTGGACGAGGCGATGCCTCCTCCCCTTCACCCCTCCTCAGCCTCCTCCCCTCGCCTCTCCCCCGGTTCAACCGCGGCGAAGTGCGGGTGCGAGCCGTCGACACCCGCACTTCGCCGCGGTTGAACGGGCAGAGAGGGAACGAGCAGAGAGGAGACGAGCAAGGACGAGCAGAGAGGAGAGGAGACGGGACGAGGCTCAGGACACGGGCAGCGTCACGGGGTCGGCGAACTCGGCGCCGCCGCCCGAGAGCGTGAGGGTCGCGGCGTCGTGCGCGACGTCGGCGACGCCGACGAGCGCGACGCGCGGGGCCATGTCCATCGTGCAGGGCTTCGTGCCGGGGTCGGCGAAGACGACCGAGACCGCGGACGCCGAGGTCTCCTCCACGCTCTCGACGACCGGCGCGCACGACGACGAGCCCCAGGTCAGGATCGCGATCAGGTCGTCGCCCGCCCACCCCGCCGACGGCGTGTACTCGGCGACGTCGCCGCCCGCGTACGCGCCGAGCGAGGTCTCGCCGCGCGCGTCTTCGAGGGTCACGACGAGGTTCAGCGCATCGCCGGCGCTCGCGCCGGCCGGGAGGCCGACGAGGGTGGCGCGCGGCGCGTAGTCGGCCGTGCACACCTCGGCGTCGGCGGGACGCAGCGAGACCGCGACGCCGCCGTCGGCCTCCAGCTTCACGTCCTCGGCGACGGGGACGCACGACGACGAGCCCCAGGTCACGACCGCGACGGAGCGCCCGCCGTCGAGCCACGCGGCCTCGACGTCGATCCCGGCCTCCAGCGGCGGAGCGGGCACGCCCGTGGCCGTGTCGCCGCCGGCACCGGCGGTTCCCGGGGCGCACGCGGCGAGCAGCAGGGCTCCGAGGGCGAGCGGGACGAGGGCGAGGGCACGACGAGACATGGTGGCTTCCTTTCGAGCGGGCGGACGCTCGTGGCATCCACTCTCTGAGTGTCGGCGGACGGCCGATCGTCTCAACGCCGCCGCCGTCTCACTGCAGCGCCGAGGTGAGGCGGGCGAGGTTGTCGAGCACGGTCGAGCGCAGCGGCTGCTGCTCCCACTCCTCGAGCGTGAGCTGACGCGACGAGGCGCGGTAGTCGTCCTCGACCTCGCGCAGCTGCGAGACGAACTCCTCGCCGCGGACCATCATCGAGATCTCCATGTTGAGGCCGAAGGAGCGCATGTCCATGTTGCTGGACCCGATGATCGCGACCTCGTCGTCGACCGTCATCGACTTGGAGTGCAGGATGAGCGGACGCTCGTACATCCAGATCTTCACGCCGGCCCGCAGCAGCGCCTCGTAGTAGCTGCGCTGCGCGTGGTAGACCATCGCCTGGTCGCCCTCCTCCGAGACGAACAGCTCGACCTCGACGCCGCGCTGGCACGCCGTCTGGATCGCGAGCAGCAGCCCCTCCTCGGGCACGAAGTAGGGGCTCACGATGTTGACGCGCTCCTGCGCCGCGAAGACGAGGCCCATGAACAGCTTGAGGTTGTTCTGGAACTCGAACCCGGGGCCCGACGGCACGATCTGGCAGTCGAGGTCGCCCGTGCCCGCCGACTCGACGAGCCGCAGGTCCTCGATGATCTCGTCGGTCTCGCTGAACCAGTCCGACGCGAAGACGGCGTTGATGGATGCCACGACCGGCCCCTCGACGCGCACCATGAGGTCGACCCAGTGCAGACCCCGCTTGATGTTCTTCTTGAGATTGTAGGTGGAGTCGGTGATGTTCTGCGAGCCGGTGAACCCGACGCGGTCGTCGACGACGAGCAGCTTGCGGTGGTTGCGCAGGTCGGGACGCTGGTACTTGCCCTTCAGCGGCTGCACGGGCAGCATGAGGTGCCACTGCGCGCCCATGGCGTCGAGCCGCGCGAGCGTCTGCTTGTAGAAGGGCTTGCCCCGGTTGGCCCAGTGGTCGAGCAGCACGCGCACCGTCACGCCGCGGGCGGCGACCTCTTCGAGCGCACGGAAGAAGTCGTCGGTCGTGCGGTCGGACTGCAGGATGTAGAACTCGACGTGCACGTACTGCCTGGCCGTGCGGATGGCCGCGGCCATCGCCGCGAGCGACTCCTCGTAGTCGGGGTAGAGGTCGGCGGTGTTGTCGCCCGACAGCGGCATCGCGCCGAGGTTGCGGTTGAGGTACACGAGCGAGGTGAACCACTGCGGCGCGTTCGGCCGCAGCTCGCCGAAGTCGAGGCCCTCGCTGGTCTCGCGGATGTTGCGGTTGATCAGGTCCTGCTTCTTGCGGCGCTTGCGCGGCAGGCGGGGGTTTCCGATCAGCAGGAACAGCAGCACGCCGATGTACGGCATGAAGAAGATCGCCAGCAGCCACGCCATGGCCGCCGTGGGACGCCGGTTGCGCGGCACGATGATGATCGCCAGCACGCGCACCGCCAGATCGACGAGCAGCGCGAGGATGACCCACCACGACCATGTCACGTCGATGGTGATGTTCACTGCGGGACCTCCTAGACTCGCACGCGCTGAGCCCGCAGCCGGCGCCTCTCGGCGCCGCTAGCCGGCGGACGTGTCGCTCTTCGCGGGCGCCAGCCCGCGCTTGGCACGTTCTTCGGCTTCGATCTTGGCGTACAGACGCCGCTCGGTGCGATCCAGGCGCAGGATGGACCGCAGGATGAACACGAACAGGCCGAGCACGACGATGGTCGGAAGCAGCGACCACGCGGCGGCGACCCAGAAGTTGTCCATGTCTCTATCGTAGGCGGTCGCGCAGACTCGTCCCCAGGCGGCCGTTCTCGGAATCTGTCCTCAGATCGCCGGTTTCGGCGGAATCGGCGGATGCCGGGGCACGAGGCTCGACGCATGACAACGATCACCCGGGCCGCCGACGCCGCCCACCTCCTGTCCCTCGTCCCCCGGCTGCTGGAGTACACGCCCCGGCGGAGCCTCGTGCTGATCCCGCTGGAGCGGGGCCGCAGCGTGGGCGCGATGCGCCTCGACCTGCCGCCCGACGCGGGACCGCGCGACGAGACGGTCGAGCGCGTGGCCTCGACCGTGATCGGCATGGTGTGCCGCATCCCGCACGCCGACGCCTTCGTCGCCGTCGCGTACACCGACGACGCGGCCGGCCCCGAGCTGCCCCACCGCGGCCTCGCCGACGCGCTCGCACTGCGGGCCGACGCGTGCGGGCTGCGCATGGTCGACGCGCTCACCGTCGCCGCGAACGGCTGGGGCTCGCACCTCGACCCCGCGGGCGCGATCGAGCCGCTCGACGCCGTGCGGCAGAGTGCGCTGCAGAACGGGGATGCCGAGGATCCCGCCGAGGTGCGCGGCGACCAGACGACGGGCGCCGAGCTTCCCGCCACGACCCCCGAGCGGCGTCGCGAGGTCGCCGGCGTGCGGGCCGAGCTGGAACGGGCGATCGAGGTCGTGCGCGACGTCGAGGCCCCGGCGTCCGACGGCTCGGGGCCGATCACGGCCGCCGCGCTCACGGCCGTGTGCGCACTGGCCGACCTGCCGGCGCTCTACGAGGACGCGCTGCGGTGGGATGCCGGCGCCCTGAGCCCTCTGCATGCCGGGCTCCTCTCGTGGTGCCTCGATCGTCCCGCGCTGCGCGATGTCGCGCTCATGCAGTGGTCGGGCGACCGGCGGCTGGGCGAGGAGGCCGCCGCGGCGCAGTCGGCGTGGGAGGAGGGCGGGGAGTACCCCGTGAGCCTCGCCGAGCGCCTGTGGGGAGAGGGCCCGCAGCCCGATCCCGAGCGCCTGGCGCGTGCGCTCGCGCTCGTCCGCCAGGTGGCCGCGCTCGTGCCCGACAGCGCCGGCGCGCTCGCCGTGTGCGCGTGGCTGTCGTGGGCGCAGTGCCGCTCGACGCACGCCGACGGCTATGTGCGCCGCGCGTGCGAGATCGACGCCGAGCACGGACTCGCGCAGATCGTCGGCTCGTTCATCGCCGCCGCGCATCTGCCCGACTGGGGATTCCGACGGTTCTCGTAGCGGCGGCGCGTCGAGCGTCCGGCATCCTCGTGCGGGATGCCGGACGACGCGGCGTCCTTGAGGCGTCCTTGACGCCTACTTCACGAGGGGGAACAGGATGGTCTCGCGGATGCCGAGGCCCGTGATCGCCATGATGAGGCGGTCGATGCCCATCCCCATGCCGCCCGTCGGGGGCATGCCGTGCTCGAGGGCACGGAGGAACTCCTCGTCGACGCGCATCGCCTCGTCGTCGCCGCGCGCGGCGAGCTTCGCCTGCTCGACGAAGCGCTCGCGCTGGATGACGGGGTCGACGAGCTCGGAGTAGCCGGTCGCGAGCTCGAAGCCGCGCACGTAGAGGTCCCACTTCTCCACGACGCCGGGGATCGAGCGGTGCTCGCGCACGAGCGGGCTCGTGTCGACGGGGAAGTCCATGACGAACGTCGGACGCTCGAGCGAGCCCTTCACGAAGTGCTCCCACAGCTCCTCGACGAGCTTGCCATGCGTCGCGACCTTCTCGGGCACCTCGACGCCCACCTCGGCGGCGAGCGCCTGCAGCTCGGCGAGACCCGTCTGCGGGGTGATCTCGCGGCCCGCGGCCTGCGACAGGCTCTCGTACATCGAGAGACGCTCCCACTGGCCGCCGAGGTCGTACACGGTGCCGTCGGCCCAGGTCACGGTCGTCGAGCCCGCGACGGCGATCGCGGCGTTCTGCACGAGCGTCTGGGTGAGGTCGGCGATGCCGTGGTAGTCGGTGTAGGCCTGGTAGGACTCGAGCATCGCGAACTCGGGGCTGTGCGTCGAGTCGGCGCCCTCGTTGCGGAAGTTGCGGTTGATCTCGAAGACGCGGTCGATGCCGCCCACGACGGCGCGCTTGAGGAACAGCTCGGGCGCGATGCGCAGGTAGAGCTCGGTGTCGAACGCGTTGGAGTGCGTCACGAACGGGCGGGCGGCGGCGCCGCCGTGCTGCACCTGCAGCATCGGCGTCTCGACCTCGACGAACCCGCGCTCGGCGAACGTCGCGCGGAGGCTCGCGTTGACCGCGGCGCGCGTGAGCACCGTCTCGCGCGCCTGCGGGCGCACGATGAGGTCGAGGAAGCGGCTGCGCACGCGCGTCTCCTCCGACAGCTCGGAGTGCAGGTTGGGCAGCGGCAGCAGCGCCTTGGCGGCGATCCGCCACGACGAGACCATGATCGACAGCTCGCCGCGGCGGCTGGAGATCACCTGGCCCGTGACCGACACGTGGTCGCCCAGGTCGACGAGCTCCTTCCACGCCTGCAGCGACTCCTCGCCCACCTCGGCGAGCGACACCATCGCCTGGATGCGGCTGCCGTCGCCGGCCTGCAGCGCGGCGAAGCACAGCTTGCCCGTGTTGCGACTGAACACGACGCGGCCCGCCACCGAGGCGACGACGCCCGTCTCGGCGCCGGCCTCGAGGTCGGCGTAGCGGGCGCGCAGCCCGGCGATCGTGTCGGTGACGGGCACGGCCACCGGATACGCGCCGCCCGCGGCATCCGCCCGCTCGGCGAGCAGGCGCTCGCGCTTGGCGAGGCGCACGGCCTTCTGCTCGTGCACGTCTTCGAGGATGTCCTCGTCGGACGGAGTCGCGCCGGGCAGGGTGGTGTCGGTCATGGTGACGGGCTCCTCGGGAATCGACCACCCAGTCTATCCGCGGCGCGTGGCGGGCTGTGGCCCGCGCGGCCACGCCGCGCGCCTCCCGTTCAACCGCGGCGTTCTGCGGGTGCGGAACGCGGGGACCCGCAGAACGCCGCGGTTGAACGCACGATGGGCGGGCGCGGGCGGCGGGCGCGGGCGGGGGGAAGGGGGCAGGCGCCCCTATCCCTCGGGGACCACGCCCAGGGCCTGCTCGACCGTGGAGTGCACGAGGGCGGAGAGGTAGCGGCCGGGGTCGTCGACGCCGGCCTGCTGCAGGAGAGCGGCGGCCTGGCGGACGATGGATGCCGAGAACTCCGTCGCCGTCGCGATGCCCTCCGCGTAGGCGGCGCGGTCGGCCTCGGCGACGACGACGGGCTCGCAGCCGAGCTCGACGGCGAGCGCCTGCGCGATGGGCAGCACCGCGGGCGGCGCCGTGACGGCGGCGTAGGCCTCGTGCAGCTGCCGCAGGTCGATCGACGTGCCCGTGAAGGTCATCGCGGGATGCACCGCGAGCGGGATCGCGCCGGCGCGCTGCGCGGGCTCCAGCACGCCGATGCCGTAGGCGGGATCCGTGTGCATCACGAGCTGTCCGGGCTGCCAGGCGCCCACGTCGGCGAGCCCGGCGACGAGGCCCGGCAGCTCGTCGTGCGGCACCGCGAAGACGACGAGCTCGCTGCGGCGCAGCACCTCGGGCGCATCGCACACCGGCACGTCGGACAGCACCGCGGAGACGCGCTCGTCGTCGGAGCCGGGCGTGATGCCCGTGATGGCGTGTCCCGCGCCGGCGAGCGCGGCGCCGACGACCGGCCCGACGCGTCCGGCGCCGACGATGCCGACGCCGAGCCGGCCGTCACGCCTCATCGGTCCGCGGGGACGGCTCGGGGGCCTGTGGGGCTGGCGCCTGCGGGGCGGGCGGGGCGGTGTACGGCGGAGGCGGGGCGGTGTACGGCGCAGGCGCAACAGCGTGCGGCGCGGGCGCAACGGCGTGCGGCGCAGGCGCAACGGCGTACGGCGCGGCCACACCGGCATCCGGGGCGGGCTCGGCGACCTGCCGCTCGGGCGCACCGGCATCCGCCGTCTCCCCGGCATCCGCGTCCCCGTCGCGCCAGCGGTGCGACCGATCGTGCGTCGCAGCGGCGACCGCCGCGCGGCTGCCGCTGAGGAGCAGGTCGACGACCTCGTCGCGCTCGAGGCCGACGACGGCACCCGAGATCGGTCCCGTGATCGAGTGCGCCTGCGCCCACGCGACCTTCTGCAGCCGGTCGATCGGCCCCTGCGCGACCGAGAGCCCCTGCAGGCGGGCGAGCGGGAACACCGCGAGCTTGCGCCACACCCGGCCGCGCCGCAGCAGCAGCGCGAAGTCGGTGAGCGCGAAGCCGTGCCGCCGCCACGACATCGGCCGGCGCCACCGCGCGCGCCGCGCCATCGTCGTGTAGGGATCGGCGCCGGCACCGTGCGGGCCGAGGATGCCGTGCTCCCACAGCAGCGACCTGTCGTGCGCCGGGAAGTCGGGCAGGATCAGCTCGAGCACGCGCTCGACGTCCTCGCGCGTGCCGACCGGCAGCACGACGTTGAACTGCTGCGTGCTGCTCGACGCCTGCTGCGTCGCGCTGCGCCCCGTCATCCTGTTGATGCGCACGATCCACCACCCGAACGGACGCCACAGCACGCCCTGCGACACCTCGACGGCGAAGATGCGACCGGGCGGGATGGTCTCGGTCACGGTCGTGAGCAGGCCGTAGGTGATGCGCACGCCGTCGGGCGTCGGCGCGATCGAGTAGCGCAGCGAGCGCGAGATCTGCGCCCACGTGACCGCGACGGCCGTGATGACGAGGGGGATGCCGACGCCCAGGCCCGTGCCGAGCAGGATCATCCAGCCGCCCCCGTCGGCGTTGCGCGCCGCGACGGGGATCATCGTGATCATCACGACCGCGAGG
Organism: Microbacterium sp. No. 7; assembly: GCF_001314225.1. Taxonomy (NCBI): domain Bacteria; kingdom Bacillati; phylum Actinomycetota; class Actinomycetes; order Micrococcales; family Microbacteriaceae; genus Microbacterium; species Microbacterium sp. No. 7. The sequence goes on from NZ_CP012697.1 coordinate 4,240,688, forward strand.
ATCGCGAGGAAGAACGCGAACCACACGACGCCCGCGATGAGCTGCGACCCGATGAGCCGGCCCGTCGGGATCTTCACGACGCTCTCCGGCGCGACATCGGCGAGATCGACGCCGTCGATGAGGCCCGAGAGCCCCGCGCCCACCTCCTCGACGAGGTGCGCCCGCGTCGCCGGGGCGCGGCCGAGGCGGGCGTCGCGCGCCGCACGGGCGCCCGACGCGAGGCGCAGGATGTCGGCGCGCACGCTCTCGGCACGGGCGGTGGCGAGGTATTCGAGCGGCACGTTCGCGTCGGTGCCGGCACCGACGACCTCGAGCTTGGCCATGCCGATGAGGCGTGCCGGGAAGGGCCGCGTGAGGTTCACGCCCTGCACGCGGTCGAGCGGCGCACGGCGCTGCGATCGGAAGACGATGCCCTTGCGCACCTCCACGTGCTCGTCCGTGATGCGGAACTGCTGGAACCGCCACACGACCCAGAACGCCACGATGAGCACGATGAGCACGCCCAGCACGGCGAGCAGCGCCCACAGGATGAGGTTGTTCTCGACGACCCAGTCGAGCGGGTCGTCGCTGTCGTAGTCGCCGTAGCGCGTGCCGGGCGCGAACGCGTCGACGACCCACGCGATCAGCCGGTCGCGCATGTTCGAGATCACGATGCCCGCGACGATGATCAGCACCAGCCCGCCCTTGAACAGCGGGGTCAGCGGATGCAGCCGATGCCACTGCCCGTCGGCGAGCGACGACGAGCCGCCGCCCGGCAGCGCCTGGCCGGCCGGCGACGCGTCCGGCGACGCGGCCTGGTCGGGCGCGCTCACAGCCCGGTCCGGCGCGTCTCGGCCACGGCGATGAGGGTGTCGCGCAGCGCCTCCGCGGCATCCTGGGTCAGCCCCGGGATCTGCACGCCGGTCGTCGCCGCGGCCGTCACCATCTTGAGCTGCGCGACGCCGAAGGCGCGGTCGAGCGGGCCGTGCGTGATGTCAACGAGCTGCAGGCGCCCGTAGGGCACGGCGATCATGCGCTGCCAGAGGATGCCGCGGCGGAACACGATGTCGTCGGCACGCAGCATGTAGCCGATCGCGCGCGCCTGCCGCGGCAGGATCACGAGGGTCACGACCGTGATCAGCACGATGACGCCCGCGGGGATCCACGCCCACGTCTGGTGGAAGAGCACCGCGAGCACGACCGCCGCGACGATGATGATCGCCAGGAAGATGGCGTTCTGCACGAACTGCGAGGTCACGTAGCGCCGCGAGATCTGATGCCACGTGCCGTCGAGCGCGAGCGCGCCGGCCGCCTTCGGCTGGCGGAGCTGCGTGAACGTGCCGTCGTCGAGCACGGGCGCGGCGCGCGGAGCCTCCGGGGCGGCGGCGGGCGGGGCGTCCGACGTCTCCGTCGCCGGGGCGGCGGGCTCGGACGACGCTGCGGGGGCCGATGCGGCGGGCGGCGGCGTCACCGGCGGGGCGGCCGGCGGCGCGGGCGGCACCTGCTCGAAGGGGAGAACGCGATCAGTCCTGGTGGGAGAGGCCGAGTCCGGGTTCTGGGGGTCCGGGCTGGTCGTCATCGTCGTCCTTCCGAATCGTGCACAGCTGTTCGGCGACCAGCGCGGCCGCCGTGAGGAGGACGCCGCCCGCGATGGCGGCGATCACTGCCCCCATCGAGCCTACCGACGGGGGCACGGGGCGGGTCAGCAGAAAGACGATCAGGCCCGTGCCGAGGCCCGCGACCGCCGCGCCCACGATGCTCGACGCCTTGGCGAGCACGGCGACCCGCACGGCCTGGAACGGATCCACGCGGGCGCCCGGAACGCCCCGCGCGGCGCGGCGCACCGGCAGGGCGAGCAGCACGACGCTCACGGCGAGCAGCACCAGCAGCACCGGCAGCAGCAGCGACGGCGTGAAGGTCGGGCGGCCCGACGAGGTCAGCAGCTGGTCGGCGACGAAGCCGACGATGCCGCCGACCACGGCGACCGCGACCAGCAGGCCGATGCTCGTGCGCTTCATGGCGCGTCCTCGGTGGCGGGAGCACCCTCGCGAGGAGAACTGGCACCCTCGCGAGGAGAACTGGCACCCTCGCGGGGAGAACTAGCACCCTCGCGGGGCACGGGGGTGCGCAGGGCGGCGAGGAGGGTGGCGACGGGGCCGTGGCCGGGCAGCACGGCATCGGGGTCGATCGCCGCCCAGGGGGCGAGCACGAAGTCGCGCTCGTGGGCGCGCGGATGCGGCAGGGTGAGACGCGGGTCGGCCGAGCGCACGTCGCCGTAGGCGATGAGATCGAGGTCGAGCGTGCGGTCGCCCCAGCGCTCGCGGCGCTCGCGGCCGTGCCGCTCCTCGATGCCGTGCAGGAAGTCGAGCAGCACGCTCGGGGCGAGGCGCGTCGCGACGATCGCGACGGTGTTCAGGTACGCGGGCGCCGACTCGTCGGGTCCGTCGAGGGTGAGGGCGACCGACTCGATCGGCTCGGCGGCCGCGACGAGCTCCGTCAGCGGCAGCCGTGCGAGGGCGTCGAGTGCGGCATCCATCGTCGCGGCGCGGTCGCCGAGGTTCGCGCCGAGGGCGACGACGGCCCGCACGGCGCCGTTCTCGGCGCGCGGCGTGGGGCCGTGGTACCCGTGCGCGAGCCGCCGGTTCACCGGCCGCTCCGGGCGTCGGCGCCCCGCGTCACCGTGACGCTCACGTCGCCGAAGGGCACCGCGATCGGGGCGGAGGGCTTGTGGATCGTGACCGTCGCGGTCTCGACGAGCGGGTGCGCGAGCACGGCCTCCGCGATGCGCTGCGCAAGGGTCTCGAGCAGGTTCACGGGCTCGCCCGCCAGCAGTGCCGCGACCTGCTCGGCGAGCTCGCCGTAGTGCACGGTGTCGGCGACGTCGTCGGTCTCGGCCGCACGCACGAGCGACAGGCCGAGCGCGACGTCGGCGATGAACTCCTGTCCCTCGCGGCGCTCGTGCGCGTACACACCGTGGAACCCCGTCGCGCGGATGCCGGTGAGCCTGATCTCGTCGGTCACGTCCCCAGCCTACGTGGACGCGCCGACACGCGCCCGCGCCCTCCACGAACCTCGGAGGATCCCACGGACCTCGGAGCGATCCGCGGAGATCATCCGCGCTTCGCGCGATTCTCCGAACCTCGTGGGCGGCGTCGGGACGAATATCTAGACACTTGTCTACTTTGTCGGTATCGTCTCCCCATGAGCATGACGATCTCCGTGGGCGAGCTGCGGCAGAATCCCACGCGCGCGCTCGACGAGGTGAGCGACGGGGCGACGGTCGTCGTCATGCGGCACAACCGGCCCATCGCCGACCTCGTTCCGCACCGGCCGGCGTCGGGTGTGAGCGGCGCCGAGGCGATGGCGCGCGTGCGGGCGATTGCGATCGACGAGGGATGGCTCGACGAGCTGCGCGCGGCCCGCGAAGCGCCCGAACGCGACCCGTGGGCATGACGGCCGCCCTGCTCGACACCTCGACCGTCATCGCGCTCTTCCAGGAGCAGCGCCGCTTCACCCTGGAGGGCTTCGAACGGGTCGCGCTCAGCAGCCTCACCTATGCCGAGCTGCGCCTGGGCGTCGCGATGGCGACGACGGCGACCGTGGCGCGGCAGCGCATGACGGCGTTCGAGACGGCACGGGAGGTGTTCGGCGACGGCATCCCCTTCGACGACGGCGCGGCCCGCGCGTTCGGGCTCATCGCGGCGCGCGTCGCCGACCGCGGCGGCGATCCGAAGGCCCACCGCACCGACCGGATGATCGCGGCCGTCGCCGCCGCGCACGACCTGACGCTCGTGACCCTCGACGCGGCCGGCCTGCGCGGCCTCGACAGCCTCGTGCGCGTCATCGAGCCGCCCGCCGCCTGAGCCGCGCGCTCCGCGAAGTTCGGAGAACCGCGCACGAGGCGCGCCGCACGGATGCGGCGGTCAGCGGCCCGCGCGCCACACGGCGAGGGCGTCGCGGGTCGCGGCGACGTCGTGCACGCGCACCGCCCACGCGCCGGCCTGCGCGGCGAGCACGCTCGTGACCGCGGTCGCGAGGTCGCGGCGCGCCTCGGTGACAGCACCACCGGCGTCCTCCCCGGCATCCTCCAGCAGCTCGGCGAGGAAGCGCTTGCGGCTCGTGCCGACGAGCACGCGCGGCCCCCACGCCGTCACGCGCTCCAGCCCCCGCAACAGCGCCCAGTTCTGCTCGCCGCGCTTGCCGAAGCCGAAGCCGGGGTCCACGACGATGCGATCGGGCGGGATGCCGGCGGCCATCGCCTCGTGATGCCGCTCGCCCAGCTCGGCGAGCACCTCCTCGAGCACGTCGTCGTACTGCGCGCGGGCGTACATGTCCGCCGACGGGCCGCGCCAGTGTCCCAGCGCGATGTGCGCCTCGGTGTCGGCGACGACGTCGAGCATCTCGCGGTCGGCGAGCCCGCCCGACACGTCGTTGACGATCAGCGCGCCCGCCGCGATCGCGGCGGCGGCGGTCGACGCGTTGAGCGTGTCGACGCTGATCATGGCACCCTCGGCGGCGAGCGCCGAGATCACCGGCAGCACGCGGGCGCGCTCGACCGCGGCATCCACCCGCTCGGCGCCGGGCCGCGTGGACTCCCCGCCGACGTCGAGGATGTCGGCGCCGGCGGCCCTCAGCGCGCGGCCGTGCGCCACGGCATCCGCGACGCCCAGATAGCGCCCGCCGTCGCTGAACGAGTCGGGGGTGACGTTGACCACGCCCATGATGAGCGTCGTCACGCCGCGCCTCCGATGAGGGCGACGAGCTCGGCGCGGGCGGCCGGCTCCGACAGCTCGCCGCGCGCGGCGATCGTGACGGTGGATGCCGAGGGCTGCCGGCCCCCGCGCATCGTCACGCACTCGTGCACGGCGTCGAGCACGACGAGCACCCCGCGCGCGTCGAGGGCGCCCGCGATCGTGTCGGCGATCTGCTCGCCCAGGCGCTCCTGCACCTGCGGGCGCGCCGCGAGCACGTCGACGACGCGCGCGAGCGCGCCGAGCCCCACGACCTGCTCGCCCGGCAGGTAGGCGATGTGCGCGCGACCCGCGAACGGCAGCAGATGGTGCTCGCACACCGACCGGAAGCGCACGTCGCGCAGCATCACGGCACCCGACGGCAGCGTGTCGGGCGCCGGACCGCGCGACACCGAGATCGTGTGCGCGAGCGGCGCCGCGGCATCCTCCCCCACGCCCGCGAAGAACTCGCCGTAGGCGTCGGCGACCCGCTGCGGCGTCTGCCTCAGGCCCGGGCGGTCGGGGTCCTCGCCGATCGCGACGAGCAGCTCGCGCACGAGCGCGGCGACGCGCTCACGGTCGACGGCCACGACGCATCACGCCGTGGCGGGACGGGCCTGGCCCGTCGCCCGCGGCGCCGGCGACGTCTGCACGGCCTCGCCCGCCTCCTCCGACGCGGCGACGAGATCCGGGCGACGCGGCACGTCGACGGGCGGCAGCGGCGACACCGGACGCTCCTGGCTCGACAGCCACTGCGGGCGCGGCGGCAGCTTCTTGACGTCGCGGAAGATCTCGGCGAGCTCGAGGTGGTCGAGCGTCTCCTTCTCCAGCAGCGCGAGGGCGAGCCGGTCGAGCACGTGGCGGTTGTCGTTGATGACCTGATAGGCCTCGTTGTGCGCCTGCTCGATGAGCCCGCGCACCTGCTGGTCGACGCGCTCGGCGACGCGCTCGCTGAAGTCGCGGCCGTGGCCCATGTCGCGGCCCATGAACACCTCGCCCGACGACGAGCCGAGCTTGACGGGGCCGACCTCGGTGGTCATGCCGTACTCGGTGACCATCTTGCGGGCGATGCCCGTGGCCTTCTCGATGTCGTTGCTGGCGCCCGTGGTGGGGTCGTGGAACACGATCTCCTCGGCGACGCGGCCGCCCATCGCGTAAGTGAGCTGGTCCTGCAGCTCGTTGCGGGTGACGGAGTACTTGTCGTCGAGCGGCAGCACCATCGTGTAGCCCAGCGCCTTGCCGCGCGGCAGGATGGTGACCTTCGTGACGGGGTCGGTGTGGTTCATCGCCGCCGCGGCGAGGGCGTGGCCGCCCTCGTGGTACGCGGTGATGAGCTTCTCCTTGTCCTTCATGACGCGGGTGCGGCGCTGCGGACCCGCGATGACGCGGTCGATCGCCTCGTCGAGGGCGCGCATGTCGATCAGCTGCGCGTTGGAGCGCGCCGTGAGCAGCGCGGCCTCGTTGAGCACGTTCGCGAGATCGGCGCCGGTGAAGCCCGGCGTCTTGCGGGCGATGACCGACAGGTCGACCGAGGGCGACAGCGGCTTGCCGCGGCCGTGCACCTCGAGGATCTTCTGGCGGCCCTTGAGGTCGGGGGCGTCGACGCCGATCTGACGGTCGAAACGACCCGGGCGCAGCAGGGCGGGGTCGAGGATGTCGGGACGGTTGGTCGCCGCGATGACGATGACGTTCACCTTGGGGTCGAAACCGTCCATCTCGACGAGCATCTGGTTGAGCGTCTGCTCGCGCTCGTCGTGGCCGCCGCCCATGCCGGCGCCGCGGTGGCGGCCGACGGCGTCGATCTCGTCGATGAAGATGATGGCGGGAGAGTTCTCCTTGGCCTGGTTGAACAGGTCGCGCACGCGGCTCGCGCCGACGCCGACGAACATCTCCACGAAGTCGGAGCCCGAGATCGAGTAGAACGGCACGCCCGCCTCGCCCGCGACGGCACGCGCGAGCAGCGTCTTTCCGGTTCCGGGAGGGCCGTAGAGCAGCACGCCCTTGGGCACGCGGGCGCCGACGGCCTGGAAGCGCGCGGAGTCCTTGAGGAAGTCCTTGATCTCCTGCATCTCCTCGATGGCCTCGTCGGCGCCGGCCACGTCGGCGAAGGTGACCGTGGGGGTCTCCTTGGTCACGAGCTTCGCGCGCGACTTGCCGAACTGCATGACCTTGCTGTTGCCGCCCTGCGCCATCGACATCAGGAACCAGAACAGCAGCACGAGCAGCGCGAGCGGGATGAGCAGCGAGAGCAGGCCGTCGAGCCACGTGGGGCGCGGCACGACGTCGTCGAACCCGTCGTCGGGCGCCGCGGTGTCGATCGCGGCGACCACGGCATCCGCGCGCTGCTCCACGTAGTAGAACTGCACCTGCGACGAGCCCTCGTAGGGCTTCGAGAGCGTCAGATCGACGCGCTGGTCGCCGTCGGTGATGACGGCCTTGGAGACCGTCTCGCCCTGCAGCAGCTCGAGTCCCTCCTGCGTCGTGACACGCTGCGGACCGGTCAGGCTCGAGATGAGAGACATGCCGATCAGGAGGAGGATGCCGACGAGCGCCACGTAGAGGAACGGGCTGCGCGCGATCTTTTTCGCTTTCATATCCGTTTCAGGCTATCGCGCGCCACCTTTGCCGGGTCTGTGCATTCGCCCACGGCGTACCGCACTACCGGTAGACGTGGGGCGCGAGGACGGCGACGTCGCGGAGGTTGCGGTAGCGCTCGGCGTAGTCGAGGCCGTAGCCCACGACGAAGTCGTTGGGGATGTCGAAGCCGAGGTAGCGGCAGTCGATCTCGACCTTCGCGGCCTCGGGCTTGCGCAGCAGCGCGAGCACCTCGAGCGAGTCGGCGCCGCGCGAGGCGAAGTTCTCCAGCAGCCAGCTCAAGGTGAGGCCCGAGTCGATGATGTCCTCGACGATGAGCACGTGCTTGCCGTGCAGGTCGGTGTCGAGGTCCTTGCGGATCTGCACGACGCCGCTCGACTTGGTGCCGGCGCCGTACGACGAGACCGCCATCCAGTCCATCGTCACCTGGCGGTTCAGCCGCCGCGAGAAGTCGGCCATGACCATGACGGCGCCCTTCAGCACGCCCACGAGCACGAGGTCCTTGCCCGCGTAGTCGGCCTCGACGCGGGCCGCGAGCTCTTCGAGCTTCTCCTCGATCTGCTCCTCGGTCACGAGCACTTCGGTGAGCTGGTCTGCGATGTCGGCCGCGCGCATGGAAGAAGTCTAGAGAAACCTTGTGCCGCGCGACGAGACGGGGCAATAGGCTGAGCACGGCGCGGCACGGTTGCCGCGAAAGGGAGGAACGCACATGGCCGGCTTGGAAGACATCCTCAAGGTCCTGCCCATCGATCAGATCGCGGAGCGCCTCGGCGTCGACCCCGCCGTGGCATCCAAGGCGGTGCTCGAGGGCGGCGGCGCGATTCTCGGCGGTCTGCAGAAGAACGCCGAGACCCCCGAGGGCGCGTCGGCGATCGAGAAGGCGCTGGGCAAGCACCAGGGTCTCGGCGACAAGGTCGACCTCGACGCGGTCGACACGAACGACGGCTCCAAGATCCTCACGCACGTGTTCGGCGACGACGCGGGCCAGGTCGCGCAGAAGCTCACGAACGAGCCCCAGACCGCGGGCATCGACTTCGGCAAGCTGCTGCCCGTGCTCGCGCCCATCATCCTCGGCCTGCTGGCCAAGAACCAGGGCGGCGGCCAGGCCGCGCAGAGCCAGAGCGCACAGGCCCAGGGCGGCGGCATCTTCGACGTCATCGGCGGCCTGCTCGGCGGTGGCGGCCAGGGCGGCGGCCTCGACCTCGGCGGCCTCCTCGGCGGCCTGTTCGGCGGCAAGAAGTAACAACGCCCCACACCCCTATCCCCGCGAGACTGCGTCTGCGGGCCGAGAGTGCAGGAATCTCCGGCATCCTCGTCCGCCAGATGCAGTCTCGCGGCGTTTCAGGATGCCGGCGGGGTCAGGCGGCGGTGAAGGTGATCCAGGCGGCGGTGCGGGTGGCGCGGCAGGCGGGCAGGTCGATCGGGCCCTGGCCGTGCCAGTCGGTCACGAGGCGGGCGACGTCGAGCGTCTGGGCGCGGGTGAGACTCACACCGAACTCGCTCGCCACGACGTGCCGGATGATGCGGTGCCGCAGCGCCGCCGGGTTCGCGGCGAGCGCCGCGACCGACACCGCGATGCCCGCCTCGGCGTGGGCGACGATGTCCTCGATCGTCTCGTCGATCATGTCGGCGAAGGCCTCGGCATCCTCCCTCAGCTGCTCCGCGGTGCGCGCGAGGGCGTCGGCGACGCCCGGACCCAGCTCGCGCTCCAGCACGGGCAGCACCTCGTGGCGCACGCGCACGCGCGCGTAGCGGCGCTCGTCGTTGTGCGGATCGCTCCACGGCCGCAGCCCCTGCGCCTCGCACGCCGCGTGCGTCGTCGCGCGCCGCACCGCGAGCAGCGGGCGCGCCCAGCGGATGCCGTCGCTCTCGCGCACCGGCGCCATGCCCGCCAGGCTCGCGGTGCCCGCGCCGCGCGCGAGGCCGAGCAGCACGGTCTCGGCCTGGTCGTCGAGCGTGTGCCCCAGCAGCACGGTGCCCGCGCCGGCCTCGCGGGCGGCGGCGGCGAGCGCCGCGTACCGCGCCTCGCGCGCGGCGGCCTCGGGCCCCGCGCCCGCGCCCACCTGCACGCGAGCCACCCGGGCATCGAGCCCGAGGGAGCGTGCCGCGTCGGCGGCGCCGGCGGCCACGGCGTCCGACCCCTCCTGCAGCCCGTGGTCGACGACGACCGCCGTCGCCGCGATGCCGGCCTTCGGCGCCTCGAAGGCGACCGCGGCGGCGAGCGCGAGCGAGTCGGGGCCGCCGGAGAGCGCGACGATCACGGCGTCGCCGCCGGACGGGCCGGTGAGCGCCGCGCGCACAGCGCGGCGCACCTCGGCGACGGACGGGTCGAGACCGGGTCGGTGATTCACGCTCGCCACGGTACCGCCCCGGGGATGCGCCGCCCGCCTCCTTCCGGACGGGGTGGCGCGGCGCACCGGCCACTAGGCTTGTGCGCGGCAGGCCCCGAGCACGACCGACACAGACACGAAGGAGTTCCACATGGGCGCGTACGACGCCGTCATCGAGATCCCGCGCGGCAGCCGCGTGAAGTACGAGGTCGACCACGGCACCGGGCGCGTGTTCCTCGACCGCGTGCTGTTCACGCCCATGGGCTACCCCGCCAACTACGGCTTCTTCGAGAACACGCTCGGCGAGGACGGCGACCCGCTCGACGTGCTCCTGCTGCTCGACCGCGACATCCACCCCGGCGTGCTCGCCAAGGTGCGTCCCGTCGCCGTGCTCAAGATGAGCGACGAGGCGGGCGGCGACGACAAGGTCGTGGCCGTGCTCGCGAAGGACCCGCGCTGGGCGCACATCCAGGACGTCGACGACATCGACGAGTGGACCAGGAACGAGATCGGCCACTTCTTCGAGCACTACAAGGACCTCGAGCCCGGCAAGTGGGTCAAGGTCGACGAGTGGGCGAACGCCGCGGAGGCCGAGCGCCTGGTGACCGAGGCGTTCGAGCGCTTCGACGAGCACGAGGGCCAGACCAAGACGCAGGGCGAGGGCGAAGCCCCCAAGACCATCTGACGTGGTGACGACGTGGGGCCGGATGCCGTGGCATCCGGCCCCACGTGTCTCCGCCGCCGTCGGACGTCAGGTCGAGGGCCCGCTCAGAGATAGACCCCGCGGTCGGCCATGAACGGCACGGGGTCGATGCGCGCGCCGTCGCGGTAGATCTCGAAGTGCAGGTGGCAGCCCGTGGAGGCGCCGGTGGTGCCGACGTAGGCGATGACGTCGCCCGCGTTGACGTACTGGCCGTTGCCGACGTTGTACCCGCCGTTGGCGATGTGCGCGTAAGCGCTCTGGATGCCGCCGCCGTGGTCGATCATGACGTAGTTGCCCCACGTGCCGCTGTAGGCCGCGAAGCTCACGGTGCCCGAGGACGCCGCGTAGATGGCATCCCAGCATCCCGCCGAGAAGTCGACGCCGCGGTGGAAGCCGCTGGAGCATCCGCCGCCGCTGCAGATCACGGGGCGCGGGCCGTATCCGTCGTTGATCCAGCCGCCGTGCGGACGGGCCCAGCCGGTGCCGTTGACGACACCGCCGCCTCCGCCACCGCCGCCGCCCGATGAGCTTCCGCCGCCTCCCCCGCCGCCACCGCCACCGGCTGCGGCGGCCGCCGCGGCGGCGTCGCGCTGACGCTGCGCCTCGGCCTCGCGGGCGACCCGGCGCGCCTCCTCTTCTTCGCGCAGGCGGCGCTGACGCTCCTCCTCGGCCTTGCGGCGGGCCTCGACGCCGGCCTCGTAGCCCGCGACGGTCGTCGCGGTCGAGTCGCGCAGGGCGGCGAGCTGCGCCTGCAGCACGTCGAGGTTCGCGGTCTGGGTGTCGAGGGCGGCCTGCGCGGCGATCGCGGCGGCCTGCGCCGACTCCATCTTGCGCTGCGCCTCGACCTGCAGCCGGTCGCGCTCGTCGCGGGCGACGGCGGCCTGGTTGCTGAGGTTCTGCGCGTTGTCGCGGGCCCGCACGGCCTCGGTGTGCACGGCGCGGTTGGCCTCGACGATCTTGTCCATCGTGCCGAGGCGGGCGAGCAGGTCGTCGGCCGAGGCGGCCGATCCCGAGAAGAAGAGCTCGAGCGAGGTGTCGTCGCCGCCCGTGCGGTACTCCTGCGCGGCGAGCTTGCCGAGCTTCTGCGCGGCCTCGCGGGCCAGGATCGCCTCGGCGTCCGCCTGCGCCTGCAGCGACTCGGCCCGCGCGACGGCGTCTTCGAAGGCCTCCTGCGCGACGATGAACTCGCTCATCAGGCGCTCGGCCTCAGCCTGCTTGTACGCGACGTCGGCGGTCAGATCGGCGATGAGCTTCTCGATGCGGGAGATCTCGGCGGCCTTGGCCTGCTCGTTCGCCATCGCCTTCTCGACGTCTTCCCACGTGGGGTACTCGTCGGCGAAGGCGGGGGAGGCGACCAGGGATGCCGCGGCACCGATGCCGAGCGCTCCGACGATGGTGAGGCCCAGGGCGGTACGCCGCGAGACAGGCGTCGCGAACGCACGCCACTCGTCGTGAGTGGGGGCGCACCCGCATTCGGCATCGTTCGCGCGCACGGTCGGGCTCCCTTCGCGAAACAACATCAGTCACATTAGCAACACTCACGGCGAGCCTCCAGCCCTGTTTCAGCGGAACCCACTAAGCAGGCGGGCAGGGCGTGCGACGCAAGGGCGGCGGGTCGGGGCTCGGACGGCGGGGTCGCTGCGGGTCGGCTCGCGGTCGGCTCGCGGTCGGCTCGCGGTCGGCTCGCGGGCGGCCTCGAGGCGCACGGCCGCCCCGATTTCACTTTTGCCGACGTTTGCGCTTATGCTTGATCGTCGGTAAGCGTGAGCCTCCGGGTTCGCTCGGCCCCATCGTTTAGCGGCCTAGGACGCCGCCCTTTCACGGCGGTAGCACGGGTTCGAATCCCGTTGGGGTCACCCCGTACAACTGAATATGCATGGCCCTGTAGCGCAGTTGGTTAGCGTGCCGCCCTGTCACGGCGGAGGTCGCGGGTTCAAGTCCCGTCAGGGTCGCTCCAAGCGACGGGCCCTTTTCTCGAAGAGGGCCTTTCGTCTCGGACATGGCGATCTTCGGATGCCATGCGGCTCTGTAGCTCAGTTGGTAGAGCGTTCGACTGAAAATCGAAAGGTCACCGGATCGATGCCGGTCGGAGCCACAGGAACCCTCGCGTAGCTTCTACATCGCGGGGGTTTCATCTTTTCCCAGATGGATCGACCAATACACCGCCGCCCCCCGACGAGCCGAACAGCTCCGCGTCGGTGCTTCGGGCCGGTCCCCGTCGAGGCAGGTACACCCGTTACTGCACCCAACATGATCAACGTCGCTTCGCGTCTCTCATCCGCCTGAGTCTGTTCACGAGCACCGGGTGTGCTTCGAGGGCTTCCCGGGTGTCGATGATCCTGCTCAAGAGTTGGTAGTAGCGGGCTGGGGTGAGGTGGAGTTCGGCGCGTATCGCTTCCTCTTTCGCGGCCGATTGGGCGCCCCACCGGTCCTCGAAAGCGAGCAGGGTGAGAGGGTCCATGGGGTCTACTGTGCACGGGGGGTCGGACATGCGGGTAGCGTCACGAGCATGGACGATGGCCTAGACGACGCGCAGCAGCCGCGGTGCCCGGAGTGCGGGACCGTGCTCGTCGAGTTCCAGAGAGCACTGCAGTGCAGATGGTGCGAGCTGATCTTCGTCGGCGGGGCCACACTGGCGTGATCGGGTGTCGTCCGGGGCTATCAGAGGTTGTCAGGGCATCTCACGACACGCGCACCCAATCGCGGACATGAAGCCCCATACGCGTACATTGAGTGTTGTTCTAGGTTGGCGTGTGTGGCAGCAAGCTCACCTACATGATCATCGGAAAGCCCCTCGTCCACCCGGGGGGCTTTCCTCTTGCCCCGGCGTGTCGCGGAGTCGGTTCGTCGGGAGCTATGCGTACGCTGTGAGATGCCACACACCTTCCGCCTGCGTCTGAGAAAGGCCTGCACCTAGAGCGTGATGATCGTGTACGAGATGAGCCCCGGTGAGCGCTCCATGCTCCGGTGAGCCGTCGACGATGCTCAGCCCTGGCCCCTGCGGGTCGGGGCTACTGGTGTTCACCGCAGTCGTTGCAGATCAGTTCGCCCGAGTAGCCGACGATCCGCCCGTCGTGGGTGATGGTCACGACGCCGCCGGTCCGGATGCCTTCGAGGTTCGTTCGTTCGAGCCTGAACCACGTCGAGCCGCACGAACATGTGCGCTCGTCGCCTTGACGCGACGCCCGGTCCATCGGGAAAGCGATCAGGGTCATGTTGGAACGATACCGCGAGAGGAGGTGAAACTCACGATGGCCAAGAACCACTTCCCCCTGGGCCCCGACGGGGCCTGGAAGACCGGCCAGCGGGTCCCGTTCACGGGCTTCTACGCTGACCAGTTCGGCACCGTCTCGCACCACGAGACCGGTGCGACGTTCCCGCCGTGCATCGACCGCAAGGCCGAATGCGCGTTCCGTCATCTGGTCGGACAGTCCGCGGCAACGGGCTGATCGGATGGAGATCCTGGAGGGGCGTCGGTGAAAGCCGGCGCCCCTTCGTCGTGTTGGGGAACGCGTGTCGCCTCGGGGCCGGTGCGCGGCGGGACACAGACCTAATATGCGGCAAACTCGGGTTCGGCGCAAGGTGCCCGCCGGGCTGGCGGTGGTTGCGCCCGGTGCCGCGGGGAGGGTGGGAGAGTGGCGAGAATCTTCGGATTCCTGCTTGCATCGATTACACAATGTGTGTACTATGGGGGTATCGGAGGAAGCCAGAGGGCAAGCCTCACGAGACCAGGAGGTCACCATGGACAGCATCACCAGCCGCATCCTCGCCGGAGAGATCGTCCTCACCAAGGACGCGACCGGGTTCGCCGCGACGGGCTTCGCTAGCAGCATCTTGAACTCGCTGACCGGGCGCCCGCGCTCGGTGGTCCGCGCGTTCAAGAAGGACGGCACGGGCGTGGACGCTCGGCCGACCGACATCATCGGGCGCACCGAGATTGATGGCCACGATGTCGTCAAGGTCGCTGTCTCCCTCGACAACGGGCGCCGCTGCGACCACTACGAGACCGACACGCACGGCACCTGCTACGCCTGCGGCGCCTATGTCCGCGCCAGCGACGCCGGCCGGTACCTGTGAGCGCAGAGAGGATCACATCATGACGACCATGCATGACGCCATTCAGGCCCTTGTTGATGAGGCGGGGATCACCGAGGACCGGATCCGGTGGGGTCGCCTCCACCCTGGCAGCAAGAATGTGCAGTGGCGGCTGCTGTGCCGTTCCGGCCTCAGCAAGCGCGAGATCGCCTCCCAGGCGGGCGCGCTGAGCGCGGCCGAGGCCTTCCACAGTCCTGCCGAGCTGGCTGAGCCCGACACGGTCCAGATCACCCTGACCTCGTGGCTGTCGGGGTCGGATTCGGGGTTCCCGACCATGCACCAGTGGGTGCGGTACTACGCCTCGCAGGTACCCGACGGGTATCAGCCTTGCGCGATCTACGTCGGGGATCACCCCCTGACCCGCAAGCTCCTCGCGGGTGCCGCATGAGCGGCGCGGAGTTCCGGTCGATTCTGGAGGCGTGTGCGCATGGCGACGATACTGATGCGGCGCGTGCGCTGTCGCTGTCGCGGGCGATGATCCAGAAGATGAAGGCCGGGGCCGCGCCGGTCAGTCCCGCCACGGCGGACAAGGTGCGGGCGCTGCAAGACGCGTACGCTGACGCCCGTGACGCTGCGCTGACTGCTGCGCCCGCCAGGATCGAGGTGTGGCGGGGCGGGCAGGCCGACAACGACGCCTCGTGGGACGCGACGGGCAGGCCCGCACGGTGGCACCGGATGATCGCCGCGGAGTGCCACCAAGAGCACGGCACTCGCATCGTCTACATCGACGAGCCCTCACCCGTGCACGATCCGATGGAGCTGCTGGAGCAGGGCACATGAGCTGGAACTACCTCCAGCTGGAGGTCATCCCTGGCGACGCGCTGGTGCGCCCGCTGATCGGCCCGGGCGGGCTGAGCCGGCAAGGCGCGCATCGCGAGATCGCCGGCATCCTCCGCCGGCTCGCTGACATCCACGAGCCTGCAGTCAAGCTCGTCAAGGCGTGGCACGCGGGCGCCGTGGACGACACCGTCTTCTACGGGCCGTTCACCTGGGCGATCTACGAAGCCGACGACCCGCAGCAGGGTGCGCGGGAGTGGATCGACGGGTACATCGCCACGCTCCGCGCCCAGGGGATCGACGTCGGGGTGGCGTGGTGAGCGACCTGCCTGACGGGTACACGGTCCGCTACCGGCCCGCAAAAGCCCACGCGATCGGGGCACGCGACACGTGGCAGATCACCTACCAGACCGAGGACCGGGAATGGACGGAGAAGGTCTACGCGGCAGGCGACGTGCCGACCGCGATCGCACGGCACCAGGCCGCGGGTGCACCGACGAAGCCCTCCCGCGCGTCGATCGAGGCCGCGCGTGACGCGGCGGTCGTGAAGGGCGCCGCCGAGGGCATCCCGCACTGGAAGCTCGCGCGCAGGCACGGCCTGACCGTCACCGCGGTCGGACGCATCATCGAGGCGGCGCAGCGCGAGGAGCGCAAAGCCCGCCGGCCGCGCGTCACCGAAGAGCGACGAGAGCACCCCGCCCCCGTGCGCCGGTCCTGGCCACGGCGACCGGCGACCGTGAGATTCGAGCCCGGCCCCTGATAGCGTGACCGCATGCCCCGCCCCCGCGGGGATGACCCCTTCCGACGTCGACTCGACCGGCAGGCCCCGCTTCTGCGGGGATACGCGCCGAACCGTCCCGCTCCTTCGTCTGGAGGGCGGGGCGGTGTCGGTGTAGCGTGGCATCCTCGGCCGGAGAAGGGAGACCGGCCGTGGTTGAACGATTCGAGCCCGCTGAGGTCATCATCGAACGGCGCCTGGCGACCGTCGAGGTGCATCCAGGGATCTGCAACGTACCGGCGGGAGCATACGGACCGCAGCGGATGACATGGGCCGATACGGTCATACCCGTCTGGGCGTGGATTCCGTGGTGCCACAAGCCAATGGAGTTGCGCCCAGGCTTCGCCAAGGGGTGGAACGACCGCGTCGTGAGCCTCTACTTCGAGGATGAGGGCGGTGAACGGTACGCCACCGTGTGGCGAAGCGCCGTGCGGCTGCGGACGGTGACGCGCGACTAGAACAGCGCGGCGGGCGCGGTGTCGGAGGCCTGGGGGCGGGCGATGATCGACGCGTCCAGGTCCTGCGCGGCGCCGGCGGCCGTGGCGAGAAGTTCTGCGGCGGGTGCGTCGCTGGTGAGCCACTCGTCCGCGAAACCGGGGGCCACGAGCAGCGGCATCCGGTCGTGGACATCGGCGATGTGCTCCGCCGCGGGATGCATGACCAGCGAGTAGCAGACGTACTCGCGCCCGTCGGCGGTGTGGCCGGGGCGCGTGACGGCCGCCATGCCGAGCAGTCGGTCACCGGGGGCTGCGAGCTCGTGCCAGACCCGGGAGGGCTTCTGCATCTCCAACCAGTGCGATGCGGGGACGATCGCCCGCCCGCCGAGAGGGCGGCGGCTACGGGATAGGCGTTCGGCGCGGGAGTTGATCGATGGGAACGGGGCGACCTTGCCGTCGACGAGGTACCCCCACCATGCGAGCGTGAGAGAGCCGGGGTGCTGGATGATGGGGTTGAGGTTGCGGGCCCGGATGCCCGTCGGGCGGAGCGTCGAGCGGTTGTTCTCCTCGGCCCAGGTGCGGAGGTCGTCGAGCACCGCCCGGTCGACGGCGTCCCGCCACTCCTCGTCGGCGAAGCGGGGATCGAGTCCGTAGCTGGCGCACATGACGGTCACGATACGCTGCTCACCGTAGGCTGTGGGGCATGCTGATCGGTCGAATCCGCCCCGTCGAGATCCACGCCCTCACCCTCGAAGGGGTCGATGCGGCAGACATCCGAGCACAGGCGGAAGCCGCGACGCCAGCGGGGTGGGAGCTGGTGGCGATGCCGGTCGTGCCCGTCAAGGGCAGCCCCCGCATGTCCGCCGCGGTTGTGTTCGCGCGGCGCGACGGGGTGAAGGACATCGAAGCGGACACCATGCCCGCCCTCGAAGCGAGGGTGCCCGAGGGGTGGGAGCTGCTTTCCGTGCAGCGCCTGTGAGCCCGTGACTTCCGGTACAGTGGCGAAAGCCCAGATCCCCCCAATGGGCAACCGCCCCCAGCATCCCCCCGCTGGGGGCGGTTCTTCGTCTCCCAGCCCGAACAGAGACGACCACCAAGGCCCCCCTTGGTCGGGCAGTCTATGCCCGGAGAGTGTGGCTGTCCACGGTTCTGTGGCCCACGACACGACGAAACCGCCCCCGCCCCGAGCCGTGGTGGCGTCGGGGCGGGGGCGGGGCTGGTCGCGGCTACGTGATGGGTCTCACGGACGCGGCCCACTGCTCGTAGTTGGAGGGCGAGTAGTGGGTGACGTTGACGACGAGGGCTTGGTCGACGTTCCCGCCGGTCGGGACGATCGGCCGGAACAGTCGCCCCGCGGTGGTGGGCTGGGTCATCATGGTCTGCTCACGGTAGGGGCCGAGGTCGGTGCGGCGGAGGATCTTGACGGTCTCGGTGGTGCCGGTGGACTGTGCGGTGATGACCGTGTCGTCGACGGCAGGGTCGCAGAACGCGGGCATCGGGACGTAGTTCGACGTGGCGACGTAGCCGATGCGGGGCCCGGCGATGCCGATGTCGGTGACACGGGGTGCGGTGTCGGCGTCCGTGCCGGGGATGAGGGTCGCCGTGTTGGTCCACGTCCGGCCCTGCGGGTCGGGGTCCTGCCAGCGGCCGGCGGTCATCTGCGAGGCGATCAGCGTCCCGTCGGGCACGGACCGGTACTCGTACCGGCTGATCGACTGGGTCGCGGACGCCCCGGTGGTGGATGATCCGATCTCCAAGGGTGCGATCGAGCTTGCGAGCGGTGCGATGCCGGTGAGCGTCGCACCCAACTGCACCCACGTGTCGCCGTCGAGCGTGTAGTAGAGACGGATGTCGTCGGGAGCATGGATGTCGAGCCCGTACCCGACCGCGTCAGCGGGGAGGACGAGGGTGGATTGCACACCGCCGCCGGTGAAGTTCACGCCGGTGGCGGAGCACTGCACCTGCAGGCGCCGGTCGGTCAGCAACTGCAACTGCCAGGACCTGTTGTTGCCGTCGGTGGAGGTGCGGCGCACGAGGGTGCGTGTCGCGCCGGGGGTGCCGATCGGGGCGGCCAGCCACACCCGCACCGACGGTGTGGTGGTCTGGAAATCGGGATGGAACGCGGCGGCGGCGTAGGAGGTGCCGGTGCTGGACAGGTCGAGCCGGTCACGGGTGAACGCGACGCCGGCGGAGACCGTCACGATCTTCTGCATCGCCTGGTTCGGGGTGGTGTTGTCCCATTCGGCGATCGCGATCCGCGGCGGGAACGGCCCCGGGGAGACGTACGACAGGCGCCTGGAGTGGGTCGTGATGTCCGGCAGGTTCGGGATCAGGCGGGGCACGGTGCGGGTGTCGATCGGCAGCCCGGCACCGGTGAGGACGTTGCCGGTCGTCGGGGCGTGCGGAGACGTGATCGCACCGGTGACGCAGTTGAGCTCGAAGTAGAGCAACGTCATGTTCGACAGCGTATTCGGATTGTATGCGCACGCGAGGCGGATGACCTGATCGCCCGTCCCGTGCGCGTCCGCGGACGTCACGTACAACTGCAAGAACTCGGACGTGAACAGAACCTGGATGCCGAGGACGGTGACTTCTCCGGTGACCTGGTCGACGGTGAAGCGCGCGACACGCCACGAGAACCCGATCCCCGTGTTGCCGTAGCGGGTGAGGACCCAGAAGTGATCCACGAGCGGGTTGCCGGCCGCGTCGACGGTGGACAGGTGCGCGATGTGATGCAGCTGCGCGTAGCTGACGCCGACGGTCGCCCCGCCAGTGAAGTTGATCACCACAGGGACCGCGGCATCCGTGCGGAGGCTGGAGAGCGTGCCGTCACGGTCGGAGACCCGCAGGTGCATGTACCGGGGCGGGTCACCACCCGGGGACGTCTGCCCGTGGTTGGTCCACGCGACCACCGTGCGGTGCCCATCACGCGCCCACACCGCCGGCACGTTGTGGTCATCCTGCGTCGCGGTGCCGACCTCAACAGTCCGCACCCTCGCGTCGGTGACCTCGCTGACGATCACCGTCCCATCCGCACGCAACCCGCCCTTCACGATCCGCGGCACCGGCCGCTGCAACACCGTCGCCTGCGGGTGCACCCACCATTCGGCGGTGTCGTCGGTGATGACGGGCACGAAGTCGCCCTCGGGGCCCCGGACATGCCCGGCGGTGATCTCGGTCCCGTCATGGCGGGTCAGCACAAGCCAGTCGCCGTCGACGCGGGCGTCGGTGATCGCCTGGTCCACGACCTCGGACCACTGATCGGCGACCACGATCGGAACACCCTCCACGGTGCCTGCGGCGATCGCCCGGTCCAGATCCAGCGCGCCCGCCCCGGTCGGGACGGGGAACGTGACCTTGCGGACGCCGATCACACGACGGGCGAGGAGGTAGGTGATCGTGGCCGTGAGGAGGTGCGTCGCCTCCCCACCGGAGATGTCGATGACCTGCTGGGTGGTCGCGTCGACCATCCCGACCATGTCCGACACGACCGCCGTGAACGCGATCTGCCCGCCGGGTTCGGAGGTGTGGCGGAGCCCGTCGACCGTCACGATCGGCTGACCCTCCCAGATCAGCATGCGTGTCGAGGTGATATCGACTCGGCTGATCACGTCTTCCCCCTCGACGGGCAGGTACGCGGACCCGCACGTCACGACACGCTCACGAACACCATCAGGAAACGGCACGGGCGGGCTCCTCTCGATTCCAACGCCGGAGTGATGCGTCACTGCATGTCACTGAGGCTCAGTGAGGCCTCAGTGACATGCAGTGACGCGAGGGTCAGGCCTTCGGCGTGTTGGGGTTGTCGACGCCCAGACCGAACGCGAGACGCAGGTACGTCCAGCCGGCCAGGACGGGCGTGGTGAACGCGGCGACATCGAACTCGGGTGCTGCCGCGTCGATGACGAGCAGGGTGCCGAGGAGGACACCGACCACATCCAGGGTGGTGCGGGCGATCCTGCGAGCCTTGGGGCTCTCGATCACGACGTTGGGGGTGTTCACGGGACTGGTCATGCTGATTCCTTTCATCACAGGGGGCTGCTGCTCGCGTCTACCGCGGCAGGTCGTCGGGCCATTCGGGTGGGGGCGGGGGCTTGCCGTCCCAGATGTGGGACCGGTGCTTGTGGAGCAGGTCGCGGTACCGGTCCGTGCGGTCCACGAGGATGCCGTTGCGCTCCTCGAGCCCGGTCATCCGCTCTTCCTGGGCGAGCATCCGCGCCGCCTGCTCCGTGCGCGACGACGACAGCTCTTCCTGGAGCTGGTCGATCAGATGGTTCTCACGGGACGTGGCCTGCGCTTCGGCTTGCACCCTCGCGGCACGTTTCTGCGCCGCGGACGTCAGAAGACCACCCACGATCCCCGACCCGGCCATCAGCACCGGGGTGGCCAGCGCCTCCACGAGGCTCTGCCAGTCCACGCTCACGCCTCGAACGACGGAGCCACCGCCGCCCGCCACGTGGCGGCGCGCTCACGAGCGGCGGCCTGACGGGCGATGTAGTCCTTGCGTGAGATCAGCACCGGGTTGGTGCCCATCAGGCGGGCGATCTCCGCGTCGGTCGTGACCCGGTACCCGTCCTGCTCCGGATGCTCCGGGTGCGGCGGGAACGACGGGTCGATGAGCATCCACTCCGGGCCCAACTCGCTGCGCCGGTAGAACCCCTGGATCACCCCCGTACGGCCCGCGGTGATGCGGCCGAGCTGCACGGTCTCCGCGACCGACGCGGCCAGGGAACGCTGATTGTCGGGCATGGATGTGCCGCCGGTGAAGATCGCGTCGTAGATCGCGGCGATCTTCCGTTCAGCTTCTGCGGACATGTCGTCCTCTCCTCCTGCCGGGCTGCCGGCGGTCTGGTTCATGTGGGCGAGGATGAAAGCGCGCGGGTCAGTGGTCGCGCCCGGGTTGCTGCCGGTGCCGCGGTCCACGCGGCCGCGGTAGATCTCCCAGTGCAGGTGCACGCCGGCGGCCTGCCCGGTCGCGCCCTCGGTGCCGATCACCGCGCCGGCGGCCACCTGGTCGCCGCGGGACAGCAGCGACGGCCACGCGAGGTGGCAGTACCGCACCCATGTGCGGATGCCGTCGAGCTCGCCCAGGTAGACGAGCACCTGATTGCCGGCCCAGTCGATCCAGCCGGACTCGATGACCGTGCCTGCGGCGATCGCCCGGATCGTGCCGATGCTGTGATGGTCCGTGCCGACATGGAACGGGCGCGTCCACCCGGCGCTGGTCAGGATCGACGTGCGCGGCCCGTACCCGTCGGACCGCTTGGGTTCGGTGGTGGTGCCGTTGGGCCAGAGCATGCGTGCCCCTCTCAGGTCGCGGGCGCGGGCGACGATCCGGTCGATGTTCAGATCGACCGGGCACACGGTGCCGCTCGTCACCCCGGGCGCTTCCCGATGCCCGATCACCCGGGCACGGGATATCTCGAAATCGACCGGGATGCCGTCGACCTCGGTCTGGTCGGCGAGCCACGCGATGAACCGTGCGACCGCCTCGTACTGTTCGGGTGTCGCGTCACCGACCGCTTCGATCTCGAACGTGACCGCGCTCTCATCCAGCGGCACCGCGGTCGTCCACGCACGCCACCCGAACCGAACGAACTGCGTCAGCATCCCGTCCGGCCGCGGGTACAGGTGCGGGGCGACGCTGCGCTCGTTGCGACGCGAGAAGTACGCCGTATGGTCGGCGAGGTTGCCCGTCAGGTGCAAGATCACATGCGTGATCCGCGCCCCGGCCCGCCGCGGCGCACAGTTCGGCGACTGCACGAAGAACGCGGCGCCCGGATACGTCGCCGTCATCAGCGGCTCCTCTCGATAGAGCCCGGGGTGCGCGCAGGGCCCCGCAGAGGCCAGGAGTAACCCGGCATGCGATCGGGTGGGCGCCCTTCGCGCGCAATGGGTCGCGTTGACGCGCACCCCGGGAGCTTGTGGGTCAGCGGCCGTTGATGCGGTTGATCGGATCCTTCAACGCGGACCCGAGCTCGGAGCATCGGATGCGGTAGTTGCGGAAGGAGACGATCAGTTGCGGTCGTGCCGCCTGGTACGTTCCACCAACCCATGACGTGGTCCCGCCGCTGTACGCGTACGCGCCGAACGTTTGGTCGGCGCGGAGGGTGTTGATCGCTGTCATGAGCGTGCCGATGCGGTTCGTACACCAGTCGTCGACAAGACCGATCTGGCTCGCTGCACTCGTCCACGACAGGTCGTCCAACGTGACCGACGGGACTGTGGGGAACGCAGGAACCTGGGTGAGTTTCCGGTATGCGAGGCCACGGTTGACGGCTTCACGGATCTGGTAGAGGGTGCTGGTGCGCCATGCGAGCATGCGCGTCGCTTGCCGTTGGGTGGTCTGGTCCCACTGCTCGTACCCGGTCCGGTCGATGTTCTCCGGCGCTTCGGACATGCCGAAGCCCTGCACTCGGCGTGCCGTCCCTGATTCAACTGCCGCGTCGGCTGTGGACGATGCTGCTCCCGCGGCGGCGCTTCCCGTGTTCTCGGTGTAGTTGTTGCCTGCGACATTCGCGGCGTCGGCTTCGATGAGGCTCGTGCGGACACTGTTGAGCCGTCCCGCCGAGGTGGACGCGAACGCCTGCAGTGCGCCGATCGCGCTCGCATGTGAGTTGACGGCGGGGATGAGCCAGTCCCAGAGGTAGTCGTAGATCTGCTGCGTGCTGTTGCCAGGTCCGACGCCAGCGCCGTTCAGCCCGACCGGGCTGTACGACGTCGTCGCGATCGTGCTGATCGGGTTGTCGGGCTTCAACGGCAGCTCAGCTTCTGTGGAGACGGGCTCGGGTTCCCGCCACGTCACGATCCGGACGACACGGTAGGTGCCGCCCATGTGAACCGTCTCGACTGTGTCGGACGTGTGCACGGCGCCGAGGGAACGGTCGATCGTGGCGGGAACGACGGTGCCGTTGATCTCGACACGCACCCGGTTTCCGTCACCGATCTCAACAACTCGGGCGGGCCGAGTGGGCGCACTGCTCGTGTTCGCGAGCCGTTCCTGCATGGCACGGACGCGGGCGTCACGCATCTCCTGACCTTGCACGAGCGCTTCTCGTAGCGCGGTGTTCAGATCACCCATCGACAGCACCTCGCATCGTGACGGCCATCATCGATTCCGGGTTGAGGTTCACGGACCACCCGGTGACCCTGCGGGGCCCGACGGCGCGGGGATGGTCGAGCACCGCGACCTCCAACGCGTCGACGTGTGCTTGGACGGACGTCACAAGGTCGAGTTGCTGTGATCCTTCTCGGCGGAGGATCAGCTGGTTGACGGCGTACTCTCCTGCTTGCGCTTCCGTGCGGACCTTGTCGGACGGGACCGGGAGCGGGTAGTAGACGCCGTGGGTAACGCTGATCGGGTCTTCCGGATCGATGATCTGCGCGATCGCGTGGACGGGCGGGTCGACCTCGGAGGAAGTTGACGACACCATGACGGTGTTGACGGTTTGCGTGATGTCGGCCCCGCGGACGCTGATTCGCTGCACCACGTTCTGTGTCCAGTCGTACATGGGCGTCGCGTCGGGGATCGGGTCGAGCCGGATCACGCCGACCCGGTCTTCGTAGAGCACCATTCCGGCGGCGGCGGCGATCTCGTGCATGTCGGCGACGGGGTCTCCGTCGTGTGGTTCACCGACGATGTACTCCGCCGGGAGTGAGTGCATCGACGGCGTCAGGTCACGTGGGAGCGTGGGGGCGACAGCGGCGAGGATCGTGTCGATCGCAGTGTGCGCGCGCATGCCCGACACGTCGATGGGTACGAGGTAGTGGCGGATGGTGCCGAGCGCACTGACTCCGGTGACATCGAACTCCAGCGGCGGTGCGTCGGCGTCGTCCGCGGCGTCTCCGACACGGGGGTGGAATCGTCCGCACGGGATCTCCACCCACCGCTGTGAGCGTGGGAGGAACAGCTGGAACCACAATTGGATTCGGTGCCGGGAGTGCGGATGGAGGGGGTCCGTTTCCAGCCACGGGTACCACGCTTGGTCGGGGACGATGAACGACACCGACCAGCGGTGGTCACGTTCCGCGTCGACGACGAGTTGCCCGTCGATGAACGGGAGAGGGTCGCTGAGCACGACACCGCTCGGGTTGATGATCTCTGCCCGCCAGTCGACGTCGCGATGCAGGGCGGTGATCGCCTCGATGTACTCGGGGTCGCTGATGACGTCCTGCCAGGGCGGCGGGGGCGGGTCGAACCGCACGATCGACGCCGCGACCTGATCGAGCACCGGCACGCTGTCCGCGGCGCCGCGGCTGATGCCGGGGATGAGGGTCGCGACCGCCGCGTCCGACACCGCCGCCGTGTCGAAGCCGTCGCGGACGGTCGGCATGAGGTGCTCGGCGGCATCCGCGATCCCGACCGTGTCGGCACCGTCGCGCGCCCACCCGGCGCCCGCTCCCGCAGCGTCGACCACCCCGACGGCGTCTTCGGCGGTGCGCTCGTAGTTGGTGAACGGGTCGTGCCAGTCGACGCTCAAGCTGACGGCGCTGAGGGTGCGGTCGGATAACTCGAACGAGAGACCATCCCACCGGACGGTGAGGGCGTTCCCGGACGCCCAGCCGGGCCGGTCGACGAGGGCCTGGATCGCGGCGACCACGCTGACGGTCTTCGCGCCGCCGCCGGACGCCCACTCCACGGTCGGGGTGTTGTCCGTGCCGCGCTGACCGTTGCCCAGCGCCGGCGCGTTGTCGACCTGGTGCACGCCGACCGCGCGGCCGCTGTTCGCCTCACCCGAGAGGGTGAACGCCAGCGTGGCCGCGTCGATCACCGCGCCCTGCGGGATCGTGACCGACGCCCACCGGGCGCCCGCCGACCGCGTCGACAGGCCACCGAACGAGAACGTGGACGACCAGGTCGTGTTGTCCCACCGGCCTGTCGCCCCGGGAGCTCCCCCGTTCCATGTCGGCATCACTCAC